>DASPWG010000212.1:0-70769 GCA_035621915.1 Streptosporangiaceae bacterium
GTACGTTGACAAAGGGAATGCCTGCCAGAACAAACGGGAATGCCACTAGGCAGATCCGCTAGAGAGCAGCGCGCAGGCGCGGATGAGGACGGAGCCGCTGTGAGGCAGATGGAGGTAGTCGGCGTCCGGGTGGAGATGCCCACGAACAACCCCATCGTCCTGCTGAAGGAGACTGACGGGGAGCGCTACCTGCCGATATGGATCGGCCCCAACGAGGCGACCGCCATTGCCTTCGCTCAGCAGGGCATGGTTCCGCAGCGGCCGCTGACGCACGACCTGATGCGCGATGTTCTTGAGGCTCTGGAGATCCGGCTGACGACCGTCAACATCACGGCACTGCGAGATGGCATCTTCTTCGCAGACCTGATCTTTTCCAACGGAAGGGAAGTTAGCGCGCGGCCGTCCGACTCCATCGCACTGGCGCTGCGCACCGGTGCATCCATCTTCGTCAGCGAGGAGATCCTCGACGAGGCCGGCGTGGCCATCCCCGATGAGCAGGACAAGGAGGATGAGGTCGAGAAGTTCCGCGAGTTCCTTGACCAGATCACGCCCGAGGACTTCGGGAAGTCCACCTGACCGCGGCCAGGCGCCACCATGACTGCCGAAATGTCACCTGATCAGCGCCGCGACGCGCCGCCGGCGATCGTTGACGCGGGCTGGGCGGCAAGCCTAACGTGCGAAGGTACCTGGGCACGAGGCGTGCCGGTCCGGAGGTGGGCGTGGCTGTGACGAGGGGCGGTGAGCCAGCGCCCAGGACGCGAGCTTCTGCAAGCCAGCGACGGCAGGCCGAGGAGCAGCAGCTGCTGTTCGGCCAGGAGTCGCCAGCCGGGGCCCCGCTGGCGGGCAGCCCGCTGCCGGAGGACATTGGCTTCCGGGGTCCGGTCGCCTGCTCCGCGGCCGGCATTACCTACCGCCAGCTTGACTACTGGGCCAGGACTGGCCTGGTGGAGCCGAGCGTGCGGCCGGCCAGCGGATCGGGCTCCCAGCGGCTGTACGGCTTCCGCGACATTCTCGTGCTGAAGGTAGTAAAGCGGCTGCTCGACACCGGGATCTCCCTGCAGCAGATCCGGTCAGCCGTGGAGTTCCTCCGCGACCGGGGGTCGTCTGACCTCACCCAGGTGACGCTCATGAGCGACGGCGCCAGCGTGTATGCGTGCACCTCGCCGAACGAGGTGGTCGACCTGCTGCAAGGCGGCCAGGGCGTGTTCGGCATCGCCTTGGGCCGCGTATGGCAGGAGCTTGAGGGCAGCCTTGCGGACCTGCCGTCCGAGGTATCCGAGTCGGCTGCAGGCGGCGAAGCGCCCGCAGCCACGGGTGATGAGCTGGCCACTCGCCGGGCGCGCAGGATCAGCTGATTTCTCCTTTAATGCCCAGTTACTGATCCCGGTCAGCGTCCCTGCGTTTTGGCCTGCTTTCTGCCTGACGGCTTCCGGCGGTGGTGCCCGGCGGTGAGCCACGGCCTCGGGTAAGCTCGGATCGCTGAACACGTCGGCCGGGAGAGACCCCGCACAGCCAGGCGGGGCGCCGAAGGGGCAACCTCCCCGGAACCTCTCAGGCACCAGGACCGGCCGGGCGTGGCATCTCTGGAGTCCGCAGCGGCGGGTCGACAGAGGGGGAGTACATCACCGCACGCCTGCGGCCCGAGCGCGGGCCGCCGGCTTGTCCCGGGAGGCTCCCATGGACTTCGCCCAGCGCCACATCGGACCCGCCGCCGCCGACCAGGCCCGGATGCTGGCGGTCGTCGGCTACTCATCGCTGGACGAGCTGACCGCCGCCGCCCTGCCGCCCGGCATCGCCGACCATGAGCTGAACCTGGGCCCGGGGCTGTCCGAGGACGAGGTCCTGGCCGAGCTGCGCCGCCTGGCCAGCCAGAACACGGTCGCGACGTCGATGATCGGGCTTGGCTACTACGGCACGAGCACGCCGGCCGTCATCAGGCGGAGCCTGCTGGAGAACCCTGCCTGGTACACCGCCTATACGCCCTACCAGCCAGAGATCTCCCAGGGCCGGCTGGAGGCGCTGCTGAACTTCCAGACCATGGTGGAGGACCTGACCGCGCTGCCGGTCGCCGGCGCGTCGATGCTGGACGAGGCGACCGCGGCCGCGGAGGCGATGACGCTGGCCCGCCGTCACCGCGGCAAGGGCAGCGTGTTCCTGGCCGACGCGGACTGCCTGCCGCAGACCCTCGCGGTCCTGGCCACCAGGGCCGAGCCCCTCGGCATCGAGCTGGTCATCGCCGCCGTGACGCCCGAGCTGATCGAGGCCCAGCCCGACGGCGAGCTGTTCGGCGTGCTCACCCAGTACCCGGGCGCGAGCGGTGCGATCAGGGACCTGCGGCCCGCGATCGCTGCCGCGAAGGCACGCGGCGCCCTGGCGGTCGTGGCCGCCGACCTGCTGGCGCTGACACTGCTGACCCCGCCAGGCGAGCTAGGCGCCGACATCGCCGTGGGCAGCACGCAGCGGTTCGGCGTGCCGATGGGCTTCGGCGGCCCGCACGCCGGCTACATCTGCGTCACCGACGTGCTCAAGCGGCAGCTGCCTGGCCGGCTGGTCGGCGTGTCACTCGACG
This sequence comes from Streptosporangiaceae bacterium, assembly GCA_035621915.1. Lineage (GTDB taxonomy): Bacteria > Actinomycetota > Actinomycetes > Streptosporangiales > Streptosporangiaceae > JAJYUU01. The sequence goes on from DASPWG010000212.1 coordinate 2,570, forward strand.
CCGACGGCCAGCCTGCCTACCGGCTCGCGCTGCAGGCCCGCGAGCAGCACATCCGCCGGGAGAAGGCGACCAGCAACATCTGCACGGCCCAGGTCCTGCTCGCGGTGATCGCCGCCATGTACGCGGCCTACCACGGGCCAGACGGGCTGACCGCCATCGCGCGCCGCGTTCACTCCCGTGCGGCGTCGCTCGCCCGGGCTCTGCAAGACGCTGGCATCGAAACGGGAACGACCGAGTTCTTCGACACGGTCGCCGTCGAGTTGCCCGGCGCGGCCGCGCAGGCAGCCGCCAGGGCGGAGGCGGCCGGGTACAACGTCTACCTGGCCTCGCCCGACGTGGTGCAGGTGGCCTGCGACGAGACCACGACCCACGAGCAACTGCGCGCCGTCGCCAGCGCGCTGGCCGGGCAGGACATCGCGTTTCCGGCAAAGGTGGCCGACAGGCTGCCGGCCGGGCTGGCGCGGACCTCGCCGTTCCTGGCCCACCCGGTCTTCAGCTCCTACCACAGCGAGACGGCGATGCTGCGGTACCTGCGCACGCTGGCCGACCGGGACATCGCGCTCGACCGCTCGATGATCCCGCTCGGCTCGTGCACCATGAAGCTCAACGCGGCGGCAGAGATGGAGGCCATCACCTGGCCGGAGTTCGCCGCGCTGCATCCCTTCGCGCCCGCTGAGCAGAGTGCCGGATACCGCGAGCTGATCCGGGAGCTGGCCGAGGCGCTGGCCGAGATCACCGGGTACGACGCGGTCAGCCTGCAGCCCAACGCCGGGTCACAGGGCGAGCTCGCCGGCCTGCTGGCGATCCGCGGCTACCACCGGGCGCAGGGCGAGCCGCAGCGGACCATCTGCCTCATCCCCGAGTCGGCGCACGGCACCAACGCGGCCAGCGCGGTGCTGGCCGGGCTGCGGGTCGTGGTGGTCAAGTGCGGCGCGGATGGCGCCATCGACATGGGTGACCTGCACGGCAAGCTGGCGGAGCACGGGCAGTCAGTCGCCGCGATCATGGTGACCTACCCGTCGACGAACGGCGTCTTCGAGGACACCATCGGCGATGTCTGCGCGGCCGTGCACGAGGCCGGCGGCCAGGTCTACGTCGACGGCGCGAACCTGAACGCGCTGGTGGGCCTTGCCAGGCCAGGCAAGTTCGGCGCGGACGTATCGCACCTGAACCTGCACAAGACGTTCTGCATCCCGCACGGCGGCGGCGGTCCCGGCGTCGGCCCGGTAGCCGCGCGGGCGCACCTGGCCCGGTTCCTGCCCGGCCACCCCGAGCTCGGGGACATGCCGGTGCCCGGCAGTGCCGCACGCCCCGAGGAAGAACTGCCCTCGAGCATGATGGCTGGCCCGGTCGCTGCCGCGCCGTACGGGTCGGCCGGGATCCTGCCGATCTCCTGGGCCTACGTGAAGCTGATGGGGGCCGCCGGGCTGCGGCAGGCAACGCAGGCGGCCATCCTGTCCGCGAACTACGTGGCCTCGCGGCTGGCCGAGCACTTTCCCGTGCTCTACACCGGCCAGGGCGGCCTCGTCGCGCACGAGTGCATCCTGGACCTGCGGCCGATCACCTCGGCCACCGGGATTACCGCGGAGGACGTGGCAAAGCGGCTCATCGACTACGGCTTCCACGCGCCCACCATGTCGTTCCCCGTGGCCGGCACGCTGATGGTCGAGCCGACCGAGAGCGAGAACCTGGCCGAGCTTGACCGGTTCTGCGACGCGATGATCGCGATCCGGCGCGAGATCGAGATGGTTGCGGCGGGGGAGTGGGACGCCGCCGACAACCCGCTGAAGAACGCGCCGCATACCGCGAGCATGCTGATCAGCGGCGACTGGAAGCACGGGTACGACCGGGAGACCGCGGCTTACCCGGCGCGGTCGGACCGGCGGGCCAAGTACTGGCCGCCGGTACGCCGGATAGACCAGGCCTACGGTGACCGCAACCTGATGTGCGCCTGCCCCCCGCCGGAGGCGTTCGAGAGCTGACCCGGCTAGGGCGCCGGGGACTCGGCAGACGGCCGGCCCCGGCGTGACTCCTCGATCGGGCTCATCAGGCCGACGTCGTTCCCGTCCGGGTCGGCCACGATCGCGTAGCGCGCGCCCCAGAACGCGTCGAACGGCGGCTGCCGCCCTGTGTACCCGGCCGCGGTGAGTTCCGCGTAGCGGTGGTCCACGTCCTGCCGGGTCGGCAGCGAGAATCCTATGACGACGCGTCCGGTGGCCGGGTCGGAGCGCCAGCCAGCGTGCCACAGCCGCGCGGACTCGGCGGTGTCCAGCTCCAGGCTGAATCCGCCCGGCATCCGCAGCTGCAGGTGACCCCCGCTCGGCTCGGCGGCGGCCGCGGCCGCGACCCCGAGCCGCCGGTAGAACTCCGCGCTCGCCGTCATATCGGCGACGACGAGATTCAGCATGTGCAGGTCTGGTGCTTCATCGGTCATGGCGTCGCAGTGTGCCACCCGCCGGCGCCGGCCTCAACCGCGGCACGCTTCCGCGCAAGCGCGCGTCCGCTAGCTGGCAGCGACGCGGCCCTTCCACTCGCCGCCGCGGCCCCGGTGATGGCGGCGCGCGGAGTCGGCGGTCATCGCGGCGTACAGGGCGGCGATCAGCGGCAGGGCGGGGGCGCGCAGTGGCGACAGGCGGTACAGCCTGAGCATCGGGACGTAGGTCACGCTCATGAGGAGCCAGCCGGCCAGGCCGGCGGCGGCGAGCCAGGCGCCGGTCGTCAGCGGGTACCCGGCGGCCAGCAGCGCGACACTGGCGATGGCCGCGGCCGGCGGCAGCAGGTACAGCCAGGCCAGGCCGGCCACTGCGCCTGCGGTTGCCGCGAGCGAGTAGTGCAGCTGGGTGTAGGCGCTGCGGGCGACCATGTCCCAGATGTCGGCCAGCCCGTCGTAGGGCCGCTCGCTGGTGACGTCAGCGGTGAGCCCGAGCCAGCACCGGCCGCCTGCGCGCTTGAGCAGCCGGCCGAGGGCGACGTCGTCGATCCGGGCGTTCCTGATCTGCTCCAGCCCGCCCGCCGCGGCCAGCGCGTCCGCGCGGACCAGCATGCAGCCGCCGGCCGCCGCCGCGGTGCTTGACCGCGGCACGCTGACTCGGGGGAAAGGGTAGAGCTGCGCGAAGAAGTAGACGAACGCCGGGATCAGGAGCTTCTCCCAGCGGTTAGCCGTGCGCAGCAGCGCCATCTGGGAGAAAAGCGCGTACCGCCCGGCCGCGGCTGCGGCCAGTGCGGCGAGCGTGCCAGGACGGTAGGCGATGTCGGCGTCGGTGAACAGCACGTACTCGGTGCCTGCCGGGAGTGCGCGCACGCCCTCGGCCATGGCCCACACCTTCCCCGCCCAGCCCGGCGGCGCGGGCCTGGCCGTCACGACCTTCAGCTCGCGGTCTGCGCCGGCGGCGTGCCCGCCCTCCCGCGCAGCGGCGGGCCCTCCGGCCGGCTGCGGGCGCGCGCCGGTCACCGACGCCTGCCAGCCGGCGGCTCGGCCGACCGCGGCGGCCGTCATGCCCGTCCCGTCAGCGCTGTCGTCGTCGACCAGCACCGCGGCGAACGCGGCCGGATAGTCCTGGCTCAGCAGGCTGGGCAGGCAGCCGGGGAGGATGCCGGCCTCGTTCCTTGCCGGGATGACCGCGGTGATGGCGGGAAGCGGGCCGGCCGCAGCTGGGGCCGGCGGCAGCCTGTGCCCCGTGTGCCAGTAGCGGCCATGCAGCAGGATCAGGTACAGCCAGGCCAGGGCGGCCGCCGATGTCAGTGCGCACAGGGTGATGACAGCGGCCTCCCGGTCACGCGGGATCGCAGCGGCGCCAGCGCGCGGCTGCAGGGTCTCCGGCCATGCACTTTACAGCGCCGTTCGGCTGCTGCTACGCGCCGGACGTCCGGCGCTGCGGCCTGGCAGCAGTTTTCGGGCTTTGTAACGACTCAACGACGATGACCCAGGCCTATTGACACAGCAGCGGCTCAGCCAGAAACTACTGGGCAAGCGAAAGTTGAAACGTTTTATGGGGCGTGGGGGCGCCAGGCGATAGGGTGCGGGAGCGCCAGGTTGGCGAGCGGGCATCCGGTGCATTGCGTGATCTGAAGGGCAGCTGGCTGCGGAAGCCAGAAAGGCAGCAATGGGCCACGGACACCAGGCGGACGGAGCGGGTGCCAGCATGAGTCGGGCGGCAGAATCGGACGGCGCGCCCGCCCGCGGCTCGGGAGCGCAGCCGGGCCCGTCGCACGACACGGCTCCGCGCCGCGAGCCGCCGCACGGCGGGCCTGAGCACGGCGGGACCGCGGCCCCGATGCTGACGCTGCGGCACGCTGCCAAGGCTTTCGGAGCCGTCCGGGCCGTCACTGATGCCTCCCTTGACCTGTTCGGCGGCGAGGCGCACGCTCTGGTCGGCGAGAACGGCGCAGGCAAGTCGACCCTGGTCAAGGTCCTGGCTGGCGTGTACCAGCTTGACCATGGCGAGCTGCTGATCGACGGCCGGGACGTGACGCTGCCGAGTCCGGCAGCCGCTATCGCGGCCGGGATCGCGGTGATCTACCAGGAGCCCACGGTGTTTCCCGACCTGACGGTCGCGGAGAACATCTTCATGGGCAGGCAGCCGCTGCGGTCCGGCAGGCGCATCGATGCCCGCAGCATGCGCGAGCAGGCGACGGCGCTGTTCGGCCGGCTGGGCGTGCCGCTGGATCCTGACCGGATCTGCCGCGGCCTGTCGATCGCTGACCAGCAGATCGTGGAGATCGCCAAGGCGCTCTCGCTGGACGCCAGGATCATCGTGATGGACGAGCCGACCGCGGCGCTGTCCGCGGTTGAGGTCGCCAGGCTCTTCGACGTGGTGACAGCGCTGCGGACCGGCGGTGCCGCGGTGCTGTTCATCTCGCACCGGCTCGAGGAGGTCTTCGAGATCTGCCAGCGGGTCACTGTCATGCGTGACGGCCGCCAGGTCCTGACCAGCCCGGTCGCCGGCCTCACTGCGGACGACCTGGTCCGCGCGATGGTCGGCAGGCAGATGGAGGTGCGCTCGGCCGGGCAGCAGGGCACGCCTGGTGAGGCCGTGCTGCAGGTCGACCGGCTGACCCGCGAGGGAGTCTTCACCGACATCTCGTTCCAGGTACGCGCAGGCGAGGTCGTGGCGTTCGCGGGCCTGGTCGGCTCCGGGCGCACCGAGGTCGGCAGGGCAGTCTTCGGGATCGACCGCTACGACGCAGGCTCGGTTACGGTCAGCGGCCGGCCGCTGCGCAAGGGGTCACCGCCGGCCGCGATGGCGGCCGGCGTGGGCTTCGTGCCTGAGGACCGGCGCCAGCAGGGCCTGGTAATGGAGATGTCGATCCAGCAGAACATAGCGCTTGCCTCGCTGGGCAGGCTGCGCAGGCTCGGCCTGATCTCCGCGGCATCGGAACGGGCCATGGCATCGGACTGGGCCGCCCGGCTGAAGCTGAAATACGGCCGGCTGACCGATCCCGTAGCGCAGCTGTCCGGCGGCAATCAGCAGAAAGTCGTGCTTGCCAAGTGGCTCGAGCGCAAGCCGGCGCTGCTGATCGTGGACGAGCCGACTCGCGGCATCGACATCGCGACCAAGGCCGAGGTTCACAGCCTGCTGCTGAACCTCGCCCGCCAGGGCGTCGCGGTCCTGGTGATCTCCTCAGAGCTGCCCGAAGTGCTTTACCTCGGCGACCGGATCCTGGTCATGCACGAGGGACGGCTGGCAGCGCAGATCCTCAGGGCTGACGCGACCGAGGAAGCGATCATGTCCGCGGCAACCGGGCAGCTTCAGGCGCAGGCGTCATGAGCACCGCGGTTACCCAGCAGCGCGAGCCCTCCGGCGCCCCAGCCGACCTGAGCTCACGCAGGCTCACCGAGCGGGTATTCCGCATCCGGGAGTCGGGGATCATCGCCGTGCTGGTGGTGTTCGTCGCGGTCACGACGATCATCGAGCCGAGGTTCCTGAGCCAGCAGAACATTCACTTCGTGCTGATCAACACCACGATCTTCGCGCTGCTGGCGGTCGGCGAGACCATGGTGGTCGTCAGCAGGAACGTGGACCTGTCGGTGGGATCGGTCGTCGGCCTGTCGGCGTTCCTGTCAGCCCGGCTGTTCAGCCAGGTACACGGCATCCCGATCCCGCTGGTCTTCCTCGCCGGTCTCGGCATCGGCCTGGCCTGCGGAGTCGCCAACGGCCTGATGGTCGCGATCGGCCGGGTGCCCAGCCTGGTCGTGACGCTGGCCACGCTGTACGTGATCCGCGGCATTGACATCCTCATCGTCGGCGGCGGGGTAGTGGATGCCAGCTCGCTGCCGAGCGGCTTCGTCAACATCGCGCAGGCGGGTGTGCTCGGCGTGCCCTACCTGGCCATCGCGGTCGCGGTCGTCGTCGCGGCCGCGGCCTACTATCTGCGCTGCTACCGGTCGGGCCGCGAGCTTTACGCGATCGGCTCCAACCCGGAAGGCGCCCGGCTGGCCGGCATAGCCGTCGGCAGGCGGGTCTTCACCGCGTTCGCGGCCAGCGGAGCGCTCGCCGGGCTTGCCGGGGTGCTGTGGGCGGCCGAGTACCAGACCATCGACTCCACCGCCGGGACCGGCTACGAGCTGACGGTGATCGCTGCGGTAGTCGTGGGCGGTGTTGCGATCTTCGGCGGCAGCGGCAGCGTGGTGGGCGCGGCCATCGGGGCACTGCTGCTGCAGACGATCTCCTCGGCGCTGAACGTGCTCGGCATCTCCGGCTACTGGGACGAGGCCATTGCCGGGTTCCTGCTGCTGCTGGCGATCACGCTCGATCGGGTCATCGCCGTCAGGCTCGTCGCGGCGCTGCGGAGGAGGAGTTCACGTGGCACAGCCTGACCTTGCTCCCGCGCGGGCGGAGGCAGATGGGCGCGCCGGCACCGAGCGCGGCGCCGGCCGTCTGCTGCGCAGCTCCGGCCGCTGGGAGGCCGGCCTGGCGGTGCTGCTCGTCCTGGTGATCCTCTTCGGCGAGCATGCCTCATCACAGTTCCTGTCCGGGTACGACCTGTTCAGCCTCGCGCTGACCTCGGGCGAGGTCGCGATCATGGCGCTGCCCATGACGCTCATCATCATCAGTGGCGAGATCGACCTGTCGGTCGCCTCGACGATGGGCATGGCCAGCGCGCTGCTCGGCTACCTGTGGAGCAAGGGCGTGCCGATGCTCGCCATCTTCGCGGTGATCCTGGTCGTCGGTGCGGCGGCGGGGCTGTTCAACGGCTTGCTCGTGACCAGGCTCGGGCTGCCCTCGCTCGCGGTGACGATCGGCACGCTGACGCTCTACCGGGGCATTGCCACGATCATCCTCGGGCCGAACACCGTCGCCAGCTTCCCCTCCCGCTACACCAACATCGGCGTCAACCCGGTGCTGCACACCGGGCTGCCGTTCTCCGCAGTGTGCTTTATCTTGCTCGCAGTGATCTTCGGCGTGATTCTCTATGCCACGCCGACGGGCCGATCGATCTACGCGATGGGAAACAGCGTCGACGCCGCGCTGTTCGCCGGCATCCGGGTCAAGCGCATCAAGACGCTGCTGTTCGTCGCGTCCGGCGTCATCTGCTCGTTCGCGGGCGTGCTGCTGACGTTCCGGCTCGATACGGCGGTCCAGAACAACGGCCTTGGCCTGGAACTGCAGGTAGTGGCCATCGTGCTGCTCGGCGGGGTCTCCATCTTCGGCGGCAAGGGCACCATCGTCGGAGTCGTGCTCGCCGTGCTCTGCTTCGCCGGCATCCAGTACGCGCTGCTGCTGACGAGCTTTAACCAGGAGGCATTCGGCGTGGTCGTCGGGGCGCTCTTGCTGTCGAGCGTCTTCGTGCCGAATGCCCGCGCAATAGCCGCCAGGTCCATGGCGGCGGTCAGGAGAGTCTCGCGGCGGCGGGCCGTCACCCAGCGGAGCGCCTGATGCGAGTAGTGCAGGAAAGGAAGCGCATGTCACAGGCGCAGGCTGCGGTCCTATCGGCCAGAGCAGCGCCACCGGATCACGGCAAGGACCGCAGCAGGCCCGCGCCCCGGCACCGGCCCGGTCAGGCCGGCCACGCCATACCCCGTTTATGCTAGCCTCTATTGAAAGGATTCAATAATGGCTCGTCGCACGAAGAAATCGCTGTTCTGCATGACAGCGGCCGTCGCCGTGACTGCGGTGCTTGCCGCGTGCTCATCGTCGTCTTCAACCAGCGCCTCGCATCCCACCAAGAACGGCCTGGAAACCGGGCTGAAGGTCTACGTCATCCCGAAGAACCTCGGCAATTCCTACTTCACGGTGGCCGACAGCGCGAAGTCGGGCGGCGCCATATCCGCGCTCGACACGCTGGGCGAGACGGGAACCGAGACCAGCGGCACCGCGGCTACCCCGGCCTCGCAGATCCCTGCTATCCAGGGCGCCATCGCCAAGGGCGCGAACGCGATCATCCTGTCCGCGACCGACCCGACGGCGCTGTGCCCGACGCTCAACTCCGCGATGAAGAAGGGCATCACGGTGGTCACGTACGACTCGGACGCGCCGACGTGCCGTGACCTGTTCGTCAACCAGGCCTCCAGTCAGGCGATCGGCGATATCGAGGTTCAGCTCATAGCCGCCGACATCCACGACTCCGGCCAGATCGCCATCGTGTCGGCGGCCGCTTCGGCGACCAACCAGAACACCTGGATCATGTACATGAAGCAGGAACTGGCCAACTACCCGAAGATCGACCTCGTCTCGATCGTCTACGGCAACGACGACACCGCCACCTCGACCCAGGTCACGCAGGGCCTACTGGAGCACTACCCGAACCTCAAGGGCATCATCTCGCCGACCACCGTCGGGATCGCCGCGGCCGCTGCCGTGCTCGATACCTCGAAGTACCGCGGCAAGATCGCCCTGACCGGCCTGGGTGACCCTGACCAGATGAAGCAGTTCGTCAACGACGGCACCTGTGCCTCGTTCGCGCTCTGGAACCCGGCGAACCTCGGCTACCTGGCTGCTTACGCGGCCATCGAGTACGCCTCGAAGAAGATCACCAACGCGGCCGGCCAGACGTTCGTGGCCGGCAAGCTCGGCAAGTACACCGTAGGCGCGGATGACACCATCCTGCTCGGGGCGCCCACTGTGTTCACCAAGGCGAACATCAACAGTTTCAACTTCTGAGCTGGGACGATGGTGCCGGGCGGCTCCTGGCGGACCGCCCGGCACCGGAGGTAGGAGATCCTGCGATGGAGCGTGTCTGCGTTCTCGGCCGGATCCGGCCGGACCGGCTCGAGGAGTACCGGGCCCGGCACCGCGAGGTCTGGACGGAGATGAAAGAGGCACTGCGCCAGGCAGGCTGGTCCAACTACACGCTGTTCCTCGCCGACGACGGGCTGCTGGTCGGCTACCTGGAGACCGACGACTACCAGGCTGCCCTGGCGCGGATGGCGCAGACGAGCGTCAACGACCGCTGGCAGGCAGAGATGCGCCCCTATTTCGCTGACATCGGCGGCCTGCGGCCCGACGAGGGCTTTCTCAGGCTGCCCGAAGTGTTCCACCTGGACTGAGATCTGCCGTATGGAGATGACGTGAATGCCTGACCTGAAGACAGTCAAGAGCGCTTTGCGGGCGCAGCGGATCGAGACGCCGTCCTGGGCGTTCGGTAACACCGGGACCAGGTTCAAGGTGTTCCCGCAGGCCGGAGTGCCGCGGACCCCGTGGGAGAAGGTCGACGACGCGGCGCAGGTGCATGCCTTCACCGGGGTGGCGCCAAGCGTGGCGGTCCACATCCCGTGGGACAAGGTCGACGACTACGCGGCGCTGGCCGCGTACGCCGCGGACGCGGGCATCACCATCGGCACGGTGAACGCCAACGTCTTCCAGGATGACGATTACCGGCTGGGCAGCGTGGCAAATCCGGACCCGCGGGTCCGCGCCAAGGCGGTGGACCACCTGCTGGAGTGCGTGGACATCATGGACGCCACCAGCTCGCGCGATCTCAAGCTGTGGTTCGCCGACGGGACCAACTACCCGGGTCAGGACGACATCAGGGCGCGACAGGACCGGCTGGCGCAGGCCCTGGCCATCGTGTACGAACGCCTGGCGAGCGATCAGCGGATGCTGCTGGAGTACAAGCTCTTCGAGCCGTCGTTCTACACCACCGACGTGCCCGACTGGGGCACGTCGCTGCTGCACTGCCTGGCGCTCGGGCCGCAGGCGGCGGTCGTGGTCGACACCGGTCACCACGCACCCGGCACCAACATCGAGTTCATCGTCGCGATCCTGCTGCGCGCGGGAAGGCTCGGCGGGTTCGACTTCAACAGCCGGTTCTACGCCGACGATGACCTCATGGTCGGCGCGGCCGACCCGTTCCAGCTGTTCCGCATCCTGCGCGAGGTCGTCGCGGCAGACGCGCTGCGGCCCGAGGCAGGGATCGCGTTCATGCTCGACCAGTGCCACAACATCGAGCCGAAGATCCCCGCGCAGATCCGCTCCGTGCTGAACGTCCAGGAGGCGACCGCCAAGGCGCTGCTGGTCGATTCCGATGTGCTCGCCGCGGCGCAGCAAGCCGGGGACGTGCTCGGCGCGAACGCCGCGCTGATGGACGCCTACAACACCGACGTCCGGCCGATGCTTGCGGAGCTGCGCGAGGACATGGGCCTGGACCCCGACCCGGTTGCCGCCTACTACCGGTCCGGCTACGCGGAGAAGATCGTGGAGAGCCGCGTCGGCGGGACTGCCGCCAGCTGGGGCAGCTGATGGCGGTAATCGACGAGCTGCTTGCCCGCAGCCACCGGCTTGGCGCCGACCCGCGCAACACCAACTACGCGGGCGGGAACACCTCCGCGAAGGGAACGGCGACCGACCCGGTCACTGGGCAGCCAGTCGACCTGATGTGGGTGAAAGGCTCAGGCGGCGACCTTGGCACGCTCACCGCCAGCGGGCTCGCGGTGCTGCGCGTCGACCGGCTCAGGGCGCTGACCGGGGTCTATCCGGGCGTCGGCAGCGAGGACGAGATGGTCGCCGCGTTCGACTACTGCCTGCACGGCACGGGCGGCGCGGCGCCGTCCATCGACACTGCCATGCACGGCCTGCTGGACGCGACCCACGTCGACCACCTGCATCCCGACTCCGGCATCGCGCTGGCGACAGCTGCCGACGGCGAGAAGCTGACCAGGGACTGCTTCGGCGACCGGGTGCTGTGGGTGCCGTGGCGGCGGCCCGGCTTCCAGCTCGGCCTGGACATCGCCGAGCTGCACCGCAGCTACCCCGAGGCCATCGGGGTCGTGCTCGGCGGGCACGGCATCACGGCCTGGGGGAGCAGCAGCGAGGAGTGCGAGGCGCGCTCACTGGAGATCATCGCGGGTGCGCAGCGCTACCTGGACTCCCGCGGCCGCAGTGAACCGTTCGGGACGGTCATGGCCAAGTACCTGGCCCTGCCGGCCGATGCCCGGCGGGCCCGGGCGGCGACGCTCGCGCCGTTCCTGCGCGGGCTGGCGTCCACGGACAGCCGCCAGGTCGGGCATTTCACCGACAATCCCGTGGTCCTGGACTTCCTGGCCCGCGCGCGGCACCCGCAGCTTGCGGCGCTCGGCACGTCCTGCCCCGACCACTTCCTGCGCACCAAGGTCGCGCCGCTGCTGCTTGACGTGCCGCCCTCCGCGCCGCTTGAGGCGGTGCTCGGCCGGCTGCGCGAGCTGCACGCGCAGTACCGGGCCGACTACCTGGCCTACTACGAGCGGCATGCCACCCCGGACTCGCCGGCCATGCGCGGCGCGGATCCCGCCATCGTGCTGGCACCCGGCATCGGGATGTTCAGCTTCGGGGCGGACAAGCAGACGGCCAGGGTGGCGGGCGAGTTCTACCTGAACGCCATCAACGTGATGCGCGGTGCCGAGTCCGTCTCCGAGTACGCACCCATCAGCGAGGCGGAGAAGTTCCGGATCGAGTACTGGGCGCTGGAGGAGGCGAAGCTCGCGCGCCGCCCGGCCCGGCGCCCGCTCGCGGGCAGGATCGCCCTGGTCACCGGCGCCGGCTCGGGCATCGGCCGGGCTACCGCGATGCGGCTGGCGGCGGAGGGCGCCTGCGTGGTGGTCGCGGACAAGGACGCACCGGCCGCGATGGCGGCCGCGGAGGAGATCGGCACCGCCGACGTGGCCGTTCCGGTCGTCGCGGACGTGACCGACGAGGCCAGCGTGGCCGACGCCATCGAGGCATCGGCCCTGGCCTTCGGCGGCCTTGACCTGGTCGTCAACAATGCGGGCATGTCGCTCTCCCGCCCGCTGCTGGACACCACGGCCGCGGACTGGGACCGGCAGCATGCGGTCATGGCCAGGGGATCCTTCCTTGTCTCGCGCGGGGCGGCGCGGACCATGAAGCTGCAGGGCATGGGCGGCGACATCGTGTACATCTGCAGCAAGAACGCGGTATTCGCCGGTCCCGACAATCTCGCCTACGGCGCGGCCAAGGCCGACCAGGCGCATCAGGTCAGGCTGCTGGCCGCCGAGCTCGGCGCCCTGGGCATCCGGGTCAACGGCGTCAACCCTGACGGCGTCGTCCGCGGCTCTGGCATCTTCGCCGGCGGCTGGGGCGCCGAGCGCGCGGCGGTATACGGGGTGCCCGAGGACAGGCTCGGCGAGTTCTATGCGCAGCGGACGCTGCTGAAGCGCGAGGTGCTGCCCGAGCACGTCGCGGCCGCGGTCTACGCGCTGACGGCCAGCGACCTGCCACTGACGACCGGGCTGCTGGTCCCCGTTGACGGCGGGGTCGCTGCCGCGTTCCTGCGCTGACTGAGCAGGCCGGGTCAGGACCGTGAGCAGCGACGCGACCGTGGCGGCGGTGGATCTCGGCGCGTCCGGCGGCCGGGTCCTGACCGGCCGGGTGGGCAGCGGCCGCCTGGAGGTGGCGCTGGCGCACCGGTTCGCCAACGTTCCCGTGCGGGTGCTCGGGACGCTGCACTGGGACATCCTGCGGCTGTATGCCGGGGTGATCGACGGCATCCGGGCGGCCGGCCGCGAGGGCGCGATCAGCAGCGTCGGCATCGACGCCTGGGGCGTCGACTACGGCCTGCTCGACGCGACCGGCGCGCTGCTGGCCAACCCGGTGCACTACCGCGACGAGCGCACCAGGGACGTGCTGCCGCGGGTGCTCGAGCGCATCTCGGCCGCGGAACTCTATGCCGCCACCGGCATCCAGCAGCTTCCGATCAACACCCTGTGCCAGCTGGTGGCGGCTGCGGGCACGCCGGCGCTGCAGCAGGCAAGCCGGCTGCTGCTGATCCCCGACCTGATCGCCTACTGGCTCACCGGGTCGGCGGGCGCCGAGGTCACGAACGCGTCCACGACGCAGCTCCTGGACATCAGCACGGGGCAATGGGCAACCGCGGTAATGGAACGAGTCGGGGTCCCGGCCCGGCTGTTCCCGCCGCTGCGCGAGCCCGGCGAGCGCATCGGGGACGTGCTGCCTGACGTCAGCGCCGAGATCGGGCTCGCCCGGCCACTGCCGGTGACCGCGGTCGCCTCGCATGACACGGCCTCGGCCGTCGCCGCGGTGCCGGCCAGCGGGCGCGCCTTCGGCTACATCTCCTGCGGCACGTGGTCGCTGGTCGGAATGGAGCTCGACCAGCCGGTCCGCACCGACGCGAGCCGGCTGGCGAACTTCACCAACGAGCGGGGCCTGGACAAGACGGTCAGGTTCCTCCGCAACGTCATGGGGCTGTGGCTGCTGCAGGAGTCCATGCGGGCGTGGGCTGCCGCGGGGATGCAGATCGACCAGGACGAGCTGGCCGCCGCTGCCATCCGGGAGCCGCCGCTGCGGTACGTCATCGACCCTGACAACCCCGCGTTCCTGGCCCCGGGCGATATGCCGGCCAGGATCGCCGCCGCCTGCAGGGCAGCCGGTCAGGGCGCGCCCGACGGTCCCGTGCAGACGGCCCGCTGCATCCTGGACAGCCTGGCGCTTGCCTACCGGCGCGCGATCGCGCAGGTCCAGGAACTATCCGGTCAGCACGCCGACGCCGTGCACCTCGTCGGCGGCGGCGTCAGGAACGCGCCGTTGTGCCAGCTGACCGCCGATGCCTGCGGCCTTCCCGTCGTGGCCGGACCCGCCGAGGCGACGGCGATCGGCAATATGCTCGTGCAGGCCCGGGCGCTGGGCAGCGGGCCCGGCGACCTGGCCGGCATGCGCGCGCTGGTGCGCGGCACGCAGCGGCTGACGCGCTACCTGCCCTCGGGCACGCAGGGGCAGTGGCAGGAGGCCCAGGACCGGCTACCCTTGTTGTAACGATTCATGCACCACTGTGCCTGGGGAGGCGAGGGTGAACGCGCCCAGCAGCATCCGGGAGGTTGCCGCGCACGCGAAGGTGTCGGTGGGCACGGTGTCCAACGTGCTCAACCGGCCCGACATCGTGGCGGCCTCGACGCGCGAGCGCGTGCTCGCGGCGATCAAGGCACTCGGGTTCGTCAGGAACGAGTCGGCCCGCCAGCTGCGGGCCGGGCGCAGCCGGATGATCGGGCTCATCGTCCTGGACGTGGCTAACCCGTTCTTCACCGACGTGGCCAGGGGCGTGGAAGACGAGGCGAGCAGGTCCGGGCTCGCGGTCATCCTGTGCAACAGCGACGACCAGCTCGGCCGCGAGACCAGCTACCTGGACCTCCTCGAGGAGCACAGGGTGCAGGGCGTGCTGATCACGCCGGTGGCCGACGACGAGTCCCGGCTGGCGCAGCTCCAGGCCCGCGGCACGCCGGTCATCCTGGTCGACAGCCGCTCGCCGTCCGGCAGCCAGTGCTCAGTCGCCGTCGACGACGTGCTCGGCGGAGAGCTTGCCGTTTCGCACCTGCTGGCAGCCGGTCACGAGCGGATCGCGTACGCGGGCGGCCCTTTTGACCTGCGGCAGGTCGCTGACCGGCGGGAAGGCGCGGTGCGCGCGCTCGCGCGCTCCGGCGGCGGCGCGGCGGACCTGGTGGTGGTGGAGACGCAGGCGCTCAACGTGGCCGCGGGCAAGGCCGCCGGAGCGGCAATCGCCGGGCTCGACCCGAGGGAGCGGCCGACCGCAGTCTTCTGCGCCAATGACCTCATCGCGCTCGGCGTCCTGCAGGAGATGACCCAGAGCAAGATCAGGGTCCCGAATGACATCGCCATCGTCGGCTACGACGACATCGACTTCGCGGCCGCCGCGGCCGTGCCACTGTCCTCGGTCCGCCAGCCCCGCTACCAGATCGGCAGCACCGCAGCCCAGCTGCTGCTTGAGGAGGCCCTGGCGCAGGACACGCACAAGCATCGCCAGGTCATCTTCCAGCCGGAACTGGAGGTCCGACGATCGAGTCAGGCCAGGCCGCGGGCGCACCGCCCGCGCGCGGTAGCGGGCGCCGGATGACGGCTGGACCGCGCGGCAATACGGTGGAGCGATGCGGATCGCGCTGTTCGCCACCTGCCTAGCGGACACCCTGTTCCCCGCCGTGCCCAGGGCGACCGTGACCATACTCGAGCGGCTTGGTCACACCGTGTCGTTTCCTGCCGGGCAGACCTGCTGCGGGCAGATGCACGTGAACACCGGCTACCAGCGCGAGGCGCTGCCGCTAATCAGGCGCTATATCGACATTTTCGAGCCGCACGAGCTGATCGTCGCGCCGTCCGGCTCGTGCGTCGGGTCGATCGTGCACCAGCACGCGATGGTGGCGCGCCGCCACGGCGACGAGGCGCTGGCACGGCGGGCCGAGGCGGTCGCGGCCCGCACCTACGAGCTCTCCCAGCTGCTCGTGGACGTGCTCGGGGTCGAGGACGTCGGCGCGCACTACCCGCACCGCGTCGCTTACCACCCGACCTGCCATTCGCTGAGGCTGCTGCGGGTGGGCGAGCGGCCGCTGCGGCTGCTGCGCAACGTATCGGGCATCGACCTGGTGCCGCTGCCAGACGCCGAGGTGTGCTGCGGATTCGGCGGCACGTTCGCGCTCAAGAACGCCGACGTGTCCACCGCCATGCTTGCCGACAAGATGCGAAACGTGCTGTCGACGGGGGCTGAGGTATGCACCGCCGGCGACTCGTCTTGCCTGATGCACATTGGCGGCGGGCTATCCCGCCTGCGGGCAGGCGTGCGGACCGTGCACCTGGCGGAAATCCTGGCGACGACGGAGGACGGCCGGTGACCTTCCTTGGCATGCCGACAGCCCCGCGCGGCGTCGGCCACCTGCGCGGTGACGTCCCGTTCCCGGTCGCGGCCCGGCGGGCGGTGCACGACGCCCAGCTGCGCCGCAACCTCGGCAAGGCGACGTCCACCATTAGGGCCAAGCGGGCCAGGGTCGTCGCCGAGCTGCCTGACTGGGAGGAACTGCGCGCGGCCGGGCAGGCGATCAAGGCCGCTACCATGCGCCGCCTGGGCGACTATCTCGAGCAGCTGGAAGCGGCGGTGGCCGAGCGCGGCGGCATCGTGCACTGGGCGGCGGACGCCGCGCAGGCCAACGCGATCGTGGCCGGGCTCGTGCGCCAGGCGGGCGCCAGCGAGGTGGTCAAGGTGAAGTCACTGGCCACCGACGAGATAGGGCTGAACGACGCGCTGGGGCAGGCCGGGATCGCCGCATACGAGACCGACCTTGCCGAGCTGATCGTGCAGCTCGGCCGCGACCGGCCCTCGCACATCCTGGTTCCCGCCATCCACCGCAACCGTGCCGAGATCAGGGAGATCTTCCTGCGCGAGATGGGGGACGTCGATCCCGCGCTCACCGACGACCCGGCCGCGCTGGCCGAGGCGGCCCGCCGCCACCTGCGGCGCAAGTTCCTGTCGGCAACCGTCGGCATCAGCGGTGCCAACTTCGCGATCGCCGAGACCGGGACCATCTGCGTGCTGGAGTCGGAGGGGAACGGCCGGATGTGCCTCACGCTGCCGCAGACCCTGATCACCGTCATGGGCATCGAGAAGGTGATCCCCTCCTGGGCCGACCTCGGCGTGTTCCTGCAGCTGCTGCCGCGCTCGTCGACCGGCGAGCGGATGAACCCGTACACGTCCATGTGGACCGGCGTCACGCCGGGCGACGGACCGCAGGCCTTCCACCTGGTCCTGCTGGACAACGGGCGGACCGCCGCCCTGGCCGATCCGGCAGGCCGGCAGGCGCTGCACTGCATCCGCTGCTCGGCCTGCCTCAACGTCTGCCCGGTGTACGAGCGCACCGGCGGGCACGCCTACGGCTCCGTCTATCCGGGCCCGATCGGCGCTGTGCTGTCACCCCAGCTGACCGGCGTCGAGGACAACGCCTCGCTGCCGTACGCGTCGTCACTGTGCGGCGCGTGCTACGACGCCTGCCCAGTGAAGATCAACATTCCGGAGCTGCTGGTGCACCTGCGGGCCCGCCACGTCGAGGAGGCGCGCGCGGCAGCCAGGGTGCCGTCGGCCGAGGCCATCACGATGGCGGCCGCCGCCTGGGTGATGAGCTCACCGGGACGGTTCGGGCTCGCGCAGCGGGCCGGGCGGGCCGGGCGGATAGCGGGCAGGCGCGGCCGGATCGCGGCGCTGCCCCCGCCGCTGGCCGCGTGGACCAGGACCAGGGACGCGCCGGTGCCTGCGGCGCAGAGCTTCAGGGACTGGTGGCGCGACGAGCACCGGGACCCGTCATGACCGGCGCGCGCGAGGAGATGCTCGCCCGGATCAGGGCGGCGGCCGCGATCGGCCAGGGTACAGAGCGAGGTGAGGACGATGATCATGCCCATAACCATGATCATCGTACTCACCTCCGGCAGCTCAGCGGGGCGGAGCTGACTGACCTGCTGGCGGACCGGCTGGAGGACTACCGCGCGCTGGTCCGGCGGGCCACGCCGGACTCGCTTGAGTCCGAGGTCGCCGCTGCGCTAGCCGGCCGCGGCGCGCGGCGGGTCGTGGCGCCGCCGGGCCTGGAGCTGGCACTGCCGGCGTGGGCGGAGGTGGCTGTCGACGCTGGGTTCAGCCCGCATGAGCTTGATGCCTTCGACGCCGTCGTGACCAGGGCCGCGGCGGCCATCGCCGAGACCGGCACGATCATCCTGGACGGCTCGCCCGGCCAGGGCAGACGGGCGATCACACTGGTGCCCGACTACCACCTGTGCATCGTCGAGGCCAGCCAGGTAGTGCACCGTGTGCCGGACGCGATCGCGATGCTGGCCCGCTCGGCGCAGCGCCCGCTTACCTGGATCAGCGGGCCGTCCGCGACCAGCGACATCGAGCTCGAGCGGGTCGAGGGGGTGCACGGCCCCCGGACGCTGGAGGTCATTCTGCTAGGACACCACCTAGCCACCTAGCGTTGTTAGCATGCAATGTGGCCCAAACGAGCGATGTCACTCGGATCGTGCGGGCTTTCTCGCGGGCCGACCTGAAGCCCGCCGGCCTGATGATGGCCCGCGCCTTCCATGACGACCCGCTGATGGCCTGGATCTTCCCTGACCCGCAGGTGCGGCGCCGGCGGCTGCCCAGGTTCTTCGCCGCGTCGATGCGCGGCACCGGGCTGCGGCACGAGGGCACCGAGGTGATGCTGGTCGGCGGCCAGATCGCCGGCTGCGCGACCTGGCTGCCTCCGCAGGCCTGGATACCGCCGCTGTGGCAGCAGCTGATCGCGCTGCCCGGTTACATCAGGACCCTCGGCTCGCGGCTGGGGGTAGCCAGCGAGAGCTACGGCCTGATGCAGACCCTCCATCCGCGCAGCGCGCACTGGTACCTCGCGGGCATCGGCACGGACCCGCCGCTGCAGGGCACCGGGATCGGCACCGCGCTGATGCGGTCGCGGCTGGACCGCCTGGACACTGCCGGGATCCCGGCCTACCTGGAGTCCAGCAAGGAAAGCAACGTCCCCTTCTACGAAAGGCTCGGGTTCAGGGTGACTCGTGAGCTGCGCATTCCGGGCGGCGGCCCGCTGTTGTGGCTGATGTGGCGCGAGCCGCGGCCGGCCATCAGGGCCGCGGCCGGCCGGTGAGGGTCATCGCCGCGGCCGGCCAGTTCTGCCGGCCCGAGGCCGGCGAGCAGGTGCACTGGGCCGAGCAGCTTCGCGTGCCCGACCTGAGCGTCGGCACCTACAGCATCCTCGCGGGCGGCATCGACGGGCAGTCCCCGCACACCGAGGACGAGATCTACGTCGTGACCGCCGGCCGCGCCGTGCTGGAGTCCGGCGGCGAGCGCGTGCCGGTCGTTCCCGGCATGGTCATCTACGTGCCGGCAGGCGAGGTGCACCGGTTTACCGACGTGTCCGACGACCTGGCGCTGCTGGTGATCTTCGCGCCCGCAGAGGAGTCTCGCGCTCAGCCGTCGACGGGCTGAGCCGCCGAGCGCGGCGGGTGGCGCCTGGCGATCACGTGCACGTCGATCCCCAGCGCGGCGGCCTCCTTGAGGATCCTGGTCAGGTGCGAGCTGCCGCCGGTGAGGTGCTGCCACCCGCTCGGCTTGGCTGACCCGATCACGACCTGGGTGATCTGGTGCTCGCGGGCGAAGCTGGCGATGGTGGCGGCCGGATCGTCGTCGGACATCTGGTGCCAGCGGGCGCCGAGGTCGTCCGCGGTCTGCCGCAGATGCGCGATCGCGCGGCCATCCCCCGCGGTGCCCTCGCAAGGGGCCAGGTACAGCACCTCCAGACCGGCGCGTACCCGGCTGGCGATGCGCGCGGCCCGGTGCAGCAGGGCATCGTCCCCGGCGGCGCCCGTCGCCATGACCATGATCCGCTCGGCGGTCTCCCAGACAAGGTCGGCCCGTCGTGCCCGCAGCCGTTCCAGCAGGGCCTCGTCGGTCTCGTCGGCCAGGAAGCGCAGCGCAAGCTCCCGCAGCGCGGTCAGGTTGTCGGTGCGGAAGAAGTGCGTCAGCGCCTGCTGCGCCCGGTCGGGCGGGTAGATGTTGCCGTGCAGCATCCGCCGCCTCAGCTGCTCGGGCGAGGAGTCGACTAGCTCGACCTGATCTGCCTTGCGGACCACCCAGTCCGGCACCCGCTCGCGCACCCGGGCGCCGGTCAGCTGCTCGACCTCGTCGGCGATGCTTTCCAGATGCTGGATGTTGACGTTCGTGATCACGTCCGTCCCGGCCGCGAGGATCTCCAGCACGTCCTGCCAGCGCTTTTCGTGCCGCCCCGAGCCAGGCACGTTGGTGTGCGCGAGCTCGTCGATCAGCGCGACTGCCGGGCGCCTGGCCAGCACCGCGTCCAGGTCCATCTCCTCAAGCTGGATGCCCCGGTATGTCACCTTCCGGCGCTGGATGATCTCAAGGCCGTCGATCATTTCCTCGGTGTGCAGGCGGCCATGAGACTCGACGTAGCCGACCGCGACGTCGGCACCGCGCTCGCGCCGCCGGCGGCCCTCGCTCAGCATGGCGTAGGTCTTGCCGACGCCGGCCGCTGCGCCAAGGTAGATGCGGAAATGCCCGGCAGCCTCGACCGGGTCGTCGGCCTGCGCCGGCTCGGTGGCGGCGGCGGCAAGCTCGCCCAAGTCCGCGCTCATGCCAGCGAGCCTGGCCGCGTCCTGATCCGCGTCCATGGAGGTACTAATACCCTTCGCCCGACGAATCCGACGCAGAACGCGTGCTCAGCGGGCCAGGGTCGGATAGGCCGCGCCGAGCAGGATGAACAGCAGCCCGATCGCGAAGAATGTCCAGTCGGAGCGATGACCATCCCGGCGGTGCACGAGGATCTCACCAGGGTCGGCCGGGTCGTACCAGATAAGCACTCGCTGTCCGGGTTGCATGGCCGCAGACCTGCGGGCTGGCTGCCGGCAGCTGTGCTCCAGCAGCCTGCCGTCGGGCAGCGCGTACTGGATCACCGCCTGCTGCGGCGGCTCGCTGTCGGCCGGTGCTGCCACGACCAGGCCCCAGGCCGAGAGGCCGAAGTCCCGGAGTCGCTGCGCATTGCGCAGCCCCGTCAGTCCGACGACCGCGGCGAGTGCGCCCACCGCGACCAGCCAGATCGCGATCTCAATCGACACCGGGCGCTCCCAGGTCGGATCCGCCGCGCGGCCTGGGCAGTACGTCGCTGCCGTCGCTGCAGTCCGCCGCTAGATCCTCGGCCAGCAGCAGGCCCGTCACCCGCTCCAGGCTCTGCCGGCGGCGCAGCTCGACCTCGTTGCCGCCCCGCCTGCTTGGCGAGACCGACGTCCTGGCGGTGCACCAGCCGCAGAGCAGCGCAAGCGCGCGCTCGCCGTCTGCCGCGACGTCTATCAGCAGGGTCGAGGTCCGCTCCGGGTGCGCTGGCCACTGCGCCACCAGCAGGACCATGGTCGGCTCACCCGGCTGCGGGATCACCGCGTGCAGGCGCACCTCCGGCCAGTCAAAAGCCGAGCGGGGATGCGGCGTGCCGAGTTTCTCCGCAAGCCCGTGGGCGTCTAGGTTGCCGATATGGAGCAGCCGCGCGGTCCAGTAAAGCCCGGCAGCAACGATGAGGAGCCAGGCCCCTGCCAGCGTGGCAGCGGCTGTCATACCTCCAACACTAGGTCGGCCTCCCGGCTTCGGCTAGGCCTGGCTGGCCGGTGGTGACGTCCGGTATGAGTGGATCTGCCGGTTAGCCGTGGGCAGGCCGTCAGCAGCGTGCATGGGATCCGTTTGCGCGTTGGCATCTGGCCACTCCGCGAGGTTGACTCGGTAGGAGAAGGTGCACGCGATGAGACGTGATGAGCTGGATGCACTGGGCGTCGAGCTGATGAGCGCCGACGAGGCCGCGGACTCCCGTCGGCTGGCCGCCATTGCCTGGCAGCTCTACAGCGAGGCAGGCGTCACCCAGGCCGAGGTGGAACGGCTGCACAGCCTGCTTCGGTGCGTGACGCCGGTGATCGGCTGGCCGGCCGCGGGCCCGGCAGGCACAGCCCGCCGGTAACGGCGGGCCCGGCAGCATAGCCCGCCGGTAACGGCGGGCCCGGCAGCACAGCCCGCTAGGTAACGGCGCCGGCCGCCGCAGCAGACGCGCTGGCAGGACTGCCTGCGCTGTCAGCCAGAGTGCATAGAGTTACCCTGTGGCAGATCCGGCGAGCTACCGCCCGGCGCCCGGCTCGATCCCCGAATCGCCAGGCGTCTACCGGTTCCGCGACGAGCGCGGGCGGGTCATCTATGTCGGGAAGGCCAAGAGCCTCAGGCAGCGGCTGAACTCCTACTTCGCGGACTTCGCCGGTCTGCACCCGCGAACCCAGTCGATGCTGCGCGCCGCTGCCCAGGTCGACTGGACAGTCGTCACCACCGAGGTCGAGGCGCTCCAGCTTGAGTACTCCTGGATCAAGGAGTTCGACCCGCGGTTCAACGTCCGCTACCGCGACGACAAGAGCTACCCCTACCTGGCCGTCCTCATGGACGAGGAGTTCCCGCGGGTCCAGGTCATGCGCGGGGCCAAGCGCCGCGGGGTCAGGTACTTCGGCCCGTACTCGCACGCGTGGGCGATCCGCGACACGGTGGACACCCTGCTGCGCGTGTTCCCGGTCCGCACCTGCTCGGCCGGCGTCTTCAAGCGGGCCGGGCAGATCGGCAGGCCGTGCCTGCTCGGCTATATCGGTAAGTGCTCGGCCCCGTGCGTCGGCCGGATCGACGCCGCGGCGCACCGGCAGCTAGCCGAGGAGTTCTGCGACTTCATGGCCGGGCAGACTGGCCGGTTCATCAAGCGGCTGGAAACCCAGATGCGGGAGGCCGCGGACGCCGAGGAGTTCGAGCGCGCTGCCAGGCTGCGCGACGACATCCAGGCGCTGCAGCGCGCCATGGAAAAGCAGGCGGTCGTGCTGCCGGACGGTACCGACTGCGACGTCATCGCGCTGGCCGAGGACCAGCTCGAGGCTGCAGTGCAGGTGTTCTACGTCCGCGGCGGGCGGGTCCGCGGGCAGCGGGGCTGGGTCGTGGACAAGGTCGAGGACGTGAGCACGGGCGAGCTCGTCGAGCACTTCCTTGGCCAGGTCTATGGTGACGACCCGGTGGCGGCGGACCGGATCGGCGGCGGCGCCGCGGCCAGGCGCGGCGAGGACACGGCGCGGACGACCGAGGCCGAGCGCCGCGCCTCGATCCCGCGCGAGGTGCTGGTGCCCGCACTGCCACCAGACTCGGGCTCGCTGGAGGAGTGGCTGGCGGAGCGGCGGGGCAGCAGGGTCAGCATCCGGGTGCCGCAGCGCGGCGACAAGAAGGCCCTGCTGGACACGGTGGCCAGGAACGCGATGGAGTCGCTGGCACTGCACAAGACCCGCCGCGCCAGTGACCTGACCACGCGCAGCGTGGCCATGCACGAGATTCAGGAGGCGCTCGGCCTCGACGAGGCGCCGCTGCGCATTGAGAGCTACGACGTTTCCAACCTGCAGGGCACGCACGTGGTGGCCTCGATGGTGGTATTCGAGGATGGCCTTGCCCGCAAGTCGGAGTACCGCAGGTTCGCGGTCAGGGGCATAGACGGCAGCGACGACGTGGCGGCCATCTACGAGGTGATCGGGCGCCGGTTCCGCCGGTACCTGGACGAGCAGGCAGCGGCGGGAGCGGCCGCGCTGGCCGCCGACATGGATGACGCCGACGCGATCGGCGTGCCGGAGGCGCGGCGCAAGTTCGCCTACCCGCCCAACCTGCTGGTCATCGACGGCGGCCCGGCGCAGGTCGCCGCAGCGGTGCGCGCGCTTGACGAGCTCGGCATCGTGGACGTAGCTGTGTGCGGGCTGGCCAAGCGGCTCGAGGAGGTCTGGCTGCCGGGCGAGGACGGCCCGGTGATCCTGCCGCGCAGCAGCGAGGGCCTGTACCTGCTGCAGCGGATCAGGGACGAGGCGCACCGGTTCGCCATCACCTACCACCGGGCCAAGCGGGCCGCGGCGCTGACCGCCAGCGAGCTTGACACCGTGCCCGGCCTCGGGCCTGCCCGGCGGGCTACGCTGCTGCGCCAGTTCGGCTCGCTGCGCAAGCTGACCGCGGCGACCGTCGAGGAGATCGCGCAGACGCCTGGGTTCGGGCGGGTGACCGCGCAGTCCGTCTACGAGGCCTTGCACCGGGGAAACGGGGATCCCGGCCCGGAGCAGGACGCACCGGCTGCGGACGGCAGCGGCACACCGGAGGGGACGCTGCCGGGGGGCGGGGAATGAGCGCCGAGTCGTCGGGGCAGGAGATCGTCATCATCACCGGGCTGTCGGGCGCCGGGCGCAGCACCGCTGCCAAGGCGCTGGAGGACCTGGACTGGTTCGTCGCCGACAACATGCCGGCCAGCCTGCTGCCGACGATGGCTGACCTGGCCAGGCGCGCTGGCGGGACAGTGCCGCGGCTGGCCGCCGTCGTCGACGTCCGCAGCCGCGCATTCACGACCGACCTCAAGTCCGCGATCGGCGAGCTGCACGCGCGCGGGGTCCGGCCGTATGTGGTCTTCCTTGAGGCCTCCGACGAGACCCTGGTGCGCAGGTTCGACGGAGTGTCAAGGCCGCACCCGCTGCAGGAGCGCGGCGGCCGGGTCGTCGACGGCATCGCCGCCGAGCGCGAGCTGCTGCGCGGCATGCGCGTCGAGGCCGACCTCGTGCTGGACACCACCGCGCTGAACGTGCACGAGCTGCGGGCCAGGATGCGGGAGGCGTTCGCGACCGAGGCGGACATCACGCTGCGGGTCAGCGTCGTGTCGTTCGGCTACAAGTACGGGCTGCCCATGGACGCCGACATGGTCGCGGACTGCCGGTTCCTGCCCAACCCGCACTGGATTCCGGAGCTGGCCCCGCTGACTGGCCGGGACCGGCCGGTCATGGACTACGTACTCGGCCAGCCGGGCGCTGCCGACTTCCTTGACGCGTTCGCGCGCGCCGCATCGATAGCGCTGGCCGGCTACGACAAGTCGGGCCGGCACTACGTGCTGCTCGCGGTGGGCTGCACTGGCGGCAAGCATCGCAGCGTGGCGATGGCGGACGCGCTCGCGCAGCGGCTGTCGCCCGCCTGGCCGGGCATTCAGGTCACGCACAGGGACCTCGGCCGTGAGTAGCCGATGAGTAACGCCGAGCCGGGCTCGGGGCCCGAGCATGGCAGGCCGCTCAGCCCGCGCGTGGTCGCCTTCGGCGGCGGTCACGGGCTGCACGCCGCGCTGTCCGGGCTGCGCCGGGTCAGCCGTGATCTCACCGCGATCGTGACGGTGGCCGACGACGGCGGCTCCAGCGGCCGGCTGCGCCGCGAGTTCGGCGTGCTGCCGCCAGGGGACCTGCGGATGGCGCTGGCCGCGCTGTGCGGCGACGATACCTGGGGCACTACCTGGAGCCGGGTGATCCAGCACCGGTTCGGCGGCGATGGCGGGCTCGGCGGCCACGCGGTCGGAAACGTCCTGATCGTCGCGCTCTGGGAACTGCTGGGCGACACGGTCCAGGGGCTTGACTGGATGGGCAGGCTGCTTGGCGCGCACGGCCGGGTGCTGCCGATGGCGTCGGTTCCGCTGGACCTTATGGCCGAAGTAGAGGGCGCAGATCCGGACAGGCCGGACGAGCTGACGACGGTTCGCGGTCAGGTGGCCTGCGCGACGACGACGGGCCGGGTACGGTCGGTATCACTGATACCCGCCAACCCGCCCGCGTGCCCGGAGGCAGTGCAGGCGATTGGGGCGGCGGACTGGGTAGTGCTCGGGCCCGGCTCGTGGTTCACCAGCGTGCTCCCGCACCTGCTGGTGCCGGAACTGGCACAGGCACTAGTGGGCACTCGTGCGCGGAGGCTGGTCGCGCTGAACCTGGCGCCGCAACCCGGCGAGACCGAGGGGTTCTCGCCGCACGCCCATCTGGAGGTTCTCGCCGACCATGCGCCTGCACTGGCGATCGACGTCGTGCTGGCCGACCGGGAGGCGACCCGCGGCGCGACAGCGGAGCTGGAGAAGGCAGCGGGCCTGCTCGGCGCCAGGCTGGTCCTGGCCGACCTGGCCATGGCGGATGGATCCCCGCGTCACGATCCGCGGCGTCTGGCGGGCGCGTTCGCGCAGATATTTGAGGGGGAGTGAGGCCGATGGCCCTGACCGGCTTGGTGAAGGACGAGCTCAGCCGGGTCAGTGTGCTCAAGCCATGCTGCCGCAAGGCGGAGGTGTCGACGATCCTGCGGTTCGCGGGCGGTCTGCACCTGGCGGCCGGGCGG
This sequence comes from Streptosporangiaceae bacterium, assembly GCA_035621915.1. Lineage (GTDB taxonomy): Bacteria > Actinomycetota > Actinomycetes > Streptosporangiales > Streptosporangiaceae > JAJYUU01. The sequence continues at coordinate 28,502 of DASPWG010000212.1, forward strand.
ATCGTGGTGGAAGCAGAGCTGGACACTGGCGCCGCTGCCAGGCGACTGCGCAAGGACATCGCCGAGGTGTTCGGCCATGCCTCCGACCTCGTGGTGCTGGCGCCCGGCGGCCTGCGCAAGGGCAACCGGTACGTGGTGCGCGTGACCAGTGACGGCGAGAGCCTGGCCAGGCAGTCAGGCCTGGTGGACAACCACGGCCGGCCGGTCCGCGGCCTGCCCAGGCAGGTGGTGTCCGGCACCACGTGTGACTGCGAAGCGGCCTGGCGCGGCGCATTCCTCGCGCACGGCTGCCTCACCGAGCCTGGGCGGTCCATGTCGCTGGAGGTCACCTGCCCTGGTCCGGAGGCGGCGCTCGCCATGGTCGGCGCGGCGCGCCGGCTCAAGATCCACGCCAAGGCGCGGGACGTGCGCGGCGTGGACCGGGTCGTGGTCAGGGACGGCGACTCCATCAGCGCGCTGCTGACCAGGCTGGGCGCGCACGACAGCGTGCTGGCCTGGGAGGAGCGGCGGATCCGCCGCGAGGTCAGGGCCACGGCCAACCGGCTCGCGAACTTCGATGACGCGAACCTGCGGCGCAGCGCCCGGGCTGCCGTGGCCGCCGGCGCCAGGGTCGAGCGGGCGCTTGAGATCCTCGGGTCGGAGGCACCCGAGCACCTGATCCTGGCCGGAGAACTGCGGATCAAGCACCGTCAGGCGAGCCTTGAGGAGCTTGGCCAGCTAGCCGAGCCGGCGCTTACCAAGGACGCGATCGCGGGCCGCATCCGCCGCCTGCTGGCGCTCGCGGACCGCCGCGCCATGGAACTCGGGGTGCCCAACACCGAGGCCAGCCTGACCGCCGACATGCTGGTTCCTTAGGCCCGCAGGCTACGGCTCGGCTGGCTCGGCGGCGGTCACGGCCCTGGCGGTGCCGCGCTGGCGCAAGAGCGGTATGCCGGCGGCCAGGACGGCCGCGGCGACCCAGAAGACCAGCCCGAGCCAGCCGACCGCGCTCGGGTAGATCCGCGCCACCGCGCCCAGATGCGCCAGCACCGTGGCGAGGTTGTGCCGCCCGAGGAGGACGAAGACGACGGCGAGCAGCGTGCCGAGCGCGCAGCCGCAGAGCGTCAGCGCCGTTCCTGCCGCGATAGTGGGCCAGTGACCGGGTCGCCAGCGGGCCACGCAGGACCCGGCGCCGATTCCGATCAGCAGCGCCGCCGCCAGGAACTGCCGGTCCAGCGCGGCCGCCGCGAGCCCCCACAGCAGGGCGCCGCCGAGCGCCGTGGCGGCTGCCAGCCCGGCAGCGGTCAGGCTCGCCCGCAGACCGGTCCGCGCGCCAGCCGGCCCGGTCGCGGAGGTGGATGGGCCCTCGGTCACGCCGTCAGGATAGAGGGCGGCCGGGCGGCGAATGGCCGGTCCGTGCGACCTGCGCCGGCGATCCTTGAGATCCTGGTTTCCGGGGCGTTCGGGTAAGGTTCGCGCTGGGTGAGCCGGCGTCATCGAATGGAAGGAGCTCGGCGGTGACTGTCCGAGTGGGGATTAACGGTTTCGGCCGGATCGGGCGAAACTTCTGGCGAGCGGTGCACGCTGGCTCGGCGGACATCGAGATCGTCGCAGCGAACGACCTGGGCGACCTCAAGACGTGCGCGCACCTGCTCAAGTACGACACCCTGCTCGGCACGCTCGAGGAGGACGTGACAGTCGAGGATGACGCGATCAGGGTCGGGCGGCACGAGATCAAGATGCTGGCCGAGAAGGACCCGGCCGCGCTGCCCTGGGGCGAGCTCGGGGTGGACGTCGTGATCGAGTCGACCGGCCGGTTCACCAAGGCGGCCGACGCGGCCCAGCACCTGGCAGGCGGCGCCAGGAAGGTGATCATCTCCGCCCCGGCGACCGGCGAGGACATCACGATCGTGATGGGCGTCAACGACGACAAGTACGACCCGGCTAGCCACAACATCATCTCGAACGCGTCGTGCACCACCAACTGCGTGGCGCCGATGGCCAAGGTACTTGCCGACAGCTTCGGCATCCGCAAGGGCTTCATGACGACCATCCACGCCTACACCAATGACCAGGTGATCCTGGACTTCCCGCACAAGGACCTGCGGCGGGCCAGGGCAGCGGCGCAGAACATCATCCCGACCACGACGGGCGCCGCCAAGGCCACCTCGCTGGTGCTGCCGGAGCTGAAGGGCAAGCTGGACGGCCTGGCCATGCGTGTCCCGGTGATGGACGGCTCGGTCACCGACCTGGTGGTCCAGCTGGAGCGCGAGGCCGGCATCGAGGAAGTCAACGCCGCGTACCGGGCTGCCGCCGACGGTGCGCTGAAGGGCATCCTGCACTACACCTCCGACCCGATCGTGTCCTCCGACATCGTCGGGACGCCGTACTCCTGCACCTTCGACTCGCTGCTCACGATGGCGTCCGGCGATCAGGTCAAGGTCATCGGCTGGTACGACAACGAGTGGGGCTACTCCAGCCGCCTGGCCGACCTGGCGGCGCTGGTCGGCGCCAGCCTGCCGGCATGAAGAGCCTCGCCGGCACCGATGTCGCCGGGAAGGTCGTCCTGCTCCGGGCCGACCTGAACGTCCCGCTGGACGGCACCACGATCACCGACGACGGCCGGATCCGGGCTAGCCTCCCGACAATCACTGATATATCGAAACGGGGCGGCCGGGTGCTGATCGCCGCCCACCTGGGCAGGCCGTCCGGGGCTACATATGCCGACCGGGCCGCCGGCGGCCCGTCACTGGCCCCGGTCGCGGCCCGCCTGTCCGAGCTTGTAGGCAAGCCGGTGCCACTGGCCTTTGACGTGGCAGGTGAGTCAGCCACGGCCACCGCGGCGGCCCTGGCCGACGGCGATGTGGCCCTGCTGGAGAACGTCAGGTTCGAGCCAGCCGAGACCAGCAAGGACGACGCGGTCCGAGCCGAGCTGGCGCGGCGGCTGGCGGGGCTGGCGCAGGTCTACGTGGGCGACGGGTTCGGCGCGCTGCACCGCAAGCACGCCAGCGTGTACGACGTGCCGGCGCTGCTCCCGCACGCCGCGGGCCACCTGGTCGAGGACGAAGTCGCGGTACTGGAGCGGCTCACGAAGGACGTGGCCAGACCTTATGTGGTGGTGCTCGGCGGCTCCAAGCCCTCCGACAAGCTCGGCGTCATTAAGAACCTGCTGGACAAGGCCGACCGGATCCTGCTGGGCGGCGGGATGTCGTACACGTTCCTGGCGGCCAAGGGCTATCAGGTCGGCAAGTCACTGCTCGAGGCCGACATGATCGACGAGGTCGCGCAGGTGATGGCCGACGCGGAGGCACGCGGGGTCGAGATCGTGCTGCCCGTCGACCTGGTGGGCGCGACTGACTACGCGCCGGACGCCGAACACGCTGTGTTTCCCGTGACCGATTTCCCGGCCGACCGCGAGAGCCTGGATATGGGCCCGGCGACCAGGGAGCTGTTCGCGGCCAAGCTGGCCGACGCCGCCACGGTGTTCTGGAACGGGCCGGTCGGGGTGTTCGAGTTCCCAGCCTTCTCCGGCGGCACGCGCGCGGTCGCCGAGGCCATCGCCGCGCTGCCAGGCCTGACGGTGGTCGGCGGCGGTGACTCGGCCGCGGCGGTGCGCAAGCTCGGCGTCCCCGAGGACCGCTTCAGCCACATCTCCACCGGCGGCGGGGCCAGCCTGGAGTACCTGGAAGGCACCAGGCTGCCTGGCCTGGCAGCGCTGGACGCCGAAGGCTAGGCGTCGTGGCTCCCAGGGCGGCCAGGAAGCCGCTGATCGCCGGCAACTGGAAGATGCACAACAACCACTTCGAGGCGATCGCGCTCACCCAGAAGCTGGCCTTCGCGCTCACCGACAGGGACTTCGATGCGGCGGACATCGCGATCCTGCCTGCCTTCACCTCGCTGCGCAGCGTCCAGACCCTGATCGAGGGAGACAAGCTGCGCCTGCTGTGGGGTGCCCAGGACGTCTCTCCGCACGACGACGGCGCGTATACCGGCGATGTGTCGGCGCGGATGCTCGCCAAGCTCGGCTGCCAGTTCGTGCTGGCTGGCCACTCCGAGCGGCGGCAGTACCACCACGAGGACGATGCCCTGGTCAATGCCAAGGTCAGGAAGATCCTCGAGCGCGCGATGACCCCGATCCTGTGCGTGGGGGAGTCGCTGGCCGTCCGCGAGGCCGGCCAGCAGCTTGAGACGGTCACTGGCCAGCTCGACGGCGGGCTGGCCGGGCTGAGCGCCGAGCAGGTCAGCGGGCTAGTCGTGGCCTATGAGCCGGTCTGGGCGATAGGAACGGGGCAGGTGGCGACCCCGGAGGACGCGCAGGAGGTCTGCCGGGCCGTCCGCAGCCGCATTTCCGCCGTTCACGGGGACGCAGTGGCTGCAGGTACGCGTATCCTGTATGGCGGATCAGTGAAGTCCGACAACATGCCCGCGATCATGGCGGAGCCAGACATCGACGGGGCTCTGGTAGGCGGTGCCAGCCTCGATCCCGGCGAGTTCGTCAGGATCTGCCGGTATCGTGACTCACAGGGGGCAACCCCCCCGTGAACCCCCCAGGGGCGCCACGGTGGCGAGCCCCTCGTGAGCCCAACTGGCTGCGCCGAGCACACGGAGACGAGAAACTACGGTGACTGTCGCATTTGAGGTTATCCTCATCATCACCAGCCTGCTCATGATCCTCCTGGTGCTGCTGCACAAGGGCAAGGGCGGCGGCCTGTCCGACCTGTTCGGCGGCGGCATCTCGTCCTCGCTTGGCTCATCCTCGGTGGTCGAGCGGAACCTGGACCGGATCACGATCTTCACCGGCATCATCTGGTTCTTGTCCATCGTGGCGCTGGGGATCCTGGACAGGTAGGCGGCTAGACCAGCAGCCGGTGCGGGCCGGCTGCGCACGATCGGCACGTCTTGAGCAAGGGGTGAGCAGTGAGTAGTGGCAACGCCATTCGCGGCAGCCGGGTCGGTGCCGGGCCGATGGGTGAGGCTGAGCGCGGCGAGGCCGCACCGCGAGTGCGTGTCTCCTTCTGGTGCTGCAACCAGCACGAGACGGAGCCGAGCTTCGCCTCGGACGCGGCCATTCCCGAGTTCTGGGACTGCCCGCGCTGCGGCCTGCCCGCGGGCCAGGACCAGGCGAACCCGCCGGCCCCGCCGCACGCCGAGCCCTACAAGACTCACCTGGCCTACGTCAAGGAGCGCCGCAACGACACCGACGGCGCCGCGATCCTGGCCGAAGCCCTCGACCGGCTCCGCAAGGGCGCCTGAATCCAGGCCAACTAGTGGGCGAAGGCGCTGCGCTGGCCCTCCGGTAGCAGGGGGACCGGCTCGCAGGGGGCGTGCGTCAGGGCCTTGACCTGGGCGCGCAGGTCGTCGACGAGAGAGGCGGCCAGGTCCCGGCTGAGCCCGTTGCGCACCACTATCCGGAGCACGGCCGTGTCCTGCATGTTCGCCGGGAAGGTGTAGGCGGGTACTAGCCAGCCGCGCTGGCGGAGGCGCTCTGACAGGTCGAACACCGTGTAGCCGGCCTTGTCGGGGTCGGTCAGCCTGAACGCCAGGACAGGCAGGTCGCTGCCGTCGGAGAGCAGCTCGAACGGGCCCATCGCGGCGATCTCGGAGGCCAGGTACTTCGCCACTCGCTGGCACGTCAGCTGGACCTCGCGGTACCCCTCGAAGCCCAGCCGAATGAAGTTGTAGTACTGAGCGGCTACCTGGCCGCCGGGCCGGGAGAAGTTAAGCGTGAAGGTCGGCATCTCGCCGCCGAGGTAGTTGACGTTGAAGATCAGGTCCTCGGGGAGGGCCGCAGCGTCCCGCCAGATGACCCAGCCGACGCCCGGGTACACAAGGCCGAACTTGTGGCCGGAGGTGTTGATCGAGGCAACGCGCGGCACCCGGAAGTCCCACTCGAGGTCAGGGGCCAGAAACGGGGCCACGAATCCGCCCGACGCGGCATCCACGTGCACCGGGATGTCCTGGCCGGTCTGCTGCTGATGCGCGTCGAGCGCGGCGGATATCTCGGCGACCGGCTCGTAGCTGCCGTCCATGGTGGACCCGAGGACGGCCACGACGCCGATGGTGTTCTCGTCGCACTCGGCCACGGCCCCGGCGCCGGTCAGGTGCAGCCGCCCTGGCTCCATCGGCACCTGCCTGGACTCGACCTGCCAGTACCGGCAGAACTTCTCCCAGCAGACCTGCACGTTGGCGCCCATGACCAGGTTCGGCCGCTCGGGCCCGGTGATCCCGGCCGCGGCGCGCCCGGCGCGCCAGCGCCACAGCAGTGCCAGGCCGCCCAGCATGCAGGCCTCGCTCGAGCCGGTGGTGGAGCAGCCGGTCGCGGAACCGGACTCGCTGCCGTCCTGAGTGCCGTCGCCGGCACTGACCGCGGCGGGAGCGTGCCAGAGATGGGCCAGGATGTTGACGCAGCGCCGCTCGATTTCCGCGGTCTGGGGGTACTCGTCCTTGTCGATCATGTTCTTGCTGAAGCAGTCGTGCATCAGGTCGTCGGCCTGCGGCTCCATCCAGGTGGTCACGAACGTCGCCAGGTTGAGCCGCGCGTTGCCGTCCAGGATCAGCTCGTCCCTGATGATCTGCAGCGCGGTGTCCGCGGGCATGGGCTCAGCCGGCATCTGGTTCTTGGGCAGCGTTCCCACGTCCTGGCAGTAGACCGGGTTGCAGCTGAGCTCCGCGGGGCCGTGAGTCTCGTCGACCTTGGCGTGCAGCGGCATGGCTAGAGTCCTTTCAGTCGGGGACGCACTCGTAACGGGAGAGCAGGAAGCCCTGGTCGGTCAGCAGGTGCGCGAGCCTGAGCCGGGCGACGGGCTGCGCCGCCGCGTCCGTGGGACCGGCCATGATGCGGTTCGCCGCGCCGGATGCCAGCAGCGGGCTGGTGGTCAGGCACAGCTCGTCGAGCAGCCCTGCCACGGCTAGCTGTGCCAGCAGGTGCGGGCCGCCCTCGCAGAGCACGTGCCGGTAGCCCAGGTCACCGAGAGCGGCAAGGGCCCGGCGGACGTCGACGCGGTCCTGCCCGGCCGTGAGCACCCTGGCAGGACCGGAAAGCCCGCGAACTCGCTCTGCCGCCGTGCTCGTCGTGATCAGTATCGTCTGCGCGTCGTCAAGCAGCGTGGTGCAGCCGGAGAAGTCCAGGCTGGCGGTGATTACGGCGATGGGCGGCAGCGGGCTATCCTGGCGCAGCCCGGACCAGATCCTGGCCCGGCTCACCGGGCGGTAGCGCTCGGCCCTGGCGGTCCCCGCGCCCACCAGGATGACGTCGGTGAGGCTGCGCAGCACCGTGAAGACCATCCGGTCGGCCGGTCCGCCGAGGCCGCCAGAGCGCTGGGCGATAGCCGCGGCGCCGTCGGCGCTTGCGACCATGTTCGCCCGCAGCCAGGGGCGGTCGCGATGCTGGCCGTTCCGGTAGAGCGCCGCCAGCGCGGTCACGGCGCCCGGCAGCTGGCCCTGGGTGACATCAGCGATGACCTCAAGGTCCGGGCCTGCCAGCGGATAGATCTGGCGCACGGCTAGCAGTCAATCAGATAGCCGCGTCGGGTCCGGCGGCAGCGCCGCAACTGACCGGTGCGCCAGTGCGGAATTGGCGGCCGCCAATGGACAAGCAATGGCGTATGGCCGCGCGGAGCGCTGGATCTGGTGCACAATGTGCAACGGTAAATTTGCATACTGCAAATGAGACTGCGGGAGGGGCAGGCTGCGTGTCGGCTCTGGAACTAGTGGCCACAATCATCTGGGCCGGTACCGCGTGCTTCGGGCTCTACCTGCTGGTCGTCTGGCTCTCGCACGGCGGGCTGCGGCAGCAGGCAACGCGCATCACCGTCTTCCCGGCCGCGCTGATCTTCGCGCACCCGCTGCTGGCCACGGTCGGCCTGACGTTCTGGCTCGCCTTCCTGGTGAGCCAGCACGTGCCGTACGCCTGGACCGGCTTCGGCGTGCTGTCCACCTCGGCCCTGCTCGGCTTCGTGATGCTGACGCGCTGGCTGGTTGGCCGTGGCGGCAGGCACGCCAGGGGAGCCGAACAGCACTTCCCGGCGAGGATCGTGGTCACGCACGGGGCCGTCGGGCTGACGACGTTCGCGTTAGTCCTGATCGCCGCCACCTTAGCCACCCAGCGGCACTAGCGCCGCGGCAGCGCCGGTCAGGACAGCAGCGTTGCGAGGAAGGTGTTGGTGAACACGCGCGGGGAATGGTCAGGCCTGGGTCACGAGGGTTGGTCCTGACTCCATTAGTCCAGGTCAGCGGGCACGACAACACCGGCTAGCGGGACAATCTCGTTTCCAGGCAGCACGTCTCTATCCCCAGGAGCAGGTTTCACTCAAGCCTGCGCGGAGGGGCGAAGACCGGGCAGGACCGACGGCGGCCCAGCTATGCCGCTACGAGTGCCTGCAGCAGGACGATGGCCCGGTCCCTGACCTGCAGCGTGCTGCCGGGCTCGTGGACTGGCAGGGCCGGCGTCCCGTTGCCGTTCGCGGCGCGGCCGGCCGGAAGCGCGGTGTCGACGATGGCCTGCCAGCCGGGCGCGAGATCGGCTCCCGGCAGCGTGAACGGGACTGGCTCGCTGTGCGCGTTGAACAGCAGCAGGAAGTCGTCGTCGGTGATCGCCTCGCCGCGCGGGCCGGGCTCGGTGATCGCGTGCCCGTTCAGGAAGACGCCAATCGACCGGGCGTAGCCGGAACGCCAGTCGTCGATGGTCATCTCGTTTCCCGCCGGTGTCAGCCAGATGATGTCGCGCACGGTCCCGTCGGGCCCGTGCTGCTCGCCGCTGAAGAAACGGCGCCGCCTGAATGCCGGGTGGTCGCGGCGCAGCGCGCTGAGCATCGCGGTGAACTCCTGCAGGCCCGCGTGCTCCTGCGCGGCCTGCCAGTCCACCCAGGACACCTCGTTGTCCTGGCAGTAGGCATTGTTGTTGCCAAGCTGCGTGCGGCCGAGCTCGTCACCGGCCAGCAGCATCGGCACCCCCTGCGAGCAGAACAGGGTGACCAGGAAATTGCGCTCCTGGCGCGCCCGCAGGTCGGCGATCGCGGGGTCGTCGGTCGGCCCCTCGACACCGCAGTTCCAAGACCTGTTGTCGTCGGTGCCGTCGGCGTTGTGGTCGCCGTTGGCCTCGTTGTGCTTGACGTTATAGCTGACCAGGTCGGCCAGCGTGAACCCGTCGTGGCAGGTGAAGAAGTTCACCGACGCCACCGGGCGCCTGGCGCTGGTCTCGTACAGGTCAGCCGAGCCGGTGAGCCGGGAGGCGAACTCGGGCAGGGCCGCGGGGACTCCGCGCCAGTAGTCCCGCACCGTGTCCCTGTACTTGCCGTTCCACTCGCTCCACAGCGGCGGGAACTTGCCGACCTGGTAGCCGCCGTCGCCCACGTCCCATGGCTCGGCGATCAGCTTGACCTGCGACACCACCGGGTCCTGCTGGACGAGCTCGAAGAACGCCGACAGCCTGTCCACCTCGTGCAGTTCGCGGGCGAGGGCGGCGGCCAGGTCGAACCTGAACCCGTCCACGTGCATGTCGAGCACCCAGTAGCGCAGCGAGTCCATGATCAGCTGCAGTGCGTGCGGGTGCCGGACGTTGAGGCTGTTGCCGCACCCGGTGTAGTCCAGGTACACCGACGGGTCGGAGTCGTCGAGCCGGTAGTAGGCGGCGTTGTCGATGCCGCGGAACGACAGCGTCGGTCCGAGCGCGCCGCCCTCCGCGGTGTGGTTGTAGACCACGTCCAGGATGACCTCGATGCCGGCCGCGTGCAGTGCCTTCACCATGGACTTGAACTCGGCGACCTGGCCGTGCGGCTCGCTGGAGAAGGAGTAGCCGTTGTGCGGGGCGAGGAACCCGATGGTGTTGTAGCCCCAGTAGTTGGTCAGCCCGCGCTGCACGAGCTCCTGCTCGGGCACCGACTGGTGCACCGGCATCAGCTCGATCGCCGTGACCCCGAGCCTGGTCAGGTGATCGATGACCGGCGTGCTCGCCAGTCCCAGGTAGCTGCCGCGCAGCTCCGGCGGCACCTGCGGGTGCCGCATGGTCAGGCCGCGCACGTGCGCCTCGTAGATGACGGTCTGGTGGTAAGGCGTGCGCGGGGACCGGTCGGTAGCCCAGTCGAAGTACGGGTTGATCACGACGCTGCGCGGCATGAACGGCGCGTTGTCGGCGTCGCTGACCGCATCGGGATTTCCCGGCTGGTAGGCAAACAGAGCCGGATCCCAGCGCAGGCTCCCGTCCACTGCCTTCCCGTACGGGTCGAGCAGCAGCTTGGCCGGGTTGCACCGGTGCCCCTTGCGCGGCTCATACGGTCCGGTAACGCGATAGCCATAGCGCTGGCCAGGCCCGACCGCCGGCAGATAGCAGTGCCAGACGAAACCGTCGACCTCGGTCAGGCCGATCTGCGTTTCCTCGCCGGACTCGCTGAACAGGCAGAGCTGCACGCGCTCGGCGACCTCGGAGAACAAAGCGAAGTTAGTGCCCGATCCGTCCCACGTTGCGCCCAGCGGGTAGGCGGTCCCTGGCCAGACTTGCATCCGCTGACCTTACCTGGCGGTAACAGCCGACCGGTCCAGGATTGCCGCCAGGTCCAGCCCGTCGGGCAAGGATCCCAGCGGGCTGGCCGGGCCGCCTGGCCCGTCCTGGAGCCGGCTGCCTAGGTAGGCCTGCGCCACAGGCTCGGGCGCCAGCCGGGCGAGGAGGGCTGCCTGCAGCGTGACCGCGATCTGGCCCGCCAGGCGGCGGGCATTCCGCTGGGCGGCGGCGCCGTCCGCCGCGGCATCCTTCAGGGCCTGCCGCAGCCCGGAAGCGGCGGCCGCGACGCGGCTGTCCGCGGCGCCCAGGTCGACCTCGGCAAGCAGCGCCTCGGCCGAGTCAGGCGCGCGGGCAAGCGCGCGCAGCACGTCCAGCGCTGTCACGTTGCCCGAGCCCTCCCAGATGGAGTTCAGCGGCGCGTCCCGCAGCAGCCTCGGCAGCACTGACTCCTCGACGTAGCCGTTCCCGCCCAGGCACTCCAGTGCCTCCGCAGTGATCGCGGGGGCGCGCTTGCAGATCCAGTACTTGGCCGCGGGCAGGGCGAGCCTGAGCAGCGCGGCCTCGCCGGCATCGCCGCGGCTGGCCCGGTCGGCGGCTCCGGCCAGCCGCATGGCCAGCGTGGTTGCCGCCTCGGACTCGAGCGTGAGGTCGGCGATGACCTCGGTCATGACCGGCTGGTCGATCAGCCTCGCGCCGAACGCGCTGCGGTGCCTGGCGTGGTGCCCCGCGGTCACGCAGGCCTGCCTGATGCCCGCGGCGCTGCCGAGGACGCAGTCCAGCCGGGTGGCGCTGACCATCTCCAGGATCGTGGCGATGCCGCGCCCCGGCTCGCCGACTGGCCAGGCGACCGCGCGGTCGTACTCGACCTCGGAGGAAGCGTTGGAGGTGTTGCCGAGCTTGTCCTTCAGGCGCTGGATCCGCATGGCGTTGCGGCTGCCGTCGGGCAGGACCCTGGGCAGCAGGAAGCACGTGAGACCCTCGGGCGCCTGGGCCAGCACCAGGAACAGGTCGCACATGGGCGCCGAGCAGAACCACTTGTGCCCGGTCAGCAGGTAACTTCCGGCACCGGCGGGCTCGGCGCGAGTGGTGTTTGCCCTTACGTCGGAGCCGCCCTGCTTCTCGGTCATCGCCATGCCGGCCAGCAGGCCCGCCTTGGTCAGCGGAACGCGCAGGCCCGGGTCGTAGACGGTGGCCGCGAGCAGCGGCTCAAAACGGGCGGCGAGGTCGGGGGCGTGCCGCAGGGCTGGGATGCAGGCGTAGGTCATGGAGACCGGGCAGCCATGCCCGGCCTCTGCCTGCGTCCATACCAGGAACTTGGCGGCCCTGGCTGCGTGCGCTCCAGGCCGGCCGTCGGTCCACGGGGTGGCGTGCAGGCCATGGCTGACTGCGGTTGTCATCAGCTGATGCCAGGACGGGTGGAACTCGACCTCGTCGACCCGGTAGCCGCGCGCGTCGTGGGTATGCAGCACCGGCTTGCAGGTGTTGGCCAGCCTGGCGAGCTCCTGAGTGCTGGCTGCCCCGGCCAGCCGCCCGAGTTCGTGCAGCTCCGCCGCGGCCCAGCCGGCGCCCTCACGGTTCAGCGCGGCGAGCAGCGCCGGGTCCGCGGCGACGTCGTGGCCCTCGAGCGGGGGGACCTGGTTAAGCACCTCATGGGTGCTGGTCCCGGTCAGATGTGGATACCGCACTCGGTCTTGGCGGTTCCTGCCCACCGCCCGCTGCGCGGGTCGGCGCCCTTGGCGACCCTGGCGGTGCAGGTGCGGCAGCCGATCGACGGGTAGCCGTCGTAGATGAGCGGGTTCACCAGCACGCCCTCGGCGGCGATGTAGTCGTCGACCTGCTGCTGAGTCCACTCGACGATCGGATTGACCTTCACCATCTCGCGGCTGGGGTCGAACGAGACGACCTTGGTGTCGCTGCGGGCCTCGGTCTCCTCGCGCCTGACGCCGGTGAACCACGCGTCGTAGGGGGCCATGGCCTGCTCGAGCGGGACGACCTTGCGCAGGTAGCAGCACAGGTCCGGGTTGCGGCTGTAGAGCCGGGGGCCGAGCTCGGTGTCCTGCTCGGCCACCGTGGTCGGCGGCGTCACGTTGATGAGGTTCACAGGGTAGACGGCCGACACCGCGTCCCTGGTGCCGATGGTCTCGGGGAAGTGGTAGCCGGTGTCAAGGAAGAGCACGTCGATGCCGGGGAGCTGCTTGGACACGAGGCTGACGAGGACGGCATCGCTCATCGAGGAGGTGATACAGATCCGCGGGCCGAACGTGCGCGCGGCCCACGCGATGACTTCCTCGGCCGGTGCCCCTTCCAGCGCCTCAGCCGCTTCCGCGGCCAGCCTCTCCATGTCCCGGGCTCCTCCTTGCAGCGTGCTGCATCACGGCATCCTACCGGGGCGATGCGCGACTCACCGGCACCAGCCGAAGGCCTTCACCCCACGGTAGGCCCAACAACCCAAAACTGCACGCTCTGTAGCTAGGGTCACATAGAGCGCGCAGGCAACGCTGATCGTTCATGCAGCTACCCGCTGCCATTGGCGGCAACCGCATCCGGCGCAACCGCGCCGGCCCCGTGGCTATTCCTGGCCCCGCCGCTATTCGGGGTGCAGGCGTCCGACCGCCGGCTCGGCAGGGCTGCCCTGAGCGCTGGCGGCGGGCGCGGGCGGCTGCACGATTCCGGGCGGCAGCTGGACGAGACAGCTGCTGGCCGGGCCGCCGGCGGGGAAGGCCATCGCGAGCCCGTCGGCGATGAGCCTGGACCGCTGCGCGTAGCCGGCCGAGGTGTAGTGGATGCCGTCGTTGATGAACCAGGACGGCTTGGCCAGCGCGGCCCAGTCGAAGACCCGCATATTCGGATACCTCGGGCAGGCCTGCAGCAGGGTCTGATCCCACTTCTGCATGTTGGACTCGGCGTACGGGCCGGAGGACAGCAGCGAGATCACGTTGACCCACATGACCGGCTCGCCGCGAGCGGCCGCCATGATCCGCTGGATCCGGGTCATGAGCCCGACGTTCGAGCCGACCGCGACGTCCGCGGTGTCGTTGGTGCCGAGTGCCATGACCCAGCAGCCGGCGAAGCCCTGGCTGCGCAGCTGCAGCATGGCCGTGTAGCCGTTGGTGGTGCCTGGCAGCACCTCCACGACCGATCGCGCGCCGGTGATGTTGGTGTATACGGTCTTCACGCCGACGTCCTCGTACCGTTCCGCCAGCCGGTCCGCCGGATCGGGCAGGTAGTCGGAGGAGACCATTCCCTCCGAGGTGGAGTCGCCGATATGCGCCACCGACGTGCAGGACGTGCGGAGCTGGCCCTGGGTCGTGGCGGCCGGCGTCGCCTTGGCCGGCCGGGGACGCGAGCCCTTGCCGGCCGAGTCTCTGGTAACGGTGCTGGTGGACCCGGAAAGGGAGGATGATCCGGTCAGGCCAGCGGCGGCACCGGAGGCAGGCGCGGGCCTGGCTGTGACCAGCCCGGCGCAAGCTACGACCAGGACCCCGGCAGCTGCCCCGGCCGCGGCCATGCTGATCCAGCCGACCTGCCTGAGCCGGCCGGAGCGGGCGCGTTCCCAGAGCCGCGCGATGGCCCCGTGCCGTACCGGCTCCTCGATGAATCGCCAGGACAGTGCGGCCAGGCCGATGCTCGCCGCGGTCTGGGCGGCCGCCCGCGGCAGGTCCTGCGTGGCGTTGGGCGGCGAGGTCAGCACGATGACGGGGTAGTGCCACAGGTAGATGCCGTAGGAGCGCACTCCGAGCCAGCGCAGCGGGCGCCAGGCGAGGATGCGCCCGATGCCCGAGCCGGGAACGGCCACCCCGGCCACCACCGCTGCCGTCGCCAGGGACAGCAGCAGCATTCCGCCGCGGTACAGGAACGGCGAGTACTGGCCCACCCGCCAGATCATGAAGCCGATGACGGCGAGCCCGGCGAAGGCCGGGACATCCAGCGCCAGCCGAGTGGCGCGGCCGGCCCTGGCGGCCTTGCCGCTCGGCCAGAGCATGGCCAGCGCGGCGCCGATCAGGAGCCCGGCCGCCCTGGTGTCAGTGCCCTCGTACACCCTGGTCGGGTCGTAGCCCGGCTGATAGAGCATGAGCATCGCCACGGTCGAGGCCGCCGCCAGCGCCAGGGTGGGAAGCGCCAGCCAGCCGACCGCTCCCGGCCGCCGCCTGATCGCCAGGATGCCGAGCAGCAGCAGCCATGGCCAGATCAGGTAGAACTGTTCCTCCACTGCCAGCGACCAGAGATGATCGAGCGGCTGCGCCGGCGCGAACCTGGCGAAGTAGGAGTTGTTCGTGATGATCAGGTACCAGTTGCTTGAGTAGGTGGCCGCCGCCGCGACGGCTCCGCGCAGGCTGGCCAGGCGGGCCCGGTCAGCGATCGTGACCCAGGCAGTGACCACGGCGAGCATGACGAACAAGGCCGGCAGGAGGCGGCGCGCCCGGCGAAGCCAGAAGTCGGCCAGCCGCATCCGGCCGCTGCCGCGCCACTGGCTGAGCAGCAGGTCGGTAATGAGATAACCGCTGAGGGTGAAGAACACGCCCACGCCGAGCAACCCGCCGGGAGCCCAGCCAAGCTGCTCGTGGAAGGCGATCACAGCCAGCACGGCCAGGGCGCGCAGTCCGTCCAGACCCGGCATGTACCGCTGATCGGACTGCATCGGCTTCGGCATTGCTGTCCCCTTGCTGCGCAGAGCTACGGAGGACCACTACCCGAAGTGACTTAATGACTGCGTATTGCCATTTCTAATGTTGGAGCAAGGATTTCCGGCCGTACGGCTAGCGGCGGCAATCTAATAGCCACGACCGTTCTGCGCCGGTCCAGCTTTGCCAAGATAGCTTTGCAAAGCTATCTTGGCAGGTATGGCATCCGAGAGCGAGCGGCACCGCGCGGCGACGCGGCTGACAGACCCGAAGGCGCTGCGCGCACTCGCGCATCCGGTCCGGCTGGCCCTGATGGGCCTGCTGCGCACCGAGGGCCCGCTGACCGCGACCAGGGCCGCGGAGCTGACTGGCGAGAGTTCCGGCAGCACGTCCTTTCACCTGCGGCAGCTCGCCAAGTACGGGCTCGTGGAAGAGGCCGCCGGTGGCCAGGGTCGGGAGCGTCCGTGGCGGTCCGTGGAGATGTTCACCGACCTGCCCAAGGTCGCGCGGGACCCGAAGGTGGCGGCCGCGTCCGGCCTGCTATCCAGCGTCCTGGCGGACTACTACTTCGAGGACCTGAGCCGGTGGCTGGCGGTCAGGGACGACGAACCCGAGGACTGGCAGCGGGCCGCGCACTTCGGCGACTCGCTGGTCTACCTCACCGCCGGGGAACTCGACGGGCTGCGCGGCCGCATCCATGAGCTCGTCGATGCCTACCTTGACCGGACCGCCGATCCCGAGTTGCGGCCACCCGGCGCGCGCCTGGTGAGCTTCCTGCACATCGCCCACCCGCGCATCGGCGCCGGGCCGGGTACCTCCGGCGGGGACCGCGAGTGACAGCCCGCGCCGAGCACGCGGCAGCGCGCCGCTCTGCGCCAGCCGCCGGGCGGCTGGCTCGCCGGCTGCCAGTCCGGCTGCCAGTCCTGCTGGCGCAGCGGGAGTTCCGCCGGTACTGGACCGCGCAGACGATCTCGATGTTCGGTGACCAGATCTCCGGGATCGCCGTCCCGCTCGCCGCGGTGCTGGTCCTGCGCGCGGGCTCGGCGCAGATGGGATACCTGACTGCGCTGGAATGGCTGCCCAGCCTGCTGTTCGGCCTGCACGCAGGCGTCCTGGTTGACCGCCGCGGCCGGCGGCGGTCAACGATGATCGCCGCGGACATTGGCAGGTTCGCGCTGCTGGCCAGCGTTCCCGCCTGCTACCTGCTCGGGCTGCTCACCTTCGGCCAGTTGCTGGCCGTCGCGTTCGGTGTCGGCACGCTCAGCGTGCTGTTCAGCGTCAGCAACTCGACCCTGTTCGTCTCGCTGCTTCGCAAGGAGCAGTACGTCGAGGCAAACTCGCTCATCTACGGCAGCCGCGCGCTGTCCTTCGTCGGCGGCCCGAGCGTCGGCGGCCTGCTCGTGCAGGCCCTCTCGGCACCAGTCGCGATCTTCGCGGACGCGCTGTCCTACCTGGGCTCGGCCTGGTTCCTGAGCCGGGTGACTGCCGTCGAGCCCGCCAGCGAGGCCAGCGGCCAGGGTGCGGTCACCGCGGGCGCGAGCTTCATTGCCCGGTCGCCGATCGTCCGGGCATCACTGCTGGCCGTCGCGGTCATCAACTTCTTCGACCTCATGTTCCTGGCCATCTTCCTGCTCTACGCCGTCCGGGACCTGCACATCGGGGCCGGGGAGCTAGGGCTGCTGATGGGCGCGGCCTCCGTCGGCGGGGTAGTGGGCGCGGCCCTTACCAAGCGAATCGCCGCGGCGATCGGGGAAGGCATGGCCTACACGATCGGCTGCCTGCTCTTCGTGCTGCCGCTGGCCCTCGTGCCCCTGGCGAGCGGCCCGCGGCCCGTTGTCCTGGCCATGCTGTTCGCCTCGGAGTTCGGATCGGGCTTCGGAATGATGATCCTGGACATCAGCATCGGCGCGATATTCGCTGCCGTGACGCCGCATGAGTTGCTGGCCAGGGTGTCTGGTGCGTTCCAGGCCGTCAACTACGGCGCCAGGCCGCTGGGGGCGCTGGCCGGCGGCCTGCTCGGGGCGCTGATCGGGCTCCGGCTGACGATCTGGGTCTCTGTCGCGGGCGGCCTGCTAGGTGCCCTGCTCCTGCTGCCGTCGCCGCTGCCGAGATTCCGGATAACGTCCGGCGGCCCGGCCGAGGCCGACAGCTGACCCGGCATAGTCATTTCGGGTCATTTCTGCCTCAGCCGGTCGTGGCCGCCGGGAGTGGCGGCTTCGCGCCGCAACCGCCGGCTCCGCCGGCTGATCCGGGCACAGAGCGCTATCGCGCATGACTGGAATCGCACATAGTCGTATAGGACTATCAATCACTCTAAGACATGAATCATCACAATTTGCCTGGCAGACTGGTCGGTCGAACGAGTCAGGCCCAACGAACGGCAGGCAGCCAGTGGCTCAGTAGGCGGGCGAGGGACCGGCGTAAGGCAGGGTGTGGGTTCAGCACGCTACGAGCAGCGCAAGCCGAGGAAGCTCAGGAGGACCGGCCGCCACTGCGCGCCGTGGACAGCGCAGAAGTCCACTAGGCGGCTGGGCATGGCGCTTCCGGCACTCGTTGCGGTAGGTGCTATCGCCGGGTGGCAGTTCACGCAATTCGATGCCGCACCAGCGTCCGCGCACGGCCTGCCCGCCCGAGCCCTTGGCCCGCTGGTCACCACGGCCAGCTCCGAGCCCGCCGTGATCAGGGCACTGCGGATGTCCGGTCACCCGACGCCCGGGGCCCGAGGCTCCGCCGCGCCGACCCCGGCTGCCTCAGGCGGATCCAGCCAGCCCGCGGGCAGCTCGGCCGCGCCTGCCGGGTCGTCGCAGGCCGGCGCGACCGGCCAGCCATCCGCCGACCCCACGCCGAGCTCGTCAGCCAGCGCGGCGTTCACCTGCGCCGGTAACACGCCCGCCGCGCTGCTGCCGGAAAACTACGGGACGATCGTGACCTTCCTGGTCGCCAACGGCTACACGCCGGTGGCCGCGGCCGGCATCACCGGAAACATCTACCAGGAGTCAGGCGGCGACCCTGAGGCGGTCGGCACCGGCGGCGGCGGCCTCATCGGCTGGACACCGCTGCCGGCGGGTTTTGTCACCGGGAACGCGCAGGCCGACCTGCAGACTCAACTGCAGGCCATCCTGACCTTCAACCAGCAGTGGGCACAGTACATCCCGCTGCTGAACGATGCGAGCAGCCCGGCCCAGGCCGCATACGTGTACATGACCGACTTCGAGCGGCCAGGCGTCCTGGCGGCGAGCAACCGCGAGGATGCCGCTGCCGCGGTGGCGCAAGCGTGCGGCATCGGCTCCTGACGCTCAGCCCTGCCGGATCCAGCTCAGGGCGACGTCGACTGGCCGGACGGGAGTCTGGTGCTGGCAGTCGCACCAGGTCCCGCCAGGGCAGCGGTCATGGTCTTGGGCGCGGCAGTGCGGGCACACCATGGGCCCATTATCGGGCTCGTGGCCGGCCCGCGGGCGGGACGGTATCGGTTAGGCCGCGTTGGCCCGGCGCATCCTGCGGCGTCGCTCGGAGGAGCGCTCCTCCTCATTCAGGCCGCCCCAGGTTCCGTACTTCTCCGGTCGGCTGACGGCATAAGTCAGGCACTCGGCGCGGACCGGGCAGGCATTGCAGACGGCCTTGGCCTTGCGCTCGCGGATCTCCCGCTCGGGCTGGCGCTCACCGTCAGGGCCGAAAAAGAGCACGACATCACGCCCACGGCACGAAGCCTGGTCCTGCCAGCCCCAGTTCGGCCGTTGCATCAGGGTGGCTTGACGGCGTACCTCAGACATGGATGGTTCTCCTCAACCCGGTGACCGCGACCGTCATTGGCCGCAGTTCGTCATTGCGACAAGTTCATTCAGTGCATGTTCGTTCACTGCTAGCGCGCCGTCCCGCGCGCCGGGGCGCCGGACGGTATTTCTCGCGCGGTGTGTGGCAATTGCCCCGTCGCATCATGCAACGCGCCGGACCGGCGTGATGTTCCCGGTACGGCTCAAGCACGGCCGCGACTTTGGTATGGGGTGCCGGCCCGAGGCGCGCGGCCGCCGGACAATCATGCCACCCATGACGGCCCGGCCGCAGCCGGGATTGGGAATATGTCCGCAATCCACGGGCCGGTGCGCGTCGTACTTAATGATCATTAACTGGACAGATCCCGCCCACTGGGGTCACCATAGCCTCATGTCCGCGTCCGACGCAGCACCGCTGCCTCGTCTCGGTGAGGTCTTCTTCGACGTCAGGGGCAGTTCCCGGAGCATGCGGCTGAGCTGGTATGCCGACACGGGAATAGCGGTCTTCAGCATCTGGCAGGGCGGTATGTGCACCGGCACGTTCCGCCTGCCCATAGAAGACCTGCCCAGGATGGTCGAGATCCTGCAGCGCGGCCCGGATGACCAGGAGCCGCCGCCGCCTCGGCAGGGCCGCCGGTCCCGGCAGGGCCGCGGCGAGCGCGAGTTCCGGACTGGTGCCGTGCTCTATCCGGAGCGGGATCGCGGACACGCAGAGGCATCCCAGGCCGACTATGGCTACGAGGGCGAGGACGACGCGCCGTCGCCCGGCTATGACCGTGACAGCCCGCCCAGACGGGCACGGGCCGCACCCGGCCGCGAGGAGCCCGCTCGCGGATCCAGGCACGCCAGGGATGATGCGATCGAGGAGTCCTGGCAGCCGCAGGGCGGGGACGAGGCAGCCGAGAGGTCCTGGGCTGAGTACGGCCGGCGAGGCTACTCGCCCGAGCAGGCCGACCGCGCTTATGACCATGATGAATTCTCCGGCGGTTCGGTTGCCGGATACGGACGCCAGCCGTATGACCAGTCGGAATCTGCTGGTCAACGGTGGGATGACGAGGATGACGCCGCGACCGGCGGGTACGAGGCCGAGCGCTTTGTGCCGCCCTATGTGCGGGGCGGCTCCGGCGAATACCTGAATGACATTCCGGAACGCGGCGCTGACGCGCTTGGCGAGCCCCGACGTGACGCCTATCGGGAGGACCTCCAGCGGGGCCGATCGCAGCCCGCCGATTATGACCGCGAGCCCTGGCCGGAGGACGGATATTCCGATGGGCCGGGCTATCGCTTACCTGGCCGCCCGGCCGGATCTGGCGATGGTGGCCCTGGCAGGCATTCGGCAGGCTAAGAACGCGGCCGTGGCGGTTTTCGGCTAACGGCCCCGGTAGCCAATTCAGCGTCCTGCGGGCTCCCGCAGGCAGGCCACTGCCCCGCGCTCGTTCCCCGAACGTGCTGGTAGCGTGTTTGGAGGGAACCCAAACGGACCCCGATGGAAGATAGCCCTGCGGCCGTTACATGCGTGATGGAGGAGGGAATAGATTCGCGGCGGGGGAAGGGGGAGATACACAAGTGGCTCAGAAGATCTCGGTCACGTTTGCCTGTGACTACGACTCAAAAGAGATTCCTGACGGCGAGCACCTGACGCGCGCGTTCAGCCTCGACGGTCGGGATTATGAGATCGACCTATGCGAGAAGCACAGCCAGAAGTTCGATGAAGTCCTGCAGCGGTTCGCTGAGAAGGCGCGCAGGGTGACCGGACGAGTAAGTAGGCCGAAGCGGCGGACTGCCGCCCACCGTCAGCGCAGCGCGGAGATCCGTGCCTGGGCAAAGCACAGCGGCATGGACGTCAGCGACCGTGGCCGCATTCCGGCCAACGTCATTGCCAAGTACGAGGCAAACCACTAGCTAATCGCGCAGCCATGGCAGATGGCCGGCTCCTGACGGGAGGCCGGCCATCTGGCGTTTCGAGCGTCAGATGGCCGGCCTGGCTCACACCGGGTTCGCGGTGCCGGGCGGACCGCCGGATCCGGCCGGTGGCGCGGACGGCTCAGGAGTCGCCGGCGTCAGTGGCTCGGGCCACACCGGCGGTGCGTTCGGGTCGGGCGAGTCCAGCCCGTTCGCCGCGGCGGGGGACACCAGCAGGACCGCCGATGCCAGCGCCAGCGAGTTGGGCACCAGCACCCTGCCCAGGCTGGTCTCCAGCCTGACGTAGGTGAGGCTGATGTCGGTGACGACGCCCTCGATCTGGCCCGAGAGCGCTCCCGCGCGAAAGCGGACGTGGTCACCGACCCGGAACGGGTGAGCGAACAGCAGCACCAGGCCCGCGAACAGGTTGGCCAGCGACTGCTGCGCGGCAATGCCGATCAGCACGCCGGTTACGGCACCCCCGACCAGCAGTTGCTTTACGTCGATCCTGCCGATGGCCAGCTCGATTGTGATGACCGAGAAGACGCCGATCAGCACGAGCACGTACCTGAGCACGCCGGCGTGCGCCTGGCCGATCAGGGGCTGGACCGTGGACCGAGCCCTGGCAGACAGGCCGACTGCCGCCACCATGCCGAAGACCAGGAAGGCGCAGGCCCCGGCCAGGAAGATGACGCGCTGAGTCTGGTGTGCCGAATGCAGGCCGTGCCAGCCCTGTACACCGGAGAACTCGGCGGCGAGCGCGGCGGCAATGGCGAGAAAGAAAGCGAAGATCGAACGCCATGGCCGGGCCCTGGCCCTCACCTTGGCCATCCGCTCGGCCACGTCCAGCTGACGGCGTTCCTGTAGATCCACGTCTCCACGCTATCGGGATCATCGCGGCGCCTGAGCCAGCGCGGGTGTGACCCTTTACACCCGTGAGCCCGGGGACTGCGGGCAGTCCCCGGGCTCACGCGATGATCCTCCTGCGCTGGTGTGTGCCTAGCCGCCGAGGTTGAACAGCGGGCTGCCAACAGGGAAGACCTGCTTGCCCTTCATGCCGTTGATCACGCTCGCCGCGGAGGTGTACCAGGCCACGAACGCCGTCACGACGCCCACGTAGCCGCCGATCTTGACGATGTTGGCATTTGCCGCCAGGACACCGATGAACAGGAAGATCTCGGTCAGCTCCAGGGTCAGGAAGACCAGGAAGACGGCCACGTTCAGCTGCGTGGCGAAGATCATCATGTAGGTGTTGAAGATGGCGAACGCCAGCAGGATCCAGCCCACGTCCTTAGTGCCAGCCGGGGCATGCGCCAGCAGGGCCCAAAGGCCGAGACCGATCCAGAATCCGCCATAGGTCGAGAATGCGGTTGCGCCGAAGACGTTTCTGTTCTTGAACTCCCACATGCCGGCCAGCAACTGGCATAGGCCGCCATAGGCGAGCGCATAGCCGAGCCAGTCAAGGCCGGACGTGTTCTTGGCCCAGCCGGCATTGACGGCGGACAGCAAGAACGTGGTCAGCGCGAACGCTGCCAGCCCGAGTGGCGCCGGGTCCGCGACTGGTGCGGCCTGTGCTACGGCAGCGGGAGCATCATCTGTGGTGCTCAACGGATTCCTCCTGAGGGGCTTGCCTGCCTGACCACTAGCACGCTGCGAGGGCAAGGCAGGCGTGGTGGATGGTGCAAGGTCAGCGATGGCGCAGGCGACGCCCTATTGCCCGCCGGGTGAGCAAACCCGGCAGGCAAGGTGCTGTAATCCGCATATACCGGATCGAGCATGACCAAACGCTGACCCTCCTGGTCTTCACACATGGCTCACCAGAACCAAGCGGAAGATCTGTCCTGAGCGTAACGCTGGCCGCGCGTTTTCGGGAGACCCAATTTCCGGCTTAGAGCGCCATTTGTCGCGCGCCGTAACAAACGGGCGCTCAACAGCGAACCCGTTCCGTTCCAGCGCTACGACTGCCCGGCGCTAGCGGCGGCGTGGGGCGGCCTGGCGAGTCGTGGCAAGCCTCAGGAGACTGCCTCCAGGCCAGCCACCGCGGCCAGGGACTCCCCGTAGACGTCGTCGGGATCAAGCCTGCGCAGTTCCTCGGCGAGCAATTCGGCTATGTCGCGGCGCTGCAGCGCCACGTGCCGGTCAGGCTGCCCGGGCCTGGTGAGCGTGGCCACCCGGCCGTCGGGCCTGCTGATGGTGACATCGCCGGCCGCAGTGCCGAGGCGCACCTCGGTGATGCCGGGCCCGCCGGACATCTCGCGCAGGAACGGCGCCCGCAGCCTGCTGCTCAGCCAGGCGGCGAGCAGGTCCGCGGTCGGGTTGTGCTCCTCGGCGCTGACCACGCCGCCGTTGATGTGGCCGGGTTCCTGATCGAGGATCGCGGCCAGCAGCGACCGCCACGGCGTCGCCCTGGTCCAGCTCAGATCGGTATCGCCCGGCTTGTACCCTGCGGCCAGCGCGGCCAGTGTCTCGGCGGGCACCCTCGCCCTGGCCGCGTCGGTCACCCTGCGCTGCGCGAGCACCCCGAGCGGCTCGATCGACGGCGCCGTCGGCAGCAGCCCGTACCACCAGGTGACGACCGGGGTATCTGGCACCAGCAGCGGCATGATCACCGAGTCAGCGTGCTCGCTCATCGGCCCGTACAGCCGCAGCAGCACGGTCTGGCCGGGCAGGCCGTCACCGGACCTGATCTCCGCGTCCAGCCGCGAGGGCACGCGGGACTCGCGGGCTATGACCGCGAGCACCCGGCAGGGGTGCTCGCGGCCGGCCTGGCTGGCCGCGCGCACTGCGTCGTGCTGGCTGGACTCGTCGGTCATGATGATCAGGTTCAGCACCATGCCGGTGGCGGGACCGCCCATCTGGTCCCTGGTCCTCATCAGCGCGGCCCTGATGTCGGCCGTCGTGGTGTCGGTCAGGTCGGTCAGCATGACAGCACCCCTAGATCCGCCGCCAGGCCCGGCCGTCGCGAGCCAGGAGCTGATCGGCGCTCGCCGGGCCGCTGGTGCCTGCCGGGTACTGCTCGGGCTTGCCGTGGTCGGCCCAGAAGTCCTCGATCGGGTCCAGGATGCTCCAGGACAGCTCGACTTCCTCCTGCCGCGGGAACAGCGGAGGATCGCCGATGAGCACGTCCAGCAGTAGCCGCTCGTAGGCCTCCGGGCTGGACTCGGTGAAGGACTCGCCGTAGGCGAAGTCCATGTTCACGTCCCGGACTTCCATCGCCGAGCCCGGCACCTTGGAGCCGAAGCGCAGCGTCACGCCCTCGTCCGGCTGAACCCTGATCACCAGGGCGTTCTGCCCGAGCTCCTTGGTGTCGGTGGCATCGAACGGCAGGTGCGGCGCGCGCTGGAAGACCACGGCGATCTCGGTCATCCTGGTCGGCAGGCGCTTGCCGGTGCGCAGGTAGAACGGGACGCCTGCCCAGCGGCGGTTGTCGATGGTCAGCCGCACGGCGGCGTAGGTCTCCGTCACCGAGTCGGGCGGGATCCCGTCCTCCTCCAGGTAGCCGCGCACCGGGATGCCGCCCTGCCAGCCTGCCGAGTACTGGCCGCGTGCCGTGCCGAGCTCGAGGTCCTCGGGAAGCTGGATCCCGGCGAGCACCTTTTCCTTCTCGGTGCGCAGCGACTCAGCGGCGAACGAAAGCGGCTCCTCCATCGCGGTCAGCGCAAGCAGCTGGAGCAGGTGGTTCTGGATCACGTCCCTGGCTGCGCCGATGCCGTCGTAGTACCCGGCCCGGCCACCGATGCCGATGTCCTCGGCCATCGTGATCTGGACGTGGTCGACGTAGCTACGATTCCAGATCGGCTCGAACAGCGCGTTGGAGAACCGCATGGCCAGCAGGTTCTGGACAGTCTCCTTGCCCAGGTAATGGTCGATCCTGAACACCGCGTACGGCGGGAAGACCGCTGCCAGCATGGCGTTCAGCTCCCTGGCGCTCGCCAGGTCGTGGCCGAAGGGCTTCTCGATCACCACCCGACGCCACGGCTGCGAAAGGCCGTCGACCGGCTCGCCCGGGCTGGACAGGCCCGATCGCTTCAGCTGCTGCACCACGACCGGGAAGGCGTTGGGCGGCACCGACAGGTAGAAGGCGTAGTTGCCGCCCGTGCCCCGGTCGGCATCGAGTTCGGCAACGGTCGCGGCCAGCCGGTCGAAGGCGCCGTCGTCCGCGAACTCGCCGGATACGAACCTGATGCCCTCCGCCAGCTGCTGCCAGACCTCCTCGCGGAACGGGGTCCGCGCGTGCGCCTTCACGGCGTCATGCGTGATCCTGGCGAAGTCGTCATCCTCCCAGTCGCGCCGCGCGAAGCCGACGAGCGAGAAGCCGGGCGGCAGCAGGCCGCGGTTCGCCAGGTCGTAGATGGCCGGCAGCAGCTTCTTGCTGGCCAGGTCACCAGTGACGCCGAACAGCACGAGCACGCACGGGCCGGCCAGCCGCGGGATGCGCCGGTCCCGCGGATCGCGCAGCGGGTTCACGATCATGTCGTGGAACCGCCCGCGGCCATCTCCGTCTTGATCGTGTCGAGCAGTTCCCGCCACGACGCATCGAACTTCTCCACGCCCTGGTCCTCGAGTACCTGCACGACGTCGTCGTAGCGGATGCCGAGTTCCTCGAGCTGCTGGAACACGCCGCGCGACTCGTCATAGGTGCCCTCGATGGTGTTGCCGCGGAAGACGCCGTGCGTCGCCGTCGCGTGCAGGGTGGCCTCGGGCATGGTGTTGACCGTGCCGGGCGCGGCCAGCTCGATGACGTACATGGTGTCGGCGAACGAAGGATCCTTGACGCTTGTCGAGGCCCAGAGCGGACGCTGCGGGCGCGCGCCGCGGGCCTTGAGCGCCTCCCAGCGCGGCGTCGACGACTTCTGCTCGAACAACTCGTAAGCCAGGCGCGCATTGGCCAGCGCTGCCTTGCCGCGCAGTGCGTGCGCCTCCGGCGTGCCGATCTTGTCGAGCCGGTCGTCCACCTCGGTGTCCACCCTGCTGACGAAGAACGACGCGACCGACGCGATCGTGGAGATGTCGCGGCCTGATGCCTTCTCCAGTCCCGCGAAGTAGGCGTCAATGACGTCTGCGTAGCGCTGCAGGGAGAAGATCAGCGTGACGTTGACGCTGATGCCTTCCGACAGGCACTGGGTGATCGCGGGCAGGCCTTGCTCCGTGGCCGGGATCTTGATGAACAGGTTAGGCCTGTCCACCAGCCACCACAGGGCGCGCGCCTCGGCAATCGTCGCCTGGGTGTCCCTGGCCAGCCGCGGGTCGACCTCGAGCGACACCCGGCCGTCCAGCCCGTTGGTCCGGTCGTAGACCGGCCTGAGCACGTCGCAGGCCCACCGGATGTCGTAGCTGGTAATGGAACGGGACGCCTCGTCCACGCTCACCTTCATCGTGGCGAGGTCTGCAACCTGCCCGGCGTACGCCGATCCTGACGACAGCGCCTTGGCGAAGATGGTCGGGTTGGACGTCACTCCCTGCACGTAGAGGTCGCGGGTCAGTCCCGCCAGGTTGCCGGTTGTCAGCCGTTCCCTGCTTATGTCGTCGAGCCAGATCGATACTCCCAGCTCGGTCAGCTGAGCTAGCGCGTTCTCCGAAGTCATGACTATCGTGCTCCTCGCCTCTCGCCGGCTAACACTGTGCCGGCCCGCCTGGTCACCCCACCGATCGGACTCTGGACAGGCTGTCCCTAGCTGCAGCAGCGGTCGCCGCCGCGGTAATCCCGAATTCCTCGTACAGCTTCTTGTAATCGGCCGACGCGCCGAAATGCTCCAGGCTAACGCTCGCGCCGAAGTCGCCCACATAACTGCGCCAGCCAAGCGCGATGCCTGCCTCGACGCTGACCCTGGCCCGCACCGAGGCCGGAAGTACCTGCTCGCGGTAGGCGTCATCCTGCTCGGCGAACCACTCAAGGCACGGCATGGACACCACCCGCGCCGCGATGCCGTCAGCCCGCAGCGCGTCGCGCGCGGCCAGCGCGATCTGCACCTCGCTGCCAGTCGCGATCAGCATGACATCAGGCTTGCCGCCTGATGCGTCGGCCAGCACGTAGCCGCCCCGTGCGGTTCCCTCCGCGCTGCCAAGTCCCGGCCCGGATGCCGAGCGGTCGAAGATCGGCACCTTCTGCCTGGTCAGGCAGAGGCCGGCCGGATGATCGGTCCGCTCGAGGATCGTCCGCCATGCCACCGCCGTCTCGTTGGCGTCAGCGGGACGAATGACGTCCAGGCCTGGAATGGCCCGCAGCGCCCACAGATGCTCGACGGGCTGGTGCGTCGGGCCGTCCTCGCCAAGGCCAATTGAGTCATGCGTCCAGACGAAGGTGACGGGCTGCCGCATCAGCGCGGCCAGCCGGACCGACCCCCGCATGTAATCACTGAAGACCAGGAACGTGCCGCCATAGGGCCTGGTCAGGCCATGCAGCACGATGCCGTTCATGATCCCGCCCATGGCGTGCTCGCGGATGCCGAAGTGCAGCGTCCGGCCATAGCGGTTACCTGGGAACATCTTGGTCTGGTGTTCCTCGGGTATGAACGACGGCTCGCCTTTCATCGTGGTGTCGTTGCTGCCGGCCAGGTCAGCAGATCCGCCCCACAGCTCCGGCAGGACCGGCGCGAGCGCGTTCAGCACCTGCCCGGACGCGGACCTGGTTGCGAGACCAGAGTCGTCGACCGGGAACTCGGGCAGCGCGCTGGCCCAGCCGTCCGGCAGCCGGCGCGCTCGCAGCCGGTCAAGCAGCGCGCGCCCCTCCGGGTTCGCCGTGCTCCAGGACTGGAAGACGTCGTCCCACTGCGACCTGGCGAGCTTGCCGCGGTCGACGACCTGCCGCGCCCGGGCCACCGCCTCATCCTCGACCGGGAAGCTGACAGCCGGGTCGAAGCCGAGTATCACCTTCGTGGCGGCCACTTCCTGCGCCCCGAGCGCCGAGCCATGGGCGGCACCGGTGTTCTGCTTGGTGGGCGCGGGCCAGCCGATGATCGTGCGCAGCGAGATCAGGGAGGGCGCCCGGGCATGGTCGCGCGCTGCCAGCAGCGCGTCGTACAGCGCCTGCACGTCCTCGTGATAGCCGTCCGGCCCGCGCCAGCTTATGCGCTGCACGTGCCAGCCGTAGGCCTCGTACCGCGCGGCCACGTCCTCGGACTTGGCGATGTTGGTGTCGTCCTCGATTGAGATCGTGTTGTCGTCGTAGATGACGACCAGGTTCCCTAGCTGCTGGTGCGCGGCGATCGAGGAGGCCTCGTGGCTGATGCCTTCCTCGATGTCGCCGTCGGACATGAAGCAGTAGACATGGTGGTCGAGCGGGCTCGCGCCGGCCGGCGCGTCCGGGTCGAGCAGCCCGCGTTCCCGGCGCGCGGCCATCGCCATGCCAACCGCGTTCGCGATGCCCTGGCCAAGCGGGCCGGTGGTGGTCTCCACGCCGGGGGTAAGCCCGTGCTCGGGATGGCCGGGAGTGATGCTGCCCCAGGTGCGGTAACCGCGCAGATCGTCCAGGGTCACGCCGTACCCGGATAGGTAGAGCTGAATGTACAGAGTCAGGCTGGAATGCCCGCATGACAGCACGAACCGGTCACGCCCCAGCCAGCCGGGATCGGTCGGGTCGTGGCGCATCACCCGCTGGAAGAGCAGGTATGCCGCCGGCGCCAGGCTCATCGCCGTACCTGGATGACCAGAGCCTGCCTGCTGGACCGCATCCATTGCCAGGACGCGGATCAGGTCGACGGCGCGAGAGTCCGTTGCTGACCACTCAAGCGCACTACGAGCGTCATCGCTCACCGCTGCCTCAGGCCCCTTTCGCCGCGGGATCCATTTACGGCACGACCCTATCGCCGCAGCCTCCGCCTCTACCCTGCCCCATCCGGGTTAACAGCGCGTTTCGTCGGGACGCGCAAGAGCATGCGGTGCGCTTGCTGAGGCGTGACGCGGGCACCTGGGCCGCGGGCGGCGCAGGCGGCAGGCATCAGCCGTCGAGCGAGCGGAGGAAATCTCCGATGGCGGCGTTGACCTCGTCGGGATTGCTGAGATTCGCGGCGTGCGACCCGCCCTCGATCTGAACGAAGGTAGTTACGCCGGCCAGTCCGTCGCGCACTACCTCGGCCCGCTCCATCGGGACCGAGGCGTCCGCGGTGCCATGGATGATCAGCGCCGGGATGCTGATCTCGCCGAGCCTGCCGGTGATGTCATCGCGGTCGACCAGGCACCGGAACGCGTGCCGGAAGCCATCCCGGTCAGTCGTTGCCCACTTGGCGAACCAGGGCCCGTAGTCGACGGGCCCGCCGGGCGGGCCAAGGATCAGGGCGGCCACCACATCTTGCACGGGTTCCGGGCCCTGCTCCCTCCAGATCTGCTCCATCTGCTCGTACGCGGGTACGACGTCTGGGTTCTCCAGGCCCGCCTGGCTGTCGATGAGCACCAGCCCGCGAACTCGCTCCGGTGCCTTCAGCGCCGCGCGCAGGCTGATGAAGCCGCCCTGCGACATGCCGCCGAGCACGGCCTCGTCGATGCCGAGGTGGTCAAGCAGCGCCAGCAGGTCGGCGGCGGAGTCCCAGTAGCTGAACGGCGCGGTGGCCGGGGTGGCGCCGAAACCGCGCTCGTCCCAGGTGATGACCCGGTAGCCGGGAGTCAGCGCTGCCACCTGCGGATCGAACATCGAGGAGTCCATGAGGAAGCCGTGGCTGAAGACAATCACCGGGCCAGTGCCGCCGCTGTCGTGGTAGGAGATCGTGATGCCGTTGACCGATGCAGTCGCCATGGCGGACAAGCTATCGCGGCCGATCTTCCCCGACTAGCCCGAAAACGTCGCGGCCACCGGCCGACCGTCAGGCTGCGGTCGGCTCCGGGGTGGCGCTGGCACTGGCGCGCACGGCGCCCGTGATGGTGCCGCGGTCGCGCAGCGAGTACGGCAGCAGCAGCGCGGTAACCCAGATCGCCACCGAGCCGGCCACGTGCACCCAGACCAGGCCTGCGGGCAGCCCGCTGAAGTACTGCCCGTAGCCGATGGCGCCCTGCAGGGCGGTGAGCGCGAGCAGGAGCCAGCCGAGGCGCATTGCCGCGCGGGGTGCCGCCGTCAGCCGCAGGCCGAGCAGCAGGGCTATCTCGAGCCCGCCGAGTAGCCAGCCGATGTCGGCATGCAACTGGGTCACGCCCTCAAGCGGCAGGTGATACCGGGCCACGTTCGCGGCTCCTGCCAGCGGGCCAGTCCCGGTCACTACCGTCCCGGCTGCCATCATCAGCGCGACGCAGCCGACCACTCCTGCCGCGCAGTGCCGCAACAGCCGCGGCACTAGCGCCGTGGCCCGGCCAGTGCCCTCGGTGCAGCGCATGTAGAGCGCGACCGTGGCCGCGATCAGTGCCACCGAGGCCAGGAAGTGCACCGAGACCAGCGCGGGGTTGAGCCTGGTGAGGACGACCAGGCCGCCCAGGACGGCCTGGAGCGCGATCGCGGCCGGCTGTGCCGCGGCCAGCCAGCGCAGGTCGCGGCGAGGCCGGCCGTCGGCCTGGCGGAACTGCCAGGCCGCGATGAACACGCCGACGGCGACGATGAAGATTGCCACGGTGACGAGCCGGTTGCCGAACTCTACCCAGCGATGAATCAGCGGATCGCCGGTCGTGCCCGAGGCTGCCAGGCTGCGGGCGGTGCAGGCCGGCCAGTCCGGGCAGCCGAGGCCGGACTGGCTGAGCCGGACCGCCGCGCCAGTCAGGATGATCAGCACGGAGGTGGCGACACCGGCCAGCGCCCACCTGCGCAGCGCTGCGGGCGAAGGCGCCAGCAGCGCGTCGGCACATGCCCGCTGCCAGCGCGCCCAGCGCGCCTGGCGAGCCGCAGCCGCCGGGCTGGCAGGCGGAGAGCCGGGAATCACAGGGTGGCCGGACACGGACACCATGTTAGAAGGTGCGTCTGGCTGGCCTGAACCGGTCTCCTACGCAGCGTAGGACTAGGCCGGCGGTCTAGCCGCCCGGCGGTACCGCGCCGGTGCGATCGGCGCGAGCGTCGTCTCCGGCGCTGCCCTGCCCGGCCGCATCAGGTGCCGCGGCAGCGCCGTACCGCGAGGCGCCGGCACACGCGACGATCACCAGGCTGATGGCCAGCCACTGCCTGGCCACGAGGGTCTCGCCGAGCAGCGCGAGGCCGACCAGCGCGGCGACGGCGGGCTCGAGGCTCATCCAGATGCCGAAGATGCCGGCCGGTACACGCCGCAGTGCCTCCAGCTCAAGGCGGTAAGGGATGACCGACGACAGCAGTCCGATGATCAGTCCCTCGGCGATGACGGCCGGGTGCAGGAGGCTGCCGCGCGCCTGCGCGACCGACGGTCCTGTCACCGCGATGGCCGCCACGATCATTGCGATGACGAGGCCAGACGAGCCGCTGAAGCGCCGGCCGGTAGCGCGGCTGAGCAGGATGTAGCAGGCCCAGCAGGTGGCCGCGGCCAGCCCGAACGCGATGCCGGTGGCCTGCGTGCTCAGCCCGGCCAGCCCGCCGGAGTGCGCGCCCGTTCGGCTGGCCAGCATGACGCCGCCGCGGGTGAGCAGCACGACGCCGCCCGCGGCCAGCGCGACCCAGGCGAGGTCGAGCAGCTTGCGCGACGAGCCGACCGCCACGGCCAGCGGGCCGAGGAACTCGATGGTGACCGCGACGCCCAGCGGGATCCGGGCGAACGACTGGTAGATCGAGAAGTTCATCGCGGCCAGGACCAGACCGAACGCAACCGCCACGGCCATGTCCCTGCGGCCGCGGCCGGCCGCGATATCCGCGGCGATCCGGCCGAGCGCGCGGCCTCCCAGCGCGGCGGTGATCAGAGCTGCCCACCACAGCCGCAGGCCCGTCACCCCGGCCGGGCCGACCTGGCTGAACATCCGGCCAGCCAGCCCTGCCCCGAACTGCACGCAGACGATGCCCGCCAGCACGAGCAGCGACGGCGGGACGGAATCCGCGGCCCCGCCTCCGGTCTGGCGGCCCCCTGGCCCGCCTCCGGCGCGGCGCAGCGGCGGGCGGCCGCGCGGCGGCCGGCCGGGAACCGTCACTCCCAGCGGAAGGTGCGGGCGGCCAGGGCGATCGTGGCTGCCGCCCAGGCGCACAGCACGGCCAGGTTCATGACCGGAATGCCGCCGGAGTGCGCCAGGACCGAGCGCAGTCCCTGCGACAGTGCCCCGGCGGGAAGCAGCTTCAGTACCGGCTGAGCCGCGGCGGGGAACTTGGAGAGCGGGAACAGCACGCCGCCGATGCCAAGCATGACCAGGTAGAGCAGGTTGGCGGCGGCCAGGGTGGCCTCGGCCCGCAGCGTTCCCGCCAGCAGCATGGCCAGCCCGCTGAAAGCAGCGGTCCCGGCGATGAGCAGCAGGGGAACCCAGATGACGGCACCCGCGGCGGCCTGCGGCGACCAGCCGAGCAGTGCTCCCACCGCCAGCACGAGGACGAACTGGGCGACCTCCACGGTCAGCACGGTGAGCGTCTTGGCACCGATCAGCCCGCGGCGCGACAGCGGGGAGGCCCCGAGCCGCTTGAGGACGCCGTAACGGCGCTCGAATCCGGTGCCGATCGCAAGGCTGGTGAAGGCGGTGGACATGACGGCGAGCGCCAGGATGCCGGGAACGACGAAGTCGATCCGCGGGCCGGTCCCGACGCTGACGAGCGCCTCGTGCCCGAAGGCGATTAGGAGCAGCACCGGGATGATCACGGTGAGCACTAGCTGCTCGCCATTGCGGGCGAGGGTCTTCAGCTCCAGCGCAGCCTGGGCGCCGACCATCCGGCGCAGGGGCGCCGCGCCAGGTGCCGGCGCCGGCCACGCCTCGCGGCCTGCCTCGGCCGCCAGCACGGTGCCGTCCTCGTGACCGGTCGTCATGACCGCAGCTCCCGCCCGGTTAGCTCAAGGAACACGTCCTCCAGCGTGCGGCTCTCGATCTGCAGCCCGGCGGCCAGGACGCCGCGCTCGGCGCACCAGGCCGTGACCGCGGCGATCAGCTGCGGATCGATCCCGTCGGCTCGCTCGACCAGGTAATGCCCGGCCGGCGACTCCTTCGCCGCGGCTCCGGCTGGCAGGGCGGCCAGCAGGCCGTCGGTGTCCAGGCCCGGCTGGGCGCGGAACCTCAGCTGTCCCGCCGTCCCGGTCAGCGACGCTGGCGAGCCGCTGGCTACCAGCCTGCCGTGGTCGACGATGGCCACCGAGTCGGCCAGTCGCTCGGCCTCCTCCATGTAGTGAGTGGCCAGGATCACGGCGGTGCCGGCCGCCCGCAACTGCTCGATCAGCTCCCAGGTCGCATGCCTGGCCTGCGGGTCGAGGCCTGCCGTCGGCTCGTCGAGGAAGACCAGTTCCGGCCGCCCGATGATCGCGGCAGCCAGGGACAGGCGCTGCTGCTGGCCGCCCGACAGCTGCTTGTAGGGCGTCCGCGCCGCCTGAAGCAGCCCGAGCCTGTCAAGCAGCGCAGCCGGGTCGAGCGGGTGAGCGTAGAAGCTGGCCATTACCCGCAGGTATTCCGCGGCGCGCACGGTGTTCGGGATGCCGCCGGACTGGAGCATGACCCCGACCCTGGGCCGCAGCGCGCGGGCGTCGGCGACCGGATCGAGGCCGAGCACCCTGACGGTGCCCTCATCGGGCCGCCGGTAGCCCTCGCAGGTCTCGATGGTGGTCGTCTTGCCGGCGCCGTTGGGGCCGAGTATGGCAGTGACCTGAGCCCGCTCAGCGCGCAGCGACAGCCCGGCCACGGCACGGCTGCTGCCGTATCGCTTGACCAAGCCGCGGATGTCCACGGCCGGTGCTGTACTCACGGTGGCGAGTTTAGGGCCACAGTCGGGCGGATACCCTGCCGGCGAGTCGCAGACACCCCTTAGGACCCCGCGACGAACTCGGCAAGCGCCTGCGACTGGGCCAGCCGGCTCGGCTCGTGCAGGTACATCATGTGCCCAGCCTCGTAGTAGCTGTACTCGATATTGGCGGCCAGCTCGGCCGGGATCTGCAGGTGCGCGAAGGAGTGCTCGGCGGCAAAGTACGGCGTGGCCAGGTCGTGGTAGCCGCAGTCCACGTGCACGCGCATGTGCGGGTTCGCGCGCATCGCGGCGCCCAGCTTGTCCAGCACGAACACGTAGTGGTTCTCGAACTCCTTGTACGACCACGGGTGCACGCGCTCGGTCAGGATCTCGTAGGGCAGGTCGTTCTCGTAACCGAGCTCGCTGCGCACGTAGTGGTTGAGCGCTGCGGTGTACGGTCCCGTAATCGCCTCGATCGACGGGTCGGCGGACCAGTGCTCGCGGCCGTAGTCGGTATCCCAGCCGGTGAAGCGGCCGTCGATGCGGCCGACGATCAGGCGCCGGTCGCGCAGCAGCTCGGTCAGGAACCTGACGTGCTCTGGCCGCAGGTCGACGCGGTCGACGTAGTCGGAAGACAGCCCGGTCAGCTCGGCCAGCCGCACGGCTGCCTGCGTCCGCTCCTCGCTGGTGAGCCGAGCCCCGCGAGCCAGCGCCCAGGGATAGTCACGCTCGGCGAACGACTCCGCCTCGGCAAGCACCTCGCCGAGCGGCCGGTCGCCGTGCTTGCCGTGGTAGTGCGCGACCGCCGCGTACGTCGGCAGGTAGAGCGGGTAGACGGCGTCGTTGCCGCCGCCGAAGTCGCCGGTGCCGAAGTCGAGTACCGCAGAGACAAGCACCAGGCCGTTGAGGTACATGCCGTAGCGCTCCTGCAGGTAGCGGGAGAGCCCGGCAGCCCTGGTCGTGCCGTAGGACTCGCCGCACAGGTACTTCGGCGACATCCACCGGCCGTTGCGAGTGGTCCAGAGCCTGATGACCTCGCCGACCGACTCAATGTCACCGCCGTAGCCGTGGAAGTCCTTGGACTTCTCGCCTTTCACGGCACGCGAGTAGCCGGTCGACACCGGATCGATGAAGACCAGGTCGCTGTGGCGCAGCAAGGTCTGCGGGTTGTCGGCCAGAGCGTAGGGAGGAGGCAGCAGCTCGCCGACGTCTCCCATGAGAACACGGCGCGGGCCCAGCAGGCCAAGGTGCAGCCAGACGCTCGAAGATCCCGGACCGCCGTTAAAGGCGAAAGTCACCGGCCGCTTGCCTGGCTCGGCGCCGTCGAGGGTATAGGCCGTCATGAACACCTCGGCCCTCGGCTGCGAACCGTCGAACTTCTCGTCGGTGTGCCCCTCCAGCCTAAGTACCAGCCGTCCCGCCGTTGCCGTGTACGCCAGCTCAGCGCCGTCGATCGTGATGGCGTGGTGAGTCGTTACAAGATCGTCGATGGGATCCGCCTGCTTCGGCGGGGTCTTCTCGTCCCCGGCGGTCTGCGCCTCGGTGGCCGGCTTGCTCTGGTCCTGGGGGGTCTGCGTCATGACCAGAAGACTAATCGGATTTATCGCCGTACCGGGATCGGGGTCCAGCAGTGTCCTCGGGGCCGGGCCTGGGTTCGCCGGGTATCACCAGGGAGCAGTGCGGAAGAGCTGTGTCTGGGGTTGCGGGAGGTAGCCGGGAGGCGCCGGTGCGGCCGAACCTGGCAAGGGAGGCGGAAGATCGGCGATGGTAGCGAC
The DNA here is from genome assembly GCA_035621915.1 of Streptosporangiaceae bacterium. Taxonomy (GTDB): domain Bacteria; phylum Actinomycetota; class Actinomycetes; order Streptosporangiales; family Streptosporangiaceae; genus JAJYUU01. The sequence goes on from DASPWG010000212.1 coordinate 63,763, forward strand.
GATCTTGCTCGTGGAAGACGAGCGTAAGCTGCGCGACCTAGTGCGCTCCTATCTGGAACGTGCTGGTTTCGACGTGCTGTCGACGGACTCCGGAGCCGAGGCACTCAGCCTGGCCGACTCGGCCGCGCCTGACCTGCTGATCCTCGACCTCGGGCTGCCGGATATCGGCGGAGAGACTGTGGCCCGTGAGGTGCGGGCGAGAGGTTCGGTGCCGATCCTCATGCTGACCGCCAAGAGCAGCGAAGAGGACCGGGTACGGGGCCTGGAGGTCGGTGCGGATGACTATGTCACCAAGCCCTTCAGCCCGCGTGAGCTCGTACTCCGAGTTCAGGCGATCCTCCGGCGGGGTGGCCAGACCGGCCGGGACGCCGTGAGCAGTTACGGAGCGGGGAAATTGCTCATCGACGAGACCAGGCACACCGTAACGGTCCGGGGCGAGGTCGCCGACCTGACGCCGACCGAGTGGGGCATCCTGGTCGCGCTGGCCAGCTTCCCTGGCCGCGTGTTCTCCCGTTTCGAGCTGATCAACCGGGTCCGCGGCTATGAGTTCGACGGCTACGAGCGCATCATCGACTCGCACGTGAAGAACCTGCGGCGCAAGGTCGAGCAGGACGCGGGTAAGCCCGAGATCGTCGAGACCGTGCTCGGCGGCGGGTACCGCCTCGGCCTGTCCCGCGATGCCTGACGCAGGGACGGTCCCGTCGACCCCGTCGACCCCGTCGACCCCGTCGCGTCGCGACACGCTCCGGCTGCGCCTGACGCTCAGCTTCGTCGGTGTCGCGCTGGTGGCGGTGGCCCTGCTTGCCGGGCTGACGTTCGCTTTCGCGGCCGCCGACGTCTCCGCCCTCGTGCACAGGCAGCGCGCCAACCTGACCGCCGCCGTCGCCGATGCGGCCGCAGCGGGCTGGGAACAGCGCGGCACCTGGGCCGGCGCGGACCTGTCGCCCGCCCTTGACCTCGCCGCTCGGACCGGGTCCCAGGCGAAGATATTGGACACGATCGGGCTGGTTGTCGCCTCCTCGCCAGGATTTTTCGGACAGGTCGGGAAGCCTCAGTTCAGCGCCCCGGTCCTCGTGCACGACCGGAAGGTAGGCGAGGTAGTTGTCCGCTTTACCAGCTCGGGCCTGGCCGCCGCCGATGTGGCCCTGCATTCGGGGTTGCTGGAGGCGATAGCGGCAGCGGCTGGGCTGGCCGCGCTGGTGGCGCTCGCGTCCGGGTTCGAGGTAGCCAGGCGGCTGACCTCGCCGCTTACCCGAGTCATCTCCGTCGTGCGGGCCATGGGCTCCGGGGTCCGCAGCGCGCGCGTTGGTCGCATCCGGGCGCCTGAGGAGCTGCGCGAGCTAGCGGCGGCTTTCGACCAGATGGCCGCCGAGCTTGACCGCCAGGAGCAGTTGCGCCGTGACCTGGTAGCCGATGTCGCACACGAGCTGCGCACGCCGGTTGCCATCCTGCAGGCCGGTCACGAGGCTCTGATTGACGGGCTCGCCGATCCCACTCCCGAGGAGCTGGTCTCGCTGCGCGACGAGGTGCTGCGGCTGGCGAGCATGGTCGACGACTTGCAGACGCTGGCGGCAGCCGACGCCGCCGCGTTGCACCTCGAACTCCGGCGCTGCGATCTGGCTGACATCGCGGCGGCGGCGGCCGCCAGCCTCGCCAGTAGGTTCGCGGCGGCCGGCCTGACCTTGGAGCAGAGACTGACGCCCGCCGTGGTGATGGCCGACCGGCGCTGGCTGCACCAGGTCGTGACGAACCTGCTCACGAACGCGCTGAAGTTCTCCCCGGCTGGCGGCACGGTGACGATCGAGGTCGGCCTGGCATTGCCGGACGCCGTGCTGCGAGTCGTCGACCAGGGCGTCGGAATCCCGCCGGCCGAGCTTCCGCGCGTCTTCGACCGCTTCTGGCGCGGTAAGCAGGCTCAGCAGACCTCCGGCAGCGGCATCGGCCTCGCCATGGCGGCGGAGCTTGTGCAGGCACACGGCGGCACTATCACTGCCAGCAGCGAGCCCGGCCAGGGCACCCGGCTCACGATGACCCTGCCGGCCGCCGGTGACCAGCCGCTGCCGTCCTGAGCGCCGTGCGTCTCCACATGATCTTCACATGGCCGCCATCGCGCTCCCAAGCCGATGAGCTCTAGTAGATCGGGAGGCGGCGGCACAAGGGCGATGGCCAGCCGCCGATGGGGGAGGGGAACGCTCCGCGGTGCCCGCGCAGCGGCGAGTCCCGGCCACCTGCGTGCCAGGTGGCGGCTTGCCAGGCGATCGGGGGGTCGGCGGCCGCAGTGACGGCCGGCGGGCACCGGCGGGCTCCCCGTATCGACCTTTCTGGTCTGGTAGCCGGCCAGGTCGACGCCTACCCGGGCGCCATGCCCCTCCAGTGCCGAGTTCCTCCACGTGAACCACACACCGATAGCGACTCGACCGCACTGAGAGGGCGTTACCTCTAGTGATGGCGATCTGGCCAGCCGGACCGGACCGTGCACGTGAGGAGGATCCCCCGTGAACAGTGTGCGTATGCCAGAGTTCTCAGCCCTCGCGGACCGCGCCGTCGGCGTAGTCACCTCTCGAGCTAGGCAGGTGCCCGGCTCTGGTGCGCGGCCCGCTGACGTGACCCGCGCCCTGGCCAGCTACCGGGAACCGGCGATGCCGCCTGAGCTGTCCGCCAGGATCGACAAGGCGCTGGCAGCGGAGGTGGCAAAGAGGCAGTCGATGAGCCTTCCTGGATCTCGCTCGCGGCCTGGTGCACACCCGCGCAGCGATGACTGGTGGCACCGCAATATCCAGACTCAGACTCCGAAGACGACACCGGCCAGCGGGTAGCCAAACTCACGGGATGGCAGCAGCGCTGTCCCCCGATGCGGCCCCGGCGGTGCGGGCGGCACCGCCGGGACCGGGTGGGGGCCGGATAACCGGGCAGCGGCCGGATGCCGGTCGACGTGACTGCTGCAGGTTTCCGTCACGCCGCCTGGGCGGCCTGCATGGCCGGGGCCGCGGTGCCCGGGGTGAGGGCTCGGTCCTGGCTAGGGGTACTGCCCGGGCTCAGGGGGACGTGGCGGACGGCAGGCCGAACGCGGCGCCCGCGATCCCGGCCGGCCGTCATCGATCCCTGCAGGCGCTGGCGGAGCATGCGGCGGCCCCGGTGAATACGGGACATGACCGTACCGATGGGGGTAGCCATGATGTCGGCGATCTCGTTGTACTGGTATCCCTCGACATCAGCCAGAAAGATGGCGGTCCTGAAGCATTCCGGCAGTTCGCGCAGGGCGTGCATGGCGGGGGACGCCGCCAGGTTGTCGAGAGCTTCAGCCTCGGCGGACCTGGCCGCAGGAACAGCCCTCATCTGAGCATGCAGCCCCTGGCTGAGCCACCCGGCAGGCAGTTCCACCGGACTGTTGCGCTGCTTCCTGCAGCTGCTGTAGAAGGTGTGGAACATGATGCGGTGCAGCCAGGCACGGAGATTGGTGCCGGGGCTGAAGAGATGGAACTTCACGTACGCCCTGGCGAACGTCTCCTGAATGAGATCCTCGGCATCGCACCTGTCACGGGTCAGCCGCATGGCGGCGGGGAGCATCTGGCGCATATACGGGATTGCGTCCTGCTCGAATCTCGCCCGGTCGTCGTCGGTCTGGACGGTTTCGCTAGCCGGCACGGGCATCGCGGCACTGCGAATCATGGGGGATTCCTCCTTGGCCCAGCCCGGCTGCCCGCCGTCAGGCACCAGGGGAGGATGCCTGACGGCTGGGACAGACGGGGGCCGTGTTGCTGGTTGTATTACTAGCCAGTAAGGCTCGCTTACCTGAGCCCCGCGCGCATCGGGGGAGCGCCCTGAACTATCGGCGCGGCTCTCCTGAGTTAAGCCCGCCGCTAAAAATGGTCTAAACAGGACTCAATTGGTATAAGCAGTCGTTTGCAGCTGCGGCATTGGCGGCAAGCTCGCGCCGTCCGGACCACCCGGTCTTTGCCACCAGGCTCGCAATGTGCGTCTCGACGGTCTTTCGCGATATATACAGCTTTGCAGCTATATCTGCGTTGGAGTCACCGCGCGCCACGAGCTTGAAGACGTCCATCTCCCTGCTGGTGATGCCCAGACGTCGCATCTGCGGCGGCACGTGGGCTGTGCCGCGGCCCGCCCTGGGGACCCGCTCACCCGCCCGCCGCAGCAGTCGCCGGCACGCGGCGGCGAGCCGATCGTGCCCGGTCAGGTCGAATTCCCCGGCCGCTTCCCGCAGCCAGGCAACCGGGCTGCCCCACCCGTCCTCAAGCGCGGACGGCGCGACCAGCCGCCTGCCCAGGTTGTCCCACCATGGCGCGAACGGCGCCAGCTGCGCGCTGGCCTCGGCGGCGAGCGAAGTCGCGCGCCTAGGGTGTCCATCGCGGCCGGCCAGCACCGCCTCGGCGTAGCCCAGGCAGCCTGCATTCCAGCTCGATCCGGCACCGCTGTCCCTGGCAAGCCGGATCGCGGCGGCGGCGTCGCCTTCGGTGACTGCCCGCAGGAGCGCGTTGAGCGCGAGCGCGCGCCGAGGCGCGAGCAAGGGCGCCTGAAGGGCTGAGTACACCCCCTGAGACTGCCGCGTCATCGCCAGCGCGGACGCACTGTAGGACATCGCAGTGGTGCTGCGCCGCAGCGCCTGCGGCAGGTCATCCTCGAAGAGGGCTGCCAGCACCCTGGCCTGGCCCCACGTCGTGACCAGGATCTCCGGGTCATCGGGGAGCATGTCGTCCGCTCGCTGCGCGAGCAGCTTGCTCTGCTCCCCGGCCGCACGGATGGCAGCGATGTTGGCCTGCAGGCAGACGGACATGGCTCTGATGCGCACGGCCTTGATCTGGGCTGCCGAGTGCTCGCACTGCCGGGCCAGGGCAAGGGCGTCGTCGAGGTCGGCGCCCAGGCTCCGCAGGTTCGCCAGCTGGAGCTCCGCGACCGCGGCTACGCAGATCGCCCCGGCCTGATGCGCGTGCTGGCGGACCAGGGACAGCCCGCAGGTCGAGCCGTCAGCCATCATGTCCATGGTGGCCAGCTCGTGCTGTGCGCGCAGCTGCCAGATCCCGATACCGCTTGTCGCCGCGACCCGGCTGTACCGCTCGAAGGCGTCGCGGGCAGCTGCCGGGTCCCGCATGCGCTCCCTGCGGCCGATCACCTCGAGGGACTCAAGCGCCACCTCGGTGGCCCAGCCGGACAGGCCTGCAGCCTCCGCCGCTGCGAGCGAGCGGTGCGCAAGCTCGTCGGCCCGGTCCAAGTTGCCGACCGTCAGCGCAGCCCGCGCCGCGACCGCGTCGGTCCTGCTGCCAAGCTCGACGTCCTGCAGCTGCTCCGCGATGGACGCCGCGGCGGTCACGTGCTCGGTGGCTGCCCTCGGATCGTCCTCTGGCCTGGTGCTTGCCGCCCTGAGGCGGATGAGCGCCTGCCGGCGCGGATCGGCGCCCGCCGCCTCCAGCCGCGCGATCAGGTCCTCAGTAAGCGGCTCAAGCTGCTTGATGTCGCCGGCCATGGACAGGGCCTCCGTCAGGGCCTCGTCCACCTCCATGCGCAGCGACGACGCCTCATCAGCGGGTTCGCTCAGGAGTTCCTGGGCGTCGCGCAGTGTTGCCTCGGCGCTGCTGAGAGCGCCCTGCAGCACCGCACGGCGCCCGGCCGTCAGCAGCAGCTCGGCAGCCTCCGGCAGCTGCCCGGCGGCGGCGCGCAGCTCGGCCGCCAGCTCGCACCAGGCGTCGGGCAGGCCGGGATGTGCCTGCTCGATCGCCTCGGCCGCGGCGGCGCTGCGGCTGGCCAGATCCGGCGGCAGCAGGTCGCCGAGGATCGCGTCCCTGGTCAGGCTGTGCCGGAAGCGGAACGTCACAGCGTCGGCGCTGGTCGGCTCGATGAGCTGCACGTCGCAGGCACGCTGCAGTGCGTCCAGTGCCTGCGACTGCGGCACTCCCGCGACCGCGGGCAGCAGCGTCCAGTCAAACTGCTTGCCGAGCACTGCCGCCGACACCACGACGGTGCTGACCTCAGCTCCGAGCGCGGCCAGCCTGCTCCGTACCGACCCAGCAATCGAGTCGGGAACGCGGGTCGACACTTCGTCATGCACCTGCCAGCCGGACTCACTGCGGGCGAGCTTGCCCGCGGAGACCGCGGCGGCGAGGATCTCCTCGACGGCGAACGGGAGTCCGTCACAGTCAGCAAGCAGCCCGAAGACCGGCTCGCGAACGTCGTTCACGTCCAGGCATGCCGCTGCCATCTGCCTGATGTCGGCCGGTGTCAGGCGCGGGAGGTCGATCCTGATCACCACGCGTCGCGCCGTCGCCGACTGCAACAGGCTGACCGCCTCTGAGGGACCGGCCTCGCGCAGCGTGAACAGGCACAGGACATTGGCCTCAGCCAGGTTGTCCACCAAGTACTCGATGACGGCGAGGGTCTCGGGGTCGGCCCAGTGCAGGTCCTCGAGGATGAGCAGGCCGCCGCTGGCGCCGGCCGAGGTCAGCATGCGCAGCAGCGCCTCGCCGATGACGACAGGCGACACCCTTCCCGCGGCGTCGCCCGGCCGGCTCCACTCTGGGACCAGCATGCCGAGCGCAGCGCGGTACTCCGACAGACCTGGTGAATCAGGAGTGAGACCAGCGCGGGCAGCGCCGAGGAGCGCTTCGCTGACAGGTCGGTAAGGGACCGGGGCGGCCGACTGCGTGCCTCGGCCGGCCAGCACCTGGAAGCCTCGTTCCACCGCCCGGGTCGCGACGTCCCTGGCCAGCCGGGATTTCCCGATACCTCCGTCGCCGGTAATGCAGACTGCTCCGCCGTGGCCCTGCGCCGCACGCTCCAGCGCACCCGTCAGCTCAGCTAGCTCACCGCTGCGGCCGATCAGCACGGGACACAACATCGATTCCATTTCGGCGAGGTTACGTCAGTAATTCCGTGCTTACTATGCGTGGCCGGTGTGATTGAGATGTCGTTTAGCGCTCATCCTCAGCCGGTGCTCAGCGGATCCGGTCACGGCCGAACGTGTAGCCGATGAAATGTCTTGCTTGCCGGGATTG
>DASPWG010000213.1:0-3423 GCA_035621915.1 Streptosporangiaceae bacterium
CCCTTTCGGCAGGTGGTACACGTAGGCGTGCGGGCCGATCCGAGTGGGCCGGATATGCATCCAGGCGAAGTACCAGGTGGGACGGGGCGGCATGATCTTCATCTGCAGCTCGGCGTCTGCCATGTTCGACATGTCCGGTGACTTGCACGAGCGCGGGATGACGCTCAGCGACGTGGTCGGGGTGAAGTTGTAGCCAGGGAATTCGAGCCTGGCGGGCACTCCGTGTGACCGCAGCAGCGCCGCTAGCCCGGCCGGGTCGCGCAGCTCCCTGATGGTGACCACCAAGAGGCCGCTCGGACCGGGCTGCACAGTCCACGCGGCCAGCCGGGTACCGGTCCCGGTCTGGTACGTCGCGCCGGACACAACCGGCGGACGGGCGTCGACGGCCAGCGTCACCAGCGCTCCGGTCAGCGCTGCGGCGGCGAGGCCCCCGGCCAGCGCAAGCCGCGCCTTGCTGATGGTGCCTTTCCGCGCGGGCGCCCCTGTGATCCCCGCGCGAACCCTGGCCTCGGCGTGCGCTGGCCTGGCGTCTTCCGGAACGCCGTCCAGCATCTGCCTGAGCAGTTCCATCTCGTTCATAGCTCCACCCGTGTCTGCCGTAGTGATCCGCTGACCTGCCCGCTGGCGCCGTCGTCGGCCTCAGCCTCAAGCTGGCGCCGCAGCCGTGCCCGTGCCCGGCTCAGCCGCGAGCGCACGGTCCCGACCGGCACGCCCAGGGTCAGCGCGGCTTCGTCGTAGCTCAGCCCTGCCCAGGCAACGAGCAGCAGCGCATCGCGGTAAGCGGCCGGCAGCGCGGCGAGCGCTCCCGCCAGCCGCCGGTACTCGCAGGCCGCGCTGACCCGCGCGTCTACTGCATCGGTGAAGGACTCGGCGACCTGGTCGACGCCGGTGCGCTCGAGCGCCCGGTACTGCCTGATCTCGGCGCGCCGGTGCCGCCCGACGAGCCGGGTCGCGATGCCGTACAGCCACGGCCGGGCATCCGGGTAGCCGGCGTCGTAGCCGGCTCGCTGCCGGAAGGCGTGCAGGAACACCTCGGCGACGATGTCGTCGGCGATCTGCGGACCCAGCCGGCGTGCCACGTACCGGTACAGCCGCGGCGCATGCCGCTGGTAGAGCAGGGCGAACTGCTCGGGATCGTGCAGCGACCCGGCAATGACCGCCGAGTCGTCGCCGGCATCCGGCGCAGCCTCGCCGTCGAGGAAGCTGCCGTCGCGCTGCGGTGCCATGGGCCCGGCCTTCAAAAGTCAGTACAGGACACCCTGTTGTTGCCCGCGGGGCCGGATCGAGTTCCCGCTTGCCGCCTCAGCGACGGTAATTCTCGGCCACGGTGAAGGCCAGGTCCAGCGCCTGGCTGCGGTTGAGGCGCGGGTCGCAGGCGGTCTCGTAGCGCTGATGCAGGTCCGACGCGTTGACCTCGTGGCTGCCGCCGACGCACTCGGTGACGTTGTCGCCGGTGAACTCGATGTGGATGCCGCCGGGGTGCGTCCCGAGGCTGCGGTGCACCTCGAAGAACCCCTGCACCTCGTCCAGGATGTCGGCAAGCCGCCTGGTCTTGTGCCCGCTCGGGGCCTCGAAGGTGTTGCCGTGCATGGGGTCGCACACCCACGCCACCGGGACGTCCGCCTCCATGACCACCTTGATCAGCGGTGGCAGCAGGGTCCGGATCAGGCCGGCGCCGAGGCGGGTGATCAGGGTCAGGCGGCCTGGCTCGCCGTCCGGGCTCAGCCGCCGGATCAGCGCGCGGAGGCCGTCCGGGGTGGCGTCAGGGCCGATCTTCACCCCGATGGGGTTAGCGATGCCTGCCGCGAACTCCACGTGCGCGCCGTCCACCGCCCTGGTCCGGTCGCCAATCCACAACAAGTGCGCGGACAGGTCGTAGGTGTGGCCGGTGCCCGGATCCAGCCGGGTCAGCGCCCGCTCATAGGGCAGCAGCAGCGCCTCGTGGCTTGAGTAGAACTCGACGGTGCGCAGCTCGTCCGGGTCGGCGCCGCAGGCGCGCATGAATGCCAGCGCGCGGTCGATCTCCCCGGCGAGCCCCTCGTAGCGCTGGCCGGACGGGCTCCGCCTGACGAAGTCCTGGTTCCAGGCGTGCACCTGGTGCAGGTCGGCGTAGCCGCCGGTGGTGAAGGCGCGGCAGAGGTTCAGCGTGACGGCCGCGCTGTGGTAGGCCCGCAGCAGCCGGCCGGGATCCGGGGTGCGCGCGGCGGCGGTGAACTCGAAGCCGTTCACCGCGTCGCCGCGGTAGGCAGGCAGTTCGACGCCGTCGCGAACCTCGGTCGGCCGCGACCGGGGCTTGGCGTACTGGCCGGCCAGCCGGCCGATCTTGACGATCGGGACGCTTGCCCCGTAGGTGAGCACGACGGCCATCTGCAGGATCGTCTGGAGCTTGGCCCTGACCGCGTCGGCAGTCGCGCCAGCGAACGTCTCCGCGCAGTCGCCGCCCTGCAGCACGAACGCCTCGCCCCTGGTGACCGCCGCCAGCCGTGCGCGCAGCACGTCGCACTCGCCGGCGAACACCAGCGGCGGCAGCGCGGACAGTTCGGCCGTTACTTCCTCGAGCCGTGCCGCATCGAGCCAGTCCGGCTGCTGTCCTGGCAGTTGCGCTGGCTGGTCCGGCTGCCCGGCGGGCGCGGCGGGGATCATGGTCTCACGCTACTCACCAGGTGTGTGGGCTGCATGCACGGCAGGAGAGAATGGCTGGATGGAACCCGCCCCCCGGCGTCAGCTTCGCGATGTCATCCTGCTCGGCTCGACCGGGTCGATAGGCACTCAGGCTGCCGACATCGTCCGGCGCAACCCCGGCCGGTTCCGGCTCACCGGGCTGGCGGCCGGCGGCGCGAACCCGGGTCTGCTTGCCGACCAGGCCCTGGAGTTTGGGGTCGCGGTGGTGGCGGTGGCCAGCAAGGCGGCGGTCGGCGCGGTTACCGAAGCGCTCGCCGCCAAGGCCGCGGCGTCGCCGGACCAGCGCAGGCTGCCGGAGGTGCTGGCGGGCCAGGAGGGGATCGCCGAACTGGCCGCGCGCCAGTGCGACGTGGTGCTCAATGCGGTGACTGGTGCCGTGGGCCTCACCGCCACCCTTGCCGCGCTGGACGCGGGCCGGGTGCTGGCGCTGGCCAACAAGGAGTCGCTGATCATGGGCGGCACGCTGGTGTCCGGGCGGGCCGCGCCAGGCCAGATTGTGCCGGTCGACAGCGAGCATTCAGCTATTGCTCAGTGCCTTCGCGGCGGACGTTCAGGGGAGGTCCGCAAGCTGGTGATCACGGCGAGCGGCGGCCCGTTCCTGCACCGGAGCCCGGCGGATCTCGACGGGGTGACGCCCGAGCAGGCCCTGGCACACCCAACCTGGAACATGGGGCCGGTGATCACCATTAACAGCGCCACGCTGGTCAACAAGGGCCTGGAGGTCATCGAGGCCCACCTGCT
>DASPWG010000214.1:0-2420 GCA_035621915.1 Streptosporangiaceae bacterium
ACCTGGCGGCAGGTATGGCTGCTTGTGGTGTTCTCGCTCTGGCACCAGATCTACGTGGAACGCGTCTATGACCCGGTTGCGCTGGGCTGGGAGCCCGCGGCCGTCGGCTGAGGACACGCGGAAAGCAGCCGATGCGCCGGCGCCGCCTGACGGTCAGGCGCCCGGCGACTCGGCGGGCGTGGCACCCAGGCCGCTGGCCAGCAGCTGCTCCCGGATCCGCCTGCGGCCGCGGTGCAGGCGCGACATCACCGTGCCGACCGGCGTCCCCATGATCTCGGCGATCTCGCGGTAGGGGTAGCCCTCGATATCCGCCAGGTACACCGCCGTCCGGAACTCGCCGGGCAGCTCGCGCAGCGCCCTCAGCAGGTCGGAGTCGGTGGTCCGGTCCAGCGCCTGCGCCTCGGCGGAGGGCACAGGCGGCGCCAGCCGGTCCGCGGACATCTGCCATTCCTGCAGGTCGCCCCCGAGCGCCTGCTGCGGCTCCCGGCGCCGCTTGCGGTACACGTTGATAAAGGTGGTGGTCAGGATCCGGTTCAGCCAGGCCCGCAGGTTGGTGCCTGGCGTGAACTGCCCGAACGCCGCGTATGCCTTGGCCGACGTCTCCTGGACCAGATCCTCGGCGTCGGTGGGATTCCTCGTCATCCGGAGCGCCGCCGGGTACAGCTGGCCGAGCTGCGGGATGACCTCGCGCTCGAATCGCGCTCGGTCCTCGCTAGAGTGTTCAGCTCGGCTCATCGTACGCTCCGGTAACTTGTCATCTCACTGTATATAGACGCGCTGGAGGCCGGAAACGTACCCCCCGTGGCGCAAATCATGTCGCCGGAGGCCCGCGACTGCCGGGCCCGCGTCAAACCATGGTGCACCAGCCAGCCCGCAGCAGGCTGGATGAAACCTGAGAACTAGCTGAAGGCAGGACCGGCCGGCGGCAGGGCCGGGCCGGGCCGGGCCGGCAGGCGCAGTCAGCGCCTTTAGATCCAGCCCTTCCCGACGCGGTACCACATATGGCTGAGCCAGTCCGGATACGGGATGACCTTGCCGGCCAGGATCGCGTAGAAATACCAGAACATCAGCAAGACGCACAGGACGTAGGCGCCGACGATGCCCGCGCCGACGGAGCGCCGCAGCACGCTCGCCGTGGCCGGCCCGAGGATCAAGCCCAGGCACAGCACGATCGACAAGATCAGGAACGGCTCGAATTCCAGGGAGTAGTAGTAGAACTTGGTCCGGGTCACCAGGGGGAACCAAGGTCCCCAGCCCGCGAGCACGCCAAGCAGCACCGCGCCGGCCCGCCAGTCCCTGTGCAGCAGCCACCAGCCCAGGCAGAAGATCAGGGCGAGGATGGAACCCCACCAGATGGCCGGGGTCCCGATGGCGAGAACTTCCTGCGACCACTCCGGGCCGACGTAATTCGACGGGCAGTAATGCGCCGGGCTCGCCACCGGGCCGGTGTAGCACTCGTAGAAGAACGCGACCGGCCGGGTGATCAAGAGCCAGTCCCAGGGCTGCGACTGGTACGGATGCGGCGTGCGCAGGCCCACGCCGAAACTGATCGCCTCCAGGTGGTACTCGTACAGCGAGTACAGGGCCGAGATCACCGGGATGTTGACCCCGTGCAGCTGGGCGTAGTTCCGGTCGAAGCCGGTGCTGGTGGCGAACCAGTTGGTCCAGGTGGCGACGTAGACGGCCAGCGGGACCACGATGAACGTCAGCGGCAGCCAGAGCGCGTCGCGGAACGCGCCGCGCACGAACGACGGCAGGCCCGCGGCCCGGCGGGCCCCGATATCCCAGGCAATGGTCAGCGCGCCGAAACCCAGGATGTACCAGACCGCGATCCACTTGGTCCCGACGGCCAGCCCGAGGAATATCCCGGCGGCCAGCAGCCACTTCCTGAAGCCGAGCCGCGGCCCGGACCCCGTGGCGTCCCCGCGCGCGACGGCCTCGGCCAGAGCGTACCTGGACTGGTCCCGGTCGATGACCACGCAGCCGAACGCGGCCAGGACGAAGAACATCAGGAAGACGTCAAGGATGCCGGTCCGCGACAGCACGAACTCCAGTCCGTCCAGCGCCATCAGCAGGCCGGCCGTGCAGCCGAGCAGCGTGGACCTGGTCATCCGGCGGGCGATGCGGCACATCAGCAGGATCGCGAGCGAGCCGAACACCGCGCTAGAGAACCGCCAGCCGAACGAGTCAAGCCCGAACAACGCCTCGCCCACGGCGATCAGCAGCTTGCCGACCTCGGGCTGCACCACGTACTCACCGCACGCCGCTGCGCTGCAGGGCAGGAAGAGGTGAGCGGTGTGGCCCTGCTCGATCAGCGTGTTGGCGTTGCTGACGTAGTTCCATTCGACCCCGTGCTGCAGGATGCTCCAGGCGTCCTTGGCGTAGTACGTCTCGTCGAAAATGATGGCGCGCGGCACCTG
>DASPWG010000215.1:0-64648 GCA_035621915.1 Streptosporangiaceae bacterium
TTGCGCACGGCCAGCAGGGAGGTGACAGTGCCGAGGTACTCCTCCGGGCAGTCGACGGTCAGCCGCTCGACCGGCTCGTGCAGCCTGCCGTCGATCTCGCGCGTCACGACCTGCGGCCGCCCGACGGTCAGCTCGTACCCCTCGCGGCGCATCTGCTCCACTAGCACGGCCAGCGCCAGCTCACCGCGGCCCTGAACCTCCCAGGTGTCTGGGCGCTCGGTCGGCCCGACCACGAGCGAGACGTTGCCGACCAGCTCCCGGTCTAGCCGGTCCTTGACCATCCTGGCCGTGACCTTCGAGCCCTTGACCTGGCCGACGAGCGGCGAGGTGTTGACTCCGATGGTCATCGAGATGGCGGGCTCGTCCACCGTGATCAGCGGCAGCGGCCGCGGGTCCTCGGCGTCGGCGAGCGTCTCGCCGATCATGATGTCGCTGATGCCGGCGACCGCGATGATGTCGCCTGGCCCGGCGGACTGCGCCGGAACGCGCTCCAGCGCCTCGGTGCGCAGCAGCTCGGTGATCTTCACGCGCTCCATGGAGCCGTCCCGGCGGCACCACGCGACCTGCTGGCCCTTCCTGATCTCGCCGCTGAACACCCGGCACAGCGCTATCCGCCCGAGGTAGGAAGAGGCATCCAGGTTCGTCACATGCGCCCGTAGCGGGGCGGCAGGGTCATACGAGGGGGCAGGCACCGTGTCGCGGAGCACCTGGAAGAGCGGCTCGAGGTCGGGTGAGTCCGGCAGCTGGCCGTCCTCCGGCCTGGTGAGCGAGGCCCGGCCGGCTCGCGCCGCGGCGTAGACGATAGGGAACTCGATCTGGTCCTCGGTGGCGTCCAGGTCCATGAACAGCTCGTAGCAGGCGTCGACGACCTCGGCGATCCGGGCGTCCGGCCGGTCCACCTTGTTGATCACCACGATCACCGGCAGGTTGGCCTGCAGTGTCTTGCGCAGCACGAAGCGGGTCTGCGGCAGCGGGCCCTCGCTGGCGTCCACGAGCAGCAGCACCCCGTCCACCATCGACAGGCCGCGCTCGACCTCTCCGCCGAAGTCTGCGTGTCCGGGGGTGTCGATGATGTTGATGGTCAGCCCGCCATGCCGGACGGCGGTGTTCTTGGCCAGGATGGTGATGCCCTTTTCCCGCTCCAGGTCGCCGGAGTCCATGACCCGCTCGGCCACCTGCGCGCCGACGCGGAACGCGCCGGACTGCCACAGCATGGCGTCGACAAGCGTCGTCTTGCCGTGGTCGACGTGCGCCACAATGGCGACGTTGCGCAGGTCATCACGGGTGGCCAGGCCAAGGCTGGCCGGATCCGTGCTTGCGCGAGCGCTGCTGACAGGCATGCGAGGATAGCTCCGGTGATTGCGGGAAGCGCCGGGATTACGGCTTGCCTACATTCTATTCGGTCCCGCCCAGGGCGCGTGCAGCGCGGCTGCAGGCCACTAAGCCCGCTTCGGCAGCTGCCTCATATATCGCAGGCAGAGATAACATCTAGAAATTCTGTTCGAACCAACTTATGCTTGTCTCATGGCCGCGTACCTTCCGGTCGGCTGGCCGACCGGCGTCCATCCGCCGCACACCAGGGCCTTCGAGGAAACCGCCGTGAAATGGCTGCTGGACGTGGTGCCGCCTGACTACCGCATGCATGGCGTGCTGATGCGTCATCCCGTTGCCCTCGCCACGCTGGCCAGGCACCACGTCAAGGCGTGCGTCGACGGCGCTCGGGAGGGATACCGCTGCGCGCGCACAGAACTCGGCCGGGACCTGCCACCTAGCGCGATGACGGCGGTCCTGGCCGCCTACGAGGCCGAGGGAATCAGGCTGGTAGCTACGGCCAAGGCCGTCGACCTGGTGTGGCGCGCCATGCGCGGCGAGGAGTTCGTCCCGCAGCTAAAGTCTGACCGCTCTGCTGCCGCGTCCTAGCGCTGGCCTTGATGCCCGGGCCCGGCTGTCCGCTCATAACACTGGCCATGATGTCCGCACGTGGCTGGGACCGTGCTGGCCAGGACTTGGGCTGGCCAGGGCCGTCCTGGCTAGGACTTTGGCTGACCAGGATTTGGGCTGGCCAGGACTGTGCTGGCCAGCATTTGCGCTGGCCAGGACCTGCGCTGGCCAGGACCTGGGCTGGCTAGGGCTGGCCTGGCTGGGCCGGCACGGCCGCACGGCGGCCGTCGGCTGGCTTGGCCCAGCCAACCCCGGGCACGTACTCGCGAACGATCTTCGCTGGCACCCCGGCGACGACGCTATGGTCAGGCACGGTCCCGCGCACCACCGAACCCGCGGCGACCACGACGTTCCGGCCGATCATCGCTCCGGGCAAGATCACCGCTCCGGTGCCGAGCCAGCTTCCTGCCCCGATCCGTACGGCGCTGTTGACGGGCCACTGCCTGCCGATGGGCGTCTCGATGTCCTCGTACTTGTGGTTCTGGTCGGTGATGTAGACATAAGGCCCGGTGAACACGTCATCACCGATCTCGATCGAATGGTGCGCCACGATATGACTGCCGCGTCCTATGACGCACCCGTTTCCGACCCGCAGGACCGGGTGCGGGCCGAGGTCGTGGCCGGGCGCCATGCCCGCGCACATGGTGACCTGCTCGGCGATCATTGTCTTGTCACCGACCTCGATCCAGCGCTCACCGTAGACGGATCCGGTGGGGAACGCCATGAGCGAGCCGGGGCCGAAGGCAGCGAACCGGCGGCCGGCCGCAGTGTCGGCGGTGACCGTCGCGGCATTCTGCATGCGGTGCCATGCGGCCTGGATCATTCCGGCGACCAGGGCGCGCCGGCGCCTGCCAAGCTCATGCTTCCAAGCCATGGCGGATAACGTACCCGTCGGCCCTATCGGGGCAACAGCCGCGGTTACTCTCCGCGCAACCGCTCGATGACCGGCGCGAACGCCCGCATGTACGGCTCGTGGACGGTTACGAACGAGAACCCCCAGCGCTGCCGGCCCCGCCGTAGCTGCTCCGCGATCTCGTCAACGGTGCCGATCAGCAAGTAGGGAGTGTCCAGCGCCTCATCGATGGTCAGCATCTCGTGCTCGCCGAGATCGGCATCGCTGTCCTCGGCATGGCGCGCGTGCTCGCCGAGCAACTGCGCGGCGGCAGCCCGCCGGTCGTCGGTCACGATGACGGCCTGCACCAGGAGGTGCCACTCGACCTGGTCGGCGCGCGGGCCGGCAGCTTCGCGGGCGTAACTCACCCGCTCATCGGCCTCGGCCGCTGTGGCCAGCCGGAATGTTCCCGGTGGCCGGCCCTTGACCTGGAAGACGCCGGCGACCCCGACGATCTGCGCGTGCCTGGCGGCGATCCGCAGCACCCGCTCGCCGGTGCCGCCGACCAGCAGCGGCGGGCCTGAGCCGCCGAACCCTTCCCGCTGGACCGGCAGCGGCAGCGGGTGCGCGCCCGATCGCGGCTGCAGGTGACCACGGAAGTACCGCTCCAGGTCGCCGATCATCTGCTCCAGGGCGGCGACCCGCTCGCCGAACGGCTGCCAGGCTATGCCGGCATCGTCGAATTCCCACTTCATGTGCCCGCTGCCCAGGCCGACGATGAGCCGGCCCTCGGTCAGGATGTCGGTCGTGGCGATCTCCCGCGCCAGCAGCGCCGCCGTCCAGAAGGGCACGTTCAGCACCAGGGTGCCGACGGCCAGACGGCTGGTTGCCTCGGCGGCGGCGATCAGCACCGGGAACGGCGCCGCCATCCCGATGTGGTCGGCCG
Source organism: Streptosporangiaceae bacterium (assembly GCA_035621915.1). Lineage (GTDB taxonomy): Bacteria > Actinomycetota > Actinomycetes > Streptosporangiales > Streptosporangiaceae > JAJYUU01. Next base: position 3,720 of record DASPWG010000215.1, read on the forward strand.
AGAACACGGCGTCGTAGCCGAGGGCCTCCGCCTCGCGGCACTCGGCGGCGAATGCCTCCTTAGTCGTCAGGCCGAAGATGTTGAAGGAGAACCGGAACGGGTGCATGCGCCTAGCCTGTCCGAGGACGCGGCCCGCTGGCTACTACGGGCGTGCGCAGCAGGAGCAGGTCGGCGCGATCCAGGTCCGGCCGCCCGCGTCAGCGGGCCGCAGTCGCCGCGAGCTGGCCGCAGGCGCCGTCGATCTGCGTCCCCCTGGTGTCCCTGACGGTGACCGGGATGCCGCGGGACGCCAGCCTGTCCTGGAACTCGGCCGCGACCCCGGGGTCCGATGCGGTCCACCGTGATCCCGGCGTGGGGTTCAGCGGGATCAGGTTGACGTGCGCGAGCCGTCCGGCTAGCAGCGAGGCCAGCCTGTCGGCGCGCCAGGCATGGTCGTTGATGTCTCTGATCATGGCGTACTCGATGGAGACCCGCCGGCCGGTGGCGGCCGCGTATCCCCAGGCAGCGTCCAGTACCTCGGCGACCTTCCAGCGCCGGTTGACCGGGACCAGCTCATCACGCAGCTCGTCGTCGGGCGCGTGCAGCGAGACGGCCAGCCGGACCGATAGCCCCTCCCCCGTTAGCCGCTTGATGGCGGGAACGAGACCCACGGTGGAGACGGTCACGGCGCGCTGGGAGATGCCGAGGCCGGCGGGCGCCGGATCGGTGATCCGGCGCACTGCGGTGAGCACGCTGGCGTAGTTCGCCAGCGGCTCGCCCATGCCCATGAACACCACGTTGGAGACCCGGCCGCGCCCGCCGGGCACCTGGCCCCTGGCCATGGCCCGCGCGCCCGCGAACACCTGTGTCACGATCTCGGCAGCGGACAGGTTCCTGGTCAGCCCGGCCTGGCCGGTCGCGCAGAACGGGCAGGCCATGCCGCAGCCGGCCTGCGAGGACACGCACATGGTCACCCGGTCGGGATAGCGCATCAGCACGGACTCGACCAGCGCCCCGTCCAGTGCTTGCCACAGCGTCTTGCGCGTGGTCCCGCCGTCACACTGGAGCTCGCGCTGGACCGTCAGCAGCGGCGGCAGTAGCGCTGCGACAAGATTCCCGCGCAGTCCCGCGGGGAGGTCGGTCATCTCCTCCGGGTCGTCGGTCAGCCGCGCGAAGTAGTGCCGCGAGAGCTGGTCGGCGCGGAACCCAGGCTCGCCAAGCTCCTGCACGGCAGCCCGACGGGCGCCCTGGTCGAGGTCGGCCAGGTGCTGCGGCGGCCTGTTCTGCCGGCCGCGCCTCAGCTCGATCGGAACCGCGGCGCTCGTCACCTGAGTGCTCCGTTTCTGGTCAGCAGGCTCTGCCTGCGGTTATCTGCGCACATGTGCGAAATGACCGGCGGGAAGTCGGTAGATTTCACTGCGTGCCGTCGATGCGCAGAGCCGCCAGCCAGGGTTCCAGGATAGCCGCCGCACCCGGCGGACCCGTGGTCCTGCTGGACAGCGTCAGCCCGTACGGCAGCCGGCGCGTGCTGGTGGAGTGCGATGGCTCGTCCACGTCCGCCTACATGCATGACAAATCGGGCGCCATCGCGGCCACCTGGATCGCCAACCACCTGCCCGCGCCCGACTCGGTGGACATCGCCAGGCTGCGGTCAGGTCGCGCCCCGGAGATGCCCGCCGAGCACACCAGATACCCGGCCGGCAGCCCGCAGCTGCGTCCTGACACGCTGCGCGCGGTCTGGCTGGAGGAAGGCGACGGCGTGGCCATCCTCGATAACGGCGAGCCGCTCGCGGTACTGCCGGGGTGGTCGGACCTGTCCAAGGGGATGCCTGGCTACAGCCGCGACGTGATCGGCCAGACCCCCTTCGGCTGGGCGCTTGAGGACGCCATCGAGGGCCTCGGCCCCCGGCTGGCCAGTGCCGAGCAGTTCTGGCGCTGGCGCGCCAGCAAGGACGGCTGGGCGGCCTTCCAGCAGGCAATCCTCGGTCACCTGCTCAGCAGGATCGGGCCCGGTGGCGGCTACTGGGACGTGAGCGGCGGCAAGCAGCCGCTGGCGGGAGTATCCGAGCGGCCGCCGGTCCCGCAGCGGCCGTTCACCGTCCTGTCCACCATTGGGATGAGCTGTCAGCGCATGCCGGTCGTCGAGCAGACCGGCGAGGGCGCGATCAGCCGGGCGCGCATCGAGCTCGCCCTGGCCACGACGATGCCCAGTGCCCAGGCCGCCCGCATCTTCCTGTGGCTCGCCCAGTTCCCTTGGCGCGAGGTGACCTGGCTCGGCACCGGCCACAGCATCGCCTGGTACCACGAAGCCTCGACCTTTCCGCTCGGCGGCGACAACGAGGGGATCCTGCTGCTCGATGACCCGAGCCGGCTGCCCGGCCCTGACGCCCCGCGGCTGGACGGGTTCACGGCCGGCGGAGACCCCGTCCACTGGCTCTGGGTGATCCCCATCAGCGAGCGCGACCGGAGGCTGGCCGCCGAGCGTGGCTCGGGCAGCCTCGTCAACCAGCTTGCGGCCCAGCGCCGCAGCTGGGTGTGGAACCAGGCCGGATAGGACCTAGCGGCCGGTCTGAGACAGTCTCAGGCGGCGTGGCCGTTGGGGATGAACACCGCCAGCAGCAGCCAGACAACCGGCGCCATCACGAGCAGCGAGTCGATCCGCTCCATGACGCCACCGTGGCCGGGCAGCAGGTGCCCCATGTCCTTGATCTCAAGGTCACGCTTGATCATCGACTCCACGAGGTCGCCCAGGGTCGCCGCGCAGACTGCGGCGAGGCCGAGCACCAGCCCCTGCCATAGCTGCCCGCCCAGCAGCTCCGGCAGCAAGAGGAGCCCGGCGACCAGGCACAGCAGCAGTGATCCGCCCAGCCCTTCCCAGGTCTTCTTCGGGCTGATCGCCGGCGCCATCGGATGCTTGCCGACCAGGATGCCCGCGAGGTACCCGCCGGTGTCGCTGCAGACCGTGAGCACGACGAACAGCAGGGTACGGCGAGCGCCATCCGGCGCGGCCAGCATGAGCGCCACGAAGGCCGCCATCAGCGGCAGGTAGACGACGGTGAACAGGCCGGCCGTGACGTCCCCGACGTAGCCCGCGGCGCCGCCGGGCAGCCTCCAGGCCAGCACGGCGACGACGGTGAGCGCGGTAGCGGCGAGCACCCACCGGGCGCTGGTGAAGTAGGCGAGGGACACTATGGCCACGCCGCCCACGGTGATGGGCACCAGCGGGAGGTGAATGTCGCGGGAGCGCAGGGCATGCCCGAGCTCCCACAGCGCGATCGCCAGCACTATCCCGACATACAGCAGGAAGGTGGCCTTGACGGTGAAAAGCGTCAGCAGCGCCAGCCCGCCAAGGACAAGGCCTACTGCCACCGCCGCCGGCAGGTTGCGGCCGGTCTTGACCGGCCGGCGCTGACCGCGGTCCTCGCCGTCCGGCGGATACGACCCGGCTTGCCCGTTCACGCTGGTGTCGGCCGGGTGTTCCCCGACTTCCTGGCGGACACCCTCTGCGTTCCGCTGTGATTCGTCTTCGAGCCGCAAGCTAGACCTCGAGCAACTCGGCTTCTTTGTGCTTGAGCAGGTCGTCGACCTGGTCAATGTAGCCGTGAGTCAGCTCCTCCAGATCGCGCTCGCCCCGCCTGCCGTCGTCCTCGCCCGCCTCGCCGTTCTTCACCAGCTTGTCGATCGAGTCCTTGGCATGGCGGCGGATGTTGCGGATCGAGACCCTGCTGTCCTCGGCCTTGGACCGGGCGATCTTGATGTACTCCCGGCGGCGCTCCTCGGAGAGCTCGGGGAAGACCACCCGGATGATGGTGCCGTCGTTGGAGGGGTTGACGCCCAGGTCAGAGTTCCTGATCGCCTTCTCGATGGCACTCATCGAGCCCTTGTCGTAGGGCTGGATGATGACCATCCGCGGCTCGGGCAGGTGGAACGACGCCAGCTGATTGACCGGCGTCTGGGTGCCGTAGTACTCGGCCGTGATCTTGTTGAACATCGACGGGTGAGCCCGGCCGGTGCGGATGCCGCTGAACTCTTCCTTGGCAACCGCGACCGCCTTCTCCATCTTCTCCTCTGCCTCGAGGAGACTGTCGTCTATCACCTGCGGCTCCTGTGCGTAGGTAGGCGCGGAGGCGGGCGTCCGGACGCCCGCTCAAGTTCCATGGTGCACCCAGCGGGGCTTACTCCGCCTCGGTGCGGCTGCCACTACCGCGCTTCAGGGCGCGGACTTGCTCACCAGCGTGCCGATCCGCTCGCCACGCACGGCTCGCACGACATTACCTTCCCCCATCAGGTCAAAAACGACAATCGGCAGATTGTTGTCCATGCACAGGCTGACGGCGGTGGCGTCCATTACCCGCAGGCCGCGCTGCAGGACCTCGCCATAATCCAGCTGCTGGAAGCGCGTCGCGTCGGGGCTGCGCCGGGGATCGGCGTCGTACACGCCGTCGACCTGGGTGCCCTTGAGCACGGCCTCGGCCCCGATCTCCAGCGCCCGCTGCGCTGCGCAGGTGTCGGTGGAGAAGAACGGGGCCCCGAGGCCGGCGCCGAAGATCACCACGCGGCCCTTCTCCAGGTGCCGGATGGCCCGGCGCGGGATGTACGGCTCAGCGACCTGGCCCATCGTGATGGCCGTCTGCACCCTGGTCTCCACGCCGAGCTTCTCCAGCACGTCCTGCAGCGCCAGGCAGTTGATGACAGTGCCGAGCATGCCCATGTAGTCGGCCCGGGAGCGGTCGATGCCGCGCTCGGACAGGACCGCGCCGCGGAACATGTTGCCGCCGCCCACGACGGCCGCGATCTGGAAGCCCTCCCTGGTGGCGGCCGCGATCTCCTTGGCAATGTGGATGACCACGTCCGGAGAGATGCCGAGCGGCTCGCCGCCGGCGAAGGCCTCCCCGGATAGCTTGAGCACCACGCGGCGCCAGCTCGGCCTGGGCTCCGTGGTGACAGGGCTGCTCTCCGGCTCGCCGCCCGGTCCGCCCTGAGCGAGCCCCGTCACCGCGGTGGTCTCCTCCGGCAGGGTCAACCCGCCTGCCCGATCTTGAACCAGACGAACCGGCTGACGCTGGCGCCGTGCTCGGCGAGCAGCTGCTTGACCGTCTTCTTCTTGTGCTCCTCGCGGACCGAGCCCTGCTCAAGGAGCACGATGTCCTTCAGGAACGCGTTCAGGCGGCCTTCCACGATCTTCGGAATGGCCTGCTCGGGCTTGCCCTCGTCCCTGGTGATCTGCTCGGCGATGCGCCGCTCGTTCGCCAGGGTGTCCTCGGGCACCTGGTCGCGGCTCACGTACTGCGGCAGCGTCGCGGCGACCTGGAACGCGATCTCGCGCGCGATCTCGGGCTCAGCCTTGTCGAACTGCACCAGCACGCCCATCGTCGGCGGCAGGTCCGGGCTGGACTTGTGCAGGTAGCTGGTCACGTAGCCGCCCTCGAACCGCGCGTAACGGCCGAGTTCCAGCTTCTCCTTGAGCGCGGCGCCTGCCTCCTCGATCAGCTCCTGCGCCGTCTGGCCGGGCCGGACCTCCAGGCCGAGAACCGCGAGCCGGTCGCCCGCGCCCGCCTTGAGCGCCGCGGCCGCAATGTCGCCGGCCACCTGCTGGAACAGGTCGGTCTTCGCGACGAAGTCGGTCTCGCAGTTCAGCTCGATCAGCACGCCCGCGCTGGTGCCGTCCATCTGCGCCGTGACCAGGCCCTGGGCGGCGGTGCGCTGCGCGCGCTTGCTGGCGTCCTTGGCGCCCTTGAGGCGCAGCAGCTCGACTGCGGCGTCGTAGTCGCCCTCGGCGTCCACGAGAGCGTTCTTGCAGTCCATCATGCCGGCGCCAGTCTGCTCGCGGAGCCGCTTCACGTCGGCGGCGGTGTAATTCGCCATGTCCCCATCTTTCGTTGTCTGTGCTGCCGGCGCCCATGGCTGCCAGCTACCGGGCTGCCAGCTACTGGCTGCCACTCAGAGCAGAGGGCGGTCACGCCTCTGAGTCAGGTGCCTCGACCTCGCCGATGATCGCGTCGCCCTCGGCACGTGCCTGCTCAAGCTCCTGCGCCGTACCGGCATCGCCGGCCGCACCCTCAGGCCTACCCTCCAGGAGCTCGCGCTCCCACTCGGCCAGCGGCTCTTCGGCGCCAAGCTGCCCCTCGGCGACCTCGGCGCCGGGCTTCTCGTCGGAGACTGCAGCGCCGGCCCTGGCGATGAGCCCGTCCGCGACCGCGTCAGCGACCACCCTGGTCAGCAGGGAGACGCTGCGGATGGCGTCGTCGTTGCCGGGGATCGGGTACTGGACCTCGTCCGGGTCGCAGTTGGTGTCCAGGATCGCCACCACCGGGATGCCCAGCTTGCGGGCCTCGCTGACGGCGATGTGCTCCTTCTTCGTGTCCACCACCCACAGGGCGCTTGGCACCCTGGCCATGTCCCTGATGCCGCCGAGCGAGCGCTCCAGCTTGTCCTTCTCGCGGCGAAGCTGCAGCAGCTCCTTCTTGGTCCGGTTCGAGCTGGCCACGTCGTCGAAGTCGATCTCCTCGAGCTCCTTGAGCCGCTGCAGCCGCTTGTACACGGTGCCGAAGTTGGTCAGCATGCCGCCCAGCCAGCGCTGGTTGACATAAGGCATGCCGACGCGGCGGGCCTGCTCGGCGATGGCCTCCTGGGCCTGCTTCTTGGTGCCCACGTAGAGCACCGAGCCGCCGTGGGCGACGGTCTCCCTGATGAAGTCGTAGGCCTTGTCGATGAACTCGAGCGACTGCTGCAGGTCGATGATGTAGATGCCGTTGCGCTCGGTGAAGATGAACCGCTTCATCTTCGGGTTCCAGCGCCGGGTCTGATGACCGAAGTGAACGCCGCTCTCCAGCAGCTGGCGCATGGTGACGACCGGAGCCATGCCGGTGTCCTTCCTGCTCGTGGCACCCCGCCCGGTCAGGGGCAGGCGCGCCGTCCGGTTGCTATGTTCCTGGCGCCCGTACGCCCTCGCCACGGGAGCTTCCCGCGGACCGGTGAGGGACGTTCTGCGCAGTGCCTGGTGGCCGCGCAGCGAGCGGACGCGCGAATTTCGGCTCGGCCGGGCCGGCGCATGCTCACGCCAGCCCGATGATGCAGAACCGCCTGCGTAGTCTACATGGCCCGCCGCCCGGCTGCCGCAGCCGAGCCCGGGCCCAGGCCGGCCTATGCCCGCGGGTGTGCCTGCCGGTACACCGAGACCAGCCGGTCGATGCTGACATGGGTGTAGATCTGCGTCGTGGCCAGCGAGGAGTGGCCCAGGATTTCCTGCACGCTGCGCAGGTCAGCGCCGCCTTCCAGCAGGTGGGTCGCCGCGCTGTGCCGCAGTCCGTGCGGTCCGGTGTCGGGGACCGCGTCGGCGGCCGCGATCCTGGCGTGCACGACCCGGCGAACGGTCCTCGGGTCGATCCTGCCGCCGCGGGCCCCGAGGAACATTGCCTGGCCTGCAGCCCTGGCTCCCGATGACTGGCCGGCGACAGCCGGCCAGCCGGCCGCCAGCCATGCCTCCACGGCCCGGACGGCGGGGATGCCAACCGGAACGACGCGTTCCTTGCTGCCCTTGCCCAGCACGCGGACGGTCCGCCGGCCCAGGTCGAGGTCGCCGCGGTTGAGTCCGCACAGCTCGCTGACCCGGATGCCGGACGCATACAGCAGTTCCATGATCGCGGTGTCCCTGAGCGCGAGCGCTGCCTCGAGCGGGTCTCCAAGCCCGTCGGCCGGTCCCGCGGCCCGACCCGCGCCGGTGCCGCTGTCCGTTGCCTCGCCGCTGGCGGCGCCGGCCGGGTCCGCCGTGAGCACCGCGGCCATCTGCTCGCGGCCGAGGACCTGCGGCAGGTGCCTGGGAACCCTCGGCGCCCCAAGCTTCGCGCCCGGGTCGCTGGCCAGCCAGCCCTGCCGGCAGGCGAACGCCGTGAACGCCCTGGCCGCCGCGGCGCGCCGGGCGATCGTCGCCCGTGACCGGCCCGCCTGGTGCTGACTGGCCAGCCAGGCACGCAGTTCCACGATGTCGAGGCCGGCCAAGTCGGCGCAGCCCTGCCCGGCCGCGTACCGGAGCAGCGCGTCGACATCGGCCCGGTAGGCACGGACCGTATGCGCAGACAGGCCCCGCTCGGATGCGAGGTGGCGGCCGAAGGCCGCCGCCGCGACTACCAGCGGCTCTGGCAGCGGGTATTCGGCTGGCGCGGTGCCCGGCCCGTTTCCCTCCTGCGGCGGCTTGTCGCCATGCGCATCGGCCTGCTGGCTGACAGCGCGCGGGCGGGGTATCCGCGCGGACGTACCGCGTCTCATGCCTCCCAGTGTGCGGCAGCGGTCAGCCGCCAGCCGCCAGCCTGGCCGCGAACGCGAAGAAAACGACGCCGGCCAGCCGGTCCGCCCACCTCCTGGCCGCGCGGCGGCGCAGCAGGCGGCCGAGCCGGCCCGCGAGCACCGTCACCACGGCCAGCCACGTCATCGTCTCGGCCGCATGGATGGCGGCCAGCAGCAGGCTGTCGGGGAGCACGTGCCCGCCGGGCGGGATGAAGGCCGGGAACATCGCCACGTAGAAGATCCCGACTTTCGGATTGGCCGCGCAGGTCGCCATCCCGCGCAGGTACGAGCGCCAGGGCCGGCCCTCCGGCTGCCGCTGGTCTGCGTCGTCGGGCCAGCGAGCACCGGCCACGACGGCGGCGATGCCGCGCCAGCCGAGGTAGGCGGCTCCTGCCCAGCGGACAGCCAGGTAGAGATCGGGTGAGGCGGCCAGTGCCGCGGTCAGGCCGAGCCCGGCGGCACAGCCCCAGCCAACCAGTGCCGTGCAGATCCCGGCCGCCGCCGACAGCGCCTGTGCGCGTCCGGCCGCCAGCGCCGTCCTTAACGTGAGCAGCGTGTCTGGTCCGGGGATCAGCGTCAGGAGCCCGGCCGCGATGGCGAACTCCGCGACCGACCTCACTCGACTGTCACGCTCTTGGCGAGGTTACGGGGCTTGTCCACGTCGTTCCCGAGGGCCACCGCGGCGTGGTAGGCCAGCAGCTGCAGCGGGACCAGCAGCAGGATCGGGTCGAGCTCGGGCTCGTTCTTCGGCACCTCGATGACGTCGTCGGCGAGGTGGCCGGCCGGAGCGGCGTGCCCGACGGCCACGACCCGGCCCTGGCGGGCGCGGATCTCGCCCAGGGTGCCGATGTTCTTCTCCAGCAGCTCATCGGTGGGCAGGATCGCGACGGTCGGCAGCTCCGGCCCGACCAGTGCCAGCGGCCCGTGCTTGAGCTCGCTGGCCGGGTAGGCCTCGGCGTGCAGGTAGGACACCTCTTTGAGCTTGAGCGCGCCCTCCCTGGCCACGGAGAAGCCGCGGACGCGGCCGATGAAGAACATGCCAGGGTACTTGGCCAGGTCCTTGGCCAGCGCGGCGATCTCCTCCTCCCTGGCCAGGACCTCCGCGATCTGGTCGGGCAGCCGCCGCAGGCCCGCGCTGATCCGGCGCCCGTCGGCCGGAGACAGGTCCCTGATCCTGGCCAGGTGCAGCGCCAGCAGCGCGAACACGGTCGCCGTCGCCGTGAACGTCTTGGTCGAGGTGACCGAGACCTCCGGCCCTGCATGCAGGTAGATGCCGCCGTCGCACTCCCTGGCAATGGTGCTGCCGACGGTGTTCACCACCCCGATCACCCGGCCGCCCTTGCGCCGCACTTCCTGCACAGCGGCCAGCGTGTCGTAGGTCTCGCCGGACTGGCTGACCGCGACATAGAGGGTTCCGTCCTCGATCACCGGGCTGCGGTAGCGGAACTCGGAGGCAGGCTCGGCATCGGCGGGTACCCTGGCCAGTTCCTCGATCAGCTGGGCACCGAGCAGGCCGGCGTAGTAGGCCGACCCGCAGCCGAGAACCTTGACCCTGCGGATCGCTCGCGCCTCCCGCGGGTCCATGTTCAATCCGCCGAGGTGCGCGGTGGCGAACCGGTCATCCAGCCGCCCGCTGAGTACCCGCGCGATCACCTGCGGCTGCTCGTGGATCTCCTTGTGCATGAAGTGCGGGTGGCCGTCTGCCTCGTAGCTGGCGATGTCGCCCTCGATGGTGGCGGCATGCTTAGTCGTCCGCTCGGCGTCGAGCGTGGCGGTGCGGAAGCCGTCGGCCTTGAGCGTCGCGATCTCGCCGTCGTCCAGGTGAACGACCTGCCGGGTGTAACGGACCAGCGCGGCCACATCGGAGGCGGCGAACATCTCCCGGTCGCCCAGGCCGAGCAGCACGGGACTGCCGTTGCGGGCCACTACGATCCGGTCCGGGCTGCGGCTGTCGAGGACAGCCAGGCCGTAGGTACCAACGACCTGCTTGAGGGCAGCGCGGACGGCTTCCTCCAGGTCGTCTGCCGGGCCGGCCGAGATCAGGTGCGCGAACAGCTCGCTGTCGGTCTCGGAGGCGAATTCCGCGCCGTCGGCGGCCAGCTTGGCCCGCAGCACGTCGGCGTTCTCGATGATCCCGTTGTGCACGACCGCGATCGGGCCGCAGACGTGCGGATGGGCGTTGACGTCGCTGGGCACGCCGTGAGTCGCCCAGCGCGTGTGGCCGATGCCCGGGCTGCCCTTGAACCGGCCCGGCACGTCGGCGGCCAGCTCGCCAACCCGGCCCTTGGCCTTGCGGACTCGCATGTCGCCGCCCCGGCCGACGACGGCCATCCCGGCCGAGTCGTAGCCGCGGTACTCCAGCCTGGCCAGGCCTTCCAGCAAAATCGGAACGCTGTCCCGGCTACCGATGTAGGCGACGATTCCGCACACAGTCCCTGCCTCTCACTCGTTCGTCGATACTGACGGCTGCGCCCGGTCCAGGCCGGTCAGCCGTACACAATCCGGCGCAGCTGCCGGAGCGACAGCTCCGGCGGCCCGTACCGCCGCTGCGGAAGCTCGGCCGCGATGCGCCCGAACGCCTGATCGTTTGTTAGCCCGCGTGCTTTAAGCTCGCGATGCCGACGGCGGACGAACTCCTCGGGCGCCTCGGAGAAGTACCCGAGCACGTCTGCAATCACACGGGCCGCCTCAGCCTGGCTGAGCGGGCAGCTGCTCACCAGGTACTCGACAAGCTCGGTATGCGGCTCCTGTCCGGGCACCCGTTCATGATGGGCACGGGCAGACGCGGAAAGCAAGAATTCTGCCCGGAATCGGGCAGGATTTTTAACTTTCGTAGGCCTTGCGCGGAGTCTTTTGGGGGCGCCCGCCAAGGCTTCATGGCATTGACTGGTTATATCGGATATCTCGGGCCGCGCGGGCCCGTCTTGGCCCGCATGAGCCGCCAGCCCTGCTCGCAGCGCTGCACGAAGCCGGCCGCCGCCAGCAAGCCGAGCTCCCGTACCGCGGTGTCCACGTCAACGCCGGCCCGGACCGCGATGCTGGCAGGCCCGCGGCCGCCCCTGACTGGAACCTGCTCGAGCACCGACCTGCTGACCTGGCCGAGCCGGTCCCGGTCAACCACCGGCCCGAAGCGCGGGCCCGTGCTGGTGCCCTCGCCAGGACTGAGCAGGTCCACGACGTCGTCCGCCGTGGTCACGCACGTGGCGCCGAACTCCCTGATCAGCTCGTGACAGCCAGCCGACTGCTCGGAGGTCACCGGGCCGGGCACAGCCATCACCGGGCGGCACAGGTCACGCGCGTGCCTGGCCGTATTGAGCGCACCACTGCGCAGCGCGGCCTCCACGACTACGGTGCCGCGGGCCAGGGCTGCAATGATCCGGTTCCTGACCAGGAATCCCGGACGGGTCGGGGCCTGGTCGGGCGGGCACTCGCTGACTAGGACTCCCTGGGCCGCTATGGCCTCGAACATCTCCGCGTGGCCCTTCGGGTAGCCGTAACACAGACCGCCGGCCAGCACTGCCACAGTCAGGCCATCCGCCGCCAGCGCCCCGCGATGAGCACTTTCGTCGATCCCGTACGCGCCGCCTGAGATCACCGTGATGCCGCGCTCGGCGAGCGCTGCTGCCAGCTGCAGGCCGACGTTCTTGCCGTATCCGGTCGCGGCCCGCGCCCCCACGACGGCAACCGCCCGCAGGCAGGAGTACCGCACGTCGGCGCTGCCACGTGCCCACAGCAGCAGCGGTCGCGCATCGGCGAGGTCATCCAGCTGGCTAGGCCATTCCGGGTCGCCAGGACAGATCAGCCGGAGCCCTTGCTGCTGCCACTCGGCGAGCCTGGCCACGGTTGGCACCTGCGCGAGGCGGCCTCGCCACCGGTGCAGCGCCCTGGTCATGGACGGATCGTCGGGGGTGCCCGTCAGCCGGGCCTCGCCGGCGCTGTCCACGCCGGTGACTGCCGCCAGGACCTCGGCAGCCGTCCGGTTGCCTAGCGCAGCGCCCAGCGCCTGATCACCAGGGTCGGCCAGGAAGCTGAGCGTCACCCTGGCCCGGCGCTCCGCAGCGTCGGCGCTCACTGGCCAACTCCCAGCCACAGGCCCAGCGCGTAGCCGACTTCGGCCACGCCCGGCCTGCTGGCTCCGGCCAGATCGGCCAGCGTCCAGGACAGCCTGATGATCCGGTCCGCTCCCCTGGCACTGACCTGCCCGAGGTCCATGGCCCGCTCCAGCGGCGCCAGCGCCTCCGGCTGCGGCCGGTACGACCGGCGTAATTCACCTCCCGGAATCTGCGCGTTCAGGCGCCATCCTGTGTCCCGCAGCCGCCGCGCCGCGCGCTCCCGTGCGGCCAGGACTCGCTCGGCGACCTTTGCGCTGGGCTCGGCCAGCCTGCGGTCGCAGAGAAGCTCCACCCGGCTCACCGGCAGCATCTCCACCTTGACGTCAACCCGGTCAAGCAGCGGCCCGGACAGCCGGGCCAGGTAGCGGCGCCTGGCCAGCGGCGTGCAGGTGCACCCGGAGCCAGCCACGGACGTCCTGGCGCACGGGCACGGGTTCGCGGCCAGCACCAGCGTGAACCTGGCAGGGAACCGCGCGGTGGCGCCCGACCTGGCGATCACCACCTCACCCGACTCGAGCGGCTGGCGCAGGGCGTCGAGTACATCGCGATCGAACTCGGGCGCCTCGTCCAGGAACAGGCAGCCCAGGTGGGACAGCGAGGCAGCGCCCGGCCTGATGACTCCGCTCCCGCCGCCGACGATCGCGGCCTTGGTTGCGGTGTGGTGGGGCGCGCAGAACGGCGGCTCCGTCATGAGCGGCCGCGCGGCCGTCAGCGTGCCCGCGACCGAGTGGATCGCGCTCACCTCGAGCGCCTCCGCAGGAGTCAGGTGCGGCATGATCGTCGGCAGCCGCTCGGCGAGGAGCGTTTTACCCACGCCAGGTGACCCGAGCAGCATCAGGTGGTGGCCGCCGGCCGCGCAGATCTCGGCAGCACGGCGCGCCACGGGCTGTCCGGCCACGTCGGCCAGATCGCGCTGGGCGCCACCGGAGCCAGCCGGCGCAGGTGCGCAGGGCGGAACGGCGGCCATACCGTCTCCTGAGTCCACGACCCGGACCGGTGCAGAGCCGGCGTCCGGCGTCCGGCCGTCGAGCCATGCCAGCAGCGAGGCAAGGCTGGCCGGCGCGACGACCTGGACACCGGGTACCAGGACCGCCTCGGAGAGGTTGTCTGGCGCGGTCACGATCCTCCTGAACCCGGCGCTGGCGGCGGCCGCCACCGCCGGCAGGACTCCTGGCACCGGCCGCAGCCGGCCGTCGAGCCCGAGTTCGCTGAGGAACACCGTGTCGCTCAGCTTGAGGCTCCGGACCGCGCCCGCGGCGGCCAGTATTGCCACTGCGATGCCCAGGTCGAATCCGGATCCCCGCTTGGGCAGGCTGGCCGGGGACAACCCGACAGTGATGCGACGCTGCGGCCATGTTCCGCCGGAGTTGACGATCGCCGACCTGATCCGGTCCCTGGCCTCGCGCAGTGCCGTGTCCGGCAGCCCGACGAGCAGGAGCGCTACCAGGCCGTTCTCGATGTCGGCCTCGATCTCCACGACATGACCCTGCACACCGACTAGGGCTATCGCGTGCGTGCGGGCAAGTGCCATCGGGCTCACCACCTCCGCCCCCGACGCTGCCGCAGGCGGCAACGCAGCGCGCAGCGGCCAATTGCGCTGTGGACGGACGACAGCCCTGTACCAGCCCATGTGAGGATGGCGAACGCACTGTCGGTATGTACTGCTTCAATGCGCGCAGCACCACGACTGGCGGGGCCCTCTCTGCGTGCGGTGAAGCTGCTTGCCACCGCCGTCGTCAACAACCGCCGGACGCCCACCGGCGCCGGCGGGCACCTGGCAGCGCCCGGATCTACGATTGGGTTCATGACCCCGACGTCCGCGGGCCCGACCACCCATCGCCGCCAGAGCAGGCCCTTCGTCTGGGAGGGCGGTGCCCCGCTTGCCTACAAGGAGGCGGACGGTACCTTCCGGTCTGTGAGCCGGCAGATCCTCAGCGACGCCGAACACGGGCAGGGCACCTCCCTGCGTTACTTCGAGGTCGGCCCCGGTGGGCACACGACGCTCGAGCACCACGAGCACACCCACGTCGTCATTCCGATCAGGGGCCGGGGCAGCGCGCTGGTCGTGGACCAGATCGTGCCGCTCGCGCTGCACGATGTGGTCTTCGTCCCGAGCTGGGGATGGCACCAGTTCCGCGCCGCAGACAACGAGCCGCTTGGCTTCCTCTGCGCGGTAAGGGTCGACCGCGACCGCCCGGTGCTGCCCACCGAGGATGACCTGGCTGCGCTGCGCCGCGACCCGCAGGTCGCAGCGTTCATCCGCGTCTGACTCACCGGGCGGCGGCGACGAGCCGCTCGGCCGCGCGCCGGGGGTTGCCACCCCGCTGCAGGTCTGCCCCGACCAGGAAGACGGTGTCGGGACCGTACGCGTCAAGCAGTTCGGGCGCGCGGTCGATCGACATGCCTCCGCCGGGGGCCGGCAACATCGGCGCGACGTCATGCAGCGGGCGCCGGGCCGCCTCCGCAATGGCCAGACACTGCTCGCGTGAAAGGCTGAACCGGCCGCCAAAGCTCGGGAAGATCGTCGCGTCGGCGCCGGCCAGCCGCAGCAGCGTGCCGAACAGCACGTGCGGGGCGATGCCGTGGCTAGGCGAGGCGGTGAAGCCGCCCAGGAACGAGGGGTGCGAGAGCACCATGCCCCCGTCGAAGAACTCCGCCGCACGGGCGAGGGCGCCGAAACCCGCAATGCCGGGCAGCACCATGACGCCGTGCGCTCCCTCCCGCCTTGCGAGTTGGACCTGCTCGGCGAAGCCGGCGGCCGAGCCATTGACGCACGGCAGGTAGATGCTGCGGCCGCCGGTATCCTCGTTTGCCCGGTGCACCGCCTCGGCCACGCGCGGCACCCGTTCGGCGAAGGGCGCCCAGGTCTGGTTGGCCAGGCCCTGGTCCTCTTTGAGGATGTGCAGTCCACCGGCGGCGATGTCGTATGCGAGGCTCGCAAGCTGCTGCGGGGTCATCCCCACGGGCTTGAGTGCGGTCGCGAGCAAGGCGCGGTCGGGCTCGCCCACGAGCGCGCGTACCCCGGCGATGCCGAGCCGCGGCCCCGGCAGTTCTGCGGCGAGGCGAGCGGGCAGCGCCACGTCCACCAGGCGGACGCCGTCCTGCAGCGACACGTTGCCGAGCAGCAGCACCAGCAGCTGCCCGAGTTCGGCCCCGGCGAGATCGACCGGGTAGTCGATCGTCGCCAGCGCGGCCAGCCCTGGCCGCTGGACAACTGAGCGCACATGGGCGAGCGAGTCGCGGACTGCGTTGTCAGGGGCGAGTTCGGTCGGCAGCTCGTGGCTCTGCTCGACCGCGACCTGTGCCGCGCGCCCGGCCGGGTCGTCCGCGCTGATCTCGTAGACCGCCGTGATTACCTCACCCATGCTGCTCGCTCCCTGGCGGGTGCTGATCGCGGCTGGAGTAGCCGCCGTCGGCGTACGGATAATCGGCAACCTACCTTTTGAGGCACCAGCACTTTTGGCAGCCTTCGCAGCACTGCCCCGCCTATATCGTCAGGACGGCCGGGCCGCGTATCTCGCGGCGGCTGAGGGCGGCGAGCGCGTCGGCGGTCTTTTCCCAGCCGAGCTGAAGGCCGATGCGAGGGCGCAGGCGGCCGTCGGCAACCAGGCCGGCGAGGATGGCAAGGTTCTCCTTTGGCCTGCTCGGGGACGGGGCTGATGAAGCCGACGGTGCCCGCAGCGCCGGCGAGCTGGACGGCGAGGTGGCCCACACCGTCGGTACCGCCGCACGGTTAGCAGCCCATCCGGCACGACCAGCCTTCAACGGCCAGCGCAGGCCGGCCACCAGTCCAACGTCGTTGAGGCCCTCAGCCTGGCCGCTGCTGGGATGGAGCGCCGGCGACGAGATCTCGCAACCTGTTCCAGCGCTGCTCGCGACGCTGATCGAAGCGGCCCGCTGCGCGGCTCGCGAGCCTTGGCCGGCTGACGTAGCGGCGCGCCGCCCACCATGACCCCGGTTTGGCCAGCCTGATGGCGCCCACCAGGGCCACCACGCTGATGAAGATACCGATAATGCCGGTGACCACCTTGCCCTTGAGCAGGCATACCACGCAGAGCAGTAGGTTGACGGCCAGGACAGCGACGGACGACCACCACGCCGCCGTCCCGACCCGGCCGGTCACGAAGTCGGCTCCGCCGATCAGCGTTCCGGTTATCACCAGAACGCAGAAGATCGCGTCGACCGACTTTCGCCCCTGGTCAGTCCAGTAGACGTCCTCCAGGTGCAGCCAGAGCGCGAATTCGTCGACAGTGAGGCCCACCCCCACCCCGAAGACGGCGGCAGCCACGGAGAGTGCCAGCCCACGCGGCGTCGCCGATACCAGGGCGATGCCCGTGCCGATGATGATCAAGATGCCGAAAACCTGGTGATGAACGTGCTGACCTGCGATCCGGACGTTGCCCAGTCGGGCCCCGCCACCGTTGCCTGACCGGATCCGCCTGGTCACGGTCCTGGTGGTGAGGAAGGTCAGCAGTATCGCCAGGAACATCCACATCATGGGCCGCAGGGAGAATTCGCCCGGACCAACAAGAATTACCCGAGACGGAACTTTCACCCCAAGCGGAATTCTCGCCCAGACACTGTGCATGGACGGTGTCCTGGCAGCCTCGGCTCGCACGGCACCTCCCGCGCCTACGGCCTGATGCACGGAGTCTACGCGCCGGGAAGTCGCGGCCGACTGGACCACGGACTGCGCAGCGCCGCCACCCGACCCGCGCCCATCACGCGGATCAGACGCTCCCGGCGAGCCTGCCGTCATTAGGCAATGCGTCAGCCAGGCCGTGCTCACGCTGGCCGCCTTCGCCGTGGGAAAGCCCGCACCGCTACCCGACAGCGCGCCGCGTGAACAGGAACGGCTCCAGCAGCCGTCCGGATAGGTCAAGCAAGCGCGGGCCGACCGGAGTGGTCCCTGGCTCGGGGCGGAAGTGCACGAACGCGTAACCCAGACGGCGGGCAAGTATCCCGTCGGTGGCGACCTGGTCGCCGACCACCGCGCCAGGCCGCGGAAAGCCGCGGTACTGTGCCACCCGCAGCGGCTTGCCGGCCGATGCCACGTAGATGAGCCGGGCGCCGGCACTTGCCAGCGCGGCGGACGGCCGCCGCACGGAGTTGGTGGCGAAGCACACCACCTCCACGCCGGGGATGCCGGCGACCTGCTCCAACGTGACCGCTAGCCCGTCATCTAGGGACTGCTGGCCGGTGTCCCAGAGGGCGATGAGTGGCTCCACGTCGAAGACGATGGTCTTGGCGGATAGCTCGGCCACGCAGCGCAGGGCAGCCTCCAGATCGCTGACCCGGAGGTAGGTGCTCCTCACCGTGCGCCGCCCAGCCCGCCCTGGTGGCCCGCCCCGGCACCTTGCTCCTGGACCGCGGGTTCATGCTGCGGCAGCGCCGGGGCGGCAAGCTGCCGCAACTGCGCCCAGTCGACGGGCGCCTTGGGCGCGGCAACGCCGGGGCGACTGCGAGGTACCCGCACCCGGAGCGCGCGCGGCCTGATGGCGCAGACGACCGGGGTCGGCAAGGGTATCGCCTCGCCGTCAATGCCCACCGGGATGTGCTCGGCATCGGCCATCACGGTGACCGTGCCGGCCGTCAGGACGCGCAGCCCGGTGCCATGTGTGCCGCGCAACAGGCCGACTGCCTGGCGTGCGCTGCCCACCTTGACTCCGACGATGCCGAGCACGCCGCGATCGAGCCGGATACGACGGCTCAGGCCGGCGATGTCGCCGGCTCCGTACGGGTTGTTGGCCACGAGCAGGGCGTCCGGCGCGCTGATCACCTCGTCGTCCACCTGGGCTGACAGGCGCGCGCCGCGATGGCGCTGCAGGAGGTCGGGCAGGATATCCAGCGTCGTGCCAACCTTGTCGCCGCGATAGGCAGGCGTGTCGACCACCTCCGCGTAGGCGCCGAACGAGGCGTTGTTGACAAAGGTGTGGCCGCCTATGACTCCGAGGTCTACATGCAACTCGACGGCGTCGGACAGGGCATCGAGGCACGCCGCGGGATCCTCGCGGTCGAGCCCGAGATCCAGGGCAAAGTGATTGCGGGTGCCTGCCGTGATCACCATGAACGGCAGGTCATGGTTCGCGGCGACCTCGGCTACCAGCGCCTGGGTGCCGTCGCCTCCAGCTACCCCGAGCAGATCGGCCCCGCCGGCGACGGCCTGCTCGGCCACCGCCGCGACGTCCACCGGCCCAGGACCGCTCATGAGGTACACCTCGGCTCCCATGGACTCCGCCCTGTGCTGCAGGTCGAACTTCGCTACCTTGCCGCCCCCTGACCGCGGATTCATGATCAGGAACGGGCGGCCGCAAGGCTTAGCCGCGTACTCCGGCATCCGCCAGTCCGTGCTGCCGTCAGCCAGCGCGGACCGGGCGGTCAT
The DNA here is from genome assembly GCA_035621915.1 of Streptosporangiaceae bacterium. Taxonomy (GTDB): domain Bacteria; phylum Actinomycetota; class Actinomycetes; order Streptosporangiales; family Streptosporangiaceae; genus JAJYUU01. The sequence continues at coordinate 22,476 of DASPWG010000215.1, forward strand.
GCCCGCCAGCAGCCAGACTGCGCCCGAGGCGATTGCCACCCAGAGCAGGTGGACGAACACGAACCCGACGATCACGCCGATCGGCGCAAGGACGGCGACCACCAGCGACGTCCACCGCCACGGCCCGCGACGGGACAGGAAAAAGTAGGCAGCGGCCAGGGTCACGGCGCTGGCGGCCAGGGCAACGCCGAGCATGACGAAGCTCTTGAGCCCGGCAAAGACCACGAGGATCGCGATAGCCGCGGCGGCGAGCAGGAAGCTGGCACGCGCAAGCCAGCGCCGGCCTGTGCTCGCCCGAATCACATCTGTCCTCGTGGCTGCCACGACTACGCCGCCCCCAAGCGCATCCGCCGGCCGTCCTGCTGCCAGCCAGTTCGACGATGAATGCCCGGTCCGCGCGCTGTCCACTCGCCAAATAGACACGGCGGTCGCCGCCGATCCGGCGCACTGGTCAGCCAGCGAGCCGGTCAGCCAGCGAGCCGGTCAGCCAGGCAGCCGGTCAGCCGACGCCGCGGACGTGCTCGATGGTGAACTCGCCTGCCGGCGACCGGAGCACGCCTACCACGTCGATCCTGACCTGGTCATACAGGACCTGGTGGCTCTTCAGGAACAGGGCCGCCAGGCGGCGCAGCCGGTACGCCTTCTGCCTGGTCACGGCCTCGAGCGGCGTCCCGAATGTGACGCCCGACCTGGTCTTGACCTCGCAGATCACAAGAGTGCGGCCATCCACCGCCACGATGTCGATCTCGCCCTGGGCACAGCGCCAGTTTCTGGCGATGATCGTCAGGCCGGCCCTGGCAAGGAAGCCCGCCGCCAGTTCCTCGCCTTGCTTGCCCAGCATGTCCTTCGCGTTCACTGCCACCACCTCGCAGCGACAGTGCCGGAGGCGACGAGCAGGCCACCGGGCCGAGCGTGGCCCTGTGAGCAGCTCGGGGCTCGTTCCGAGGCGCAGTGGATAAGCAGGCGGGAATGTCAGCCCCGGCTGGTTCAATCCCAGGCCACCCAGGCCTGCGCCCCGCTCAGCACGGCCGGGGGCCGTCAGGACGCGCGGCATGGCCCGTCAGGACGCGCGGCATGGCCCGTCAGGCCTGAGATCGAGGTAATGGGCGGCTAGGGGCCCTACTTGGGATCGGGGATCTCCAGGTCGCTCTTGGCGAGTTCCTCGACGTTGACATCCTTGAAGGTCACAACTCGTACATTCTTTACAAAACGTGCTGGCCGGTACATGTCCCACACCCAGGCATCCTGCATGGTCACCTCGAAGTAGACCTCGCCGTTGTCGGCGGTGCGCACGTTCAGGTCAACCTGGTTGGTGAGGTAGAAGCGACGCTCGGTCTCCACGACATGGCTGAAGAGCCCGACGACATCCCGGTACTCGCGGTAGAGCTGGAGCTCCATCTCGGTCTCGTACTTCTCGAGATCCTCCGCGCTCATGTTCTCCCCTCCGATCAGGCACCGCGTGCCATCGCCGCGGTACCTGCCGTCGGCCAGCCATATTCCTCGATGGCGTCAACGATAGGGCCATTGTGCCCACTGCCAGTCAGGTAGCACGAGTCGGCCGCCTCGGAGTTCTCCGGAATCGGCTCCGCGGCACGCTCAACCCGGCCGCGGACGTTCACGAACGACCTGCGGTGCTCTGGGCAGACACCGTACTCATCCAGCGCATTCATATGGCTTCGGGTGGAATAGCCCTTATGCCGGGCGAACCCGTACTTGGGATACTCGCCCTCGAGGTCACGCATGATCGCGTCCCTGGTCACCTTGGCGACCACCGACGCCGCCGCGACGCAGGCCGCTACCTGGTCGCCCTTCCACATCGCCAGGGCGGGAACGGCCAGGCCTCTGACCGGGAACCCGTCCGTGAGCACGTAGCCGGGCCTTGTCCTGAGCCCGGCCAGGGCGCGGCGCATCCCGGCCACGTTACAGACATGGAGCCCAAGCCGGTCGATGTCGCCGACGGGGATCGTCACCACGCTCCAGTCCAGTGCCGCCCGCAGTACCTGGTCGTACGCGACGTTACGGGCAGCCTCGGTCAGGGCCTTGGAGTCAGCCAGGCCAGTCAGGCTGGCGATCCGCGACGGCCTCAGCACCACCGCCGCGACCACAAGTGGCCCGGCGCAGGCCCCCCGTCCCGCCTCGTCGATGCCGGCCACTGGCGACAGGCCGGCCCGCACGAGCACCCGCTCGTAACTGCTGAGCCCGCAGTCACGTCGTGGCGTCAGGCCGACAGAACGGCGCTGCCCTGCGTACATGAGATCAACTGTGCCGTTACGGACGCCGGTGCCGCAACCGATCCGCCACCCGCCGCCTGACCCGGCGCTGCAGCCACGTCAGCGGCGCGGCGCAGACCAGGCCCGCAGCCAGCGGGACGTATCCGGGCTCTGGTGCCACCCTCGCGCCAAGCAGGCTGGTCGTAGCAGCGGAGGCAGCGGCCGAGTTGTCGACCCCTGACTGGCCGAAGGTGGCAGGAATCCGCAGAATCTTCCAGTGAGACGGCGGCCAGATGACCACGAATGCACGGCCGATGACCATGTTCTCAGGGACCGTGCCGCCGCCGGGATCGCTCCTGCGCAGGCGTGAGTCGTCGGAGACTGCCCGGTTGTCGCCCATCACCCACAGCCGGCCAGGCGGCACGATGACGTTGAACGGAATCTGGGATGGGGCAGCGCCCGGATACAGGTAGGACTGCTCATGCAGGGGCACGCCATTGACCGTCACCAGGCCCTGGGCATTGCAGCACGCGACGTGGTCGCCTGGAGTCCCGATCACCCGCTTGATGTAGTCGGTCTGCCCGATCGGGGTCCCGAACAGCCCCGCGATCGAGCTGAACAGCGGCCGCAGCGTGTCGTCGTAGGCATGGGCGAACACGTTGGACGGAGGCTTGGCGGCCGGTTGGTTCGGGTCCCACGAGCCGTCGCCGTTGAAGACGATGATGTCGCCGGGCTCGATATTACGAAAGTGATAGACGAGCTTGTTGACCAGCACCTTGTCGCCGATCATCAGCGTGTCCTCCATGGAGGACGAGGGGATGAAGAACGGCTGGACGACGTAGCTCTTGATGAGCAGAGCGATGACCAGGGCGACCACGATGAGGACGGGCAACTCGAGCCAGCCCGACATCCGGCGCTTCCCCGCGGTTCCCGGGTGGCCGCCGCGAGGCCGGCGATGCGCGTGACGCCCTCCGCCACCGGGCTGCCGCAGCGGCCTGGTTGGCTCGGACGGGCCGCCCTCCCCGTTCCGCGACGTGTAGCCAACCGAAACGGGCGCGGCATGCCGGGCCCGCGCGGGCCGCGGCCAGTCGTCGGCGGTGTAGCCGTGCGCGGGCCGCTCAGCCTCGCGGGCGGCGCTGCCCGCTCCGGCACGCGGGTCCTCGGCGGCGTGCGCAGCCCTCCGCGCCAGCGCACTGTAGCCCCGGCTGCCGTTCCCCGAAACCCCGTCGGCCAGTTCCCCAGGACCCTGAGCGCCGGTCGCCCGCTCGGGCTTGCCGTGCTCGTTGCTCATCATTGGGCTGAGCCTATCGCCGCCACCTGCACGTTACGCTGAGCGACGGGCTGCCCGGTGATTCTATGCAGCCAGAACGTCACAATGCGTTATCTCGCCCTTGCATGCCCCGTCTGCCGGGAAGGACGGCACTGTCAGCTGCGAGCGTGCCGACTGCGGCGGCCGCGTATCGTGCGCCTGACCCGGCGCTGTAGCCATGTCATCGGCACCGCGACGCCGAACCCCGCGGCCAGCGGGATATAGGAAGGCTCAGGCCGGAGCTCAGCGGAAAGCACCCGGCTGGCTGCTGCGGAGCTGAGCACAGCAGTGCCCGCGGCGGACCCGGCGGGCTTGTCGATCCCCGGCTGGTCGAACGTCGCCGGGATCGGCAGGATCCGCCACTGGCTTGGCGGCCACACGATCACGAACGCCCGGCCGACTACCTCACTCTCCAGGACCATGCCGTTGCCCGGATCGAACTCGTGGCCGCGCGAGTCGTCGGACACGCTGCGGTGATCGCCGAGAACCCACAGGTAGCCGGATGGCACCGTGATGTTGAACCTGCTGGACTCGCCGGCGGGCGCACTGTCCGGACTGTCGCCCGGGTAAAGGTAGCTCTGCTCATGCAGGGGCACACCGTTGACGGTGATCAGGCCCTGAGCATTGCAGCACACGACGTGGTCGCCCGGCACCCCGATGACCCGCTTGACGTAGTCCACCTGGCCAAGCGGCGTGCCGAACAGGCCGCCGATGGAGTTGAACAGCGGCCGCAGCGTGTCGTCGTACAGGCGCGCTACCGGGTCGGAGCTCACCGGCGCACTGGTCGGCGACGGGTTCCACGTGCCGGCGCCGTTGAAGACGACGATGTCGCCGGGCTCGATGTTGCGGAAGTGGTACACGAGCTTGTTGACCAGGATCTTGTCCCCGATCTCCAGGGTGTCCTGCATGGACCCGGTCGGGATGAAGAACGCCTGGACGACGAAGGTCTTGATTACCAGGGCAACAACAAGCGCGATGACGATGAGGATCGGCAGTTCGACCCAGCCTGAGACCCGCCGCTTCTGAGCAGTTCCGGCATCGTGCCGCTGGCTGCCGTCCGGCAGCACGCGCATCTCCAGCGTGCGATCGCCTTCAGGGCCGGCAACGCGCGGGCCCGTTTCGCGGTAGGCCGCACCGCGAGGGCCGGCACTGTGCCTGCCCCCGCCTGACCGGCCGGCAGCTGCCCTGCCAGCAGCCGAGGTGCCCCCGGCTGACGTGCCTCCGGCTGGCCGGCCCGCGCCGGGCTGAACTCCGCCCGGCCGGCTAACGCCAGGTTGGCCGGTACCCGGTCGGCTAACGCCAGGCTGGCCGGTACCCGGTCGGCTAACGCCAGGCTGGCGGGCACCCGGCCCAGCCGACCAGACAGCGCCCGGAGGCGCAGCGGGCCGCGCTGGCCAGGGCGCTGCGTCCTGAGCATCGGGCTGCGTCGAGTCGGGCCAGCCCGGCTGCTCCTCTGGCTGCATCAGTCAGCCAGACGGGCGCGCTCGCGCGCTACGGTCGGCGCGGCACCGGACATTCAGATCAACCTTTGCGTTCGCCGTTGGACTGACACGCCGCCACGCATGCTGGGCCGCGGACCCGCTGGCCAGCCGTGCTGACGAAGGCAGGCGTGCCAGCCAGCGCCAGCGTGCGTCCGGCATTGGCCCGGCAGCCAGCGATGGGCTACTTGGCCGGAGTGATCTCGCGCCGCTCGCGGATCCTGGCGGCCTTCCCGCGCAGGTCGCGCAGGTAGTACAGCTTTGCGCGCCGGACCCGGCCGCGGGTCACGACCTCGATCTTGTCGATGGCCGGGGTGTGGACGGGGAACGTGCGCTCGACGCCGACGCCGTAGCTGATCTTGCGGACGGTGAAGGTCTCGCGTGCGCCACTTCCCTGGCGGCGGATGACGACGCCCTGGAAGATCTGGATCCGGGACCGGTTGCCTTCCTTGACGCGGACATGCACCTTCAGGGTGTCGCCGGGCCGGAAGTCCGGGATGTCGGAACGAATCTGGGCCTTCTCGAGCTCAGCAATCGCGGTGTGCATGGCTGCATTTCCTCAGTAGTCATCAGCGCACGCCTGCGAACGCGCTGGGTCGGTCTAGGTTCGCCGGGCATCCGCCCGGCATCCCCCCGCGGGCTTGCCGACGGCGGGGCACTGCCTTTTAGTGTGCCACATCTTCGTCGTTAACCGGAAAGCCAGCCTCCGGGAGCCCCGCTTCCGGCAGCCCCGCCGCTGCCAGGACTGCCCGATCATGATCATCCAGATCGCTGATCAGGTCGGGCCGGTTCTGCGCGGTGCGGCGCAGGGCCGCGTCCCGGCGCCACGAGGCGATCGCGGCGTGATCACCGCTGAGCAGCACCGGCGGGACCTCGCGCCCGCGCCAGAGCCTGGGCCGGGTGAACACAGGACCCTCGACCAGCCCCGCCATCGGCCCGCTGCCCGCGCCGAAAGAGTCGTCTGATGCAGAGTCGGCGTTTCCGAGCACGCCAGGCAGCAGCCTGCAGATCGCCTCGACCATGACCAGCACAGCCGGCTCGCCGCCCGCGAGCACGTAGTCGCCGATGCTGACCTCGTCGACCCGCATCCGAGTCCTGGCCTCGTCCGTCACCCGCGCGTCGATCCCCTCGTACCGCCCGCAGGCGAAGATCAGCCAGGGCTCGCCTGCGTATGCCGCCGCTCGCTGCTGAGTGAACGGAACTCCCGAGGGAGTGGGAACGACAAGCAGACGGTCCTGGTCTCGTCCGGCAACCGCATCAAGTGCTTCGCCCCATGGCTCTGGCTTCATGACCATGCCGGGCCCGCCACCGAAGGGCGAATCGTCGACGGTGTGATGCACGTCATGAGTCCATGCGCGCAGGTCGTGCACGCCGAAGGTGATGTCGCCGCGCTCTGCGGCCTTGCCGATGAGGGACACCCGCAGCGGCGCGAAGTACTCGGGAAAGATGGTGATGATGTCGATCCGCACGCTCTCACCCTGCCCGGACCACTAAAGGGCGTCCTGCGGATCCAGAAGCCCGGGCGGCGGGTCGACGACGACGCGGCGGCCTTCCAGGTCGACCTCAGGCACCATTTCTGCCACGAACGGGATCATGATCTCAGCCCCGGCCCTCTCGCCGGTCCCGGTGACGACGAGCAGGTCCTGCCCGTAGTGCAGGATGTCGCTCACCTCTCCGACCACAGTGCCGTCCGTCCCGACTACCGTCAGCCCGATCAGCTGGTGATCACGGAACTCGTCGGGGTCGTCGATATCCTCCAGCTCGCCCGAGTCGACGACCAGTAGCGTCCCGCGCAGCTGGTCGGCAGCGTCCCTGTCGGCAATCCCGGCGAACGAGAGCAGCAGCCTTCCTGAGTGCCATCGGGCCCTGGTCACCGTGAGCGGGCCGGCGGCTGCGGGCTCTGTCGCCAGCACAGCGCCCGCAGCCAGCCTCAGCTCAGGATCGTCGGTGCGCACTTCGACGGCCAGCTCACCCCGGACTCCGTGCGGCCGGGTGATCCGGCCCACGACCAGCTGCACGGCAGCTATCTGTTCTCGTCGGTGTCCAGCAGGTCGACCCGGACATAGCTGTTGCCCGCCAGCGATCCGATGACGGTCCGCAGCGCCCTGGCGGTCCGCCCGCCACGGCCGATGACCTTACCGAGGTCGTCGGGGTGCACGCGGACCTCAAGGACCCGCCCCCGTCGCAATCCGCGGCTGCCCACCTGGACGTCGTCAGGGTGCTCCACGATGCCCCTGACCAGGTGCTCCAAGGCCTCCTCGAGCACGTCAGGCCTCGCTGCCCGCTGTCTCGCCGCCGTCGGCGGATGCTGTACCGGCCTCGGTGCCGTCAGCGGCAGGCTGTGCTTCCTCGCTCGCCTCTGCGGCAGGCTGTGCTTCCTCGCTCGCCTCCGCGGCAGGCTGCGCTTCCTCGCTCGCCTCCGCGGCAGGCTGCGCTTCCTCGCTCGCTTCGGCGGCGGCCTCGGCGGGCGGTTCCTCCGCCGCGGCCGGCTTCTCGTCGGCCTTCTTGCCCCTGGCGGGCCTCTCGGCCTTTGCGGGCTTGTCCGCCTTAGTGGTGCTCGCTGCGCCGGCCTTCGTGTCGCTCGGCTTGGTGTCGCTGACCTTGCCCCTGGCCTTGGTCTTCGCGCCGCTGTCATGCAGCGACTCGGCGACGGCGGCAGCGAACGCGTCCTTCTTGTCGGCCTTGGGCTCCGCGGTGCGCAGGGTACCCTCGGCCCCGGCCAGGCCCTTGAACTTCTGCCAGTCGCCCGTGACCTCAAGGATCTTCCGGACGGGGTCGGTGGGCTGCGCGCCCACCTTGAGCCAGTGCTGAGCCCGTTCCGAGTCAACCTCGATGAGCGACGGCTCGGCCTTGGGGTGGTACTTGCCGATCTCCTCGATCGCACGGCCGTCCCGCTTGGTGCGGGAATCGGCGACGACGATCCGGTAGTACGGAGCGCGGATCTTGCCCAGGCGCTTCAGCTTGATCTTGACAGCCACGGCTGTGGTCTTCTCCCAGCGGATTGGTTTCGGGCAACTGGCGACCCGGGTGAGGGCCGGGCGCACAGCCGTCCGGATGGTTCCGGCTCAGCGAGTTAGAGAGGGCCTCGCGCGACCGAGCATTGCGCTGACATTCTGCCAGACGCGGCGCGTCAAGGCGTAATCACGATGGTCCACTGCGGCCCTTCGGCAGCACACGCGGGGCGCTGGAGCCCCCGTGGCCTGGCCTATCGGCCCTTCTTACCTGGCCGACCGCGCAGGCCCGGAGGCAGGTTGGGCTGAGCCGTGAAACCGCCGGGTCCCAGCGGCGGCAGTTGGATGGGCCTGTCGTTTCCGCCCAAACCGGGAAGAGCGCCGAAACCCTCAGGAAGCGAACTCGGGCCCTGGTCGGCTGCCTGCCCGAACCCTGACGGCTGGCCCGCCGAGGGCCTTCCGCCGACTCCGGCGCCGGACGGCCCGCTGCGGCTGCCAGAACCGGGCGGGCGGCCACCCTTGCCCTTCTTCTTCGCCTTGCCGCGGCCCTTCTGCGCCCGCCGGAGCGCGCCCATGCCTGGCATGTTGCCCATCATCTGGCGCATCATCTTCTGGGCCTCGAGGAAGCGCACGATGAGGTTGTTGACCTCGCCTACCGTGACCCCCGAGCCAGCCGCGATCCGGGCACGGCGGGAGCCGTTGATGATCTTGGGGTTCTGCCGCTCCTGCGGGGTCATCGAGTTCACGATCGCCGCCGCGCGGTCCAGGTCCTTGTCGCTGACCTGGCTGAGCAGCTCGCGGTTCTGCGCCGCACCGGGCAGCATGCCGAGCAGGTTGCTGATCGGCCCGAGCTTGCGCACCATGGCCAGCTGCTCGACGAAGTCCTGCAGCGTGAAGCCCTCGCCGGAGACCAGCTTGCCGGCCATCTCGGCCGCCTGGTCCTGGTCGAAGGTCCGCTCGGCCTGCTCGATCAGGGTCAGGACGTCGCCCAGGTCGAGGATGCGCGAGGCCATCCGGTCGGGGTGGAAGAGGTCGAAGTCCTCCAGCTTCTCGCCAGTGGAGGCGAACATCACCGGCCGGCCGGTCAGCTCGGCGATGGACAGCGCCGCGCCACCGCGCGCGTCGCCGTCTAGCTTGGTCAGTACCACGCCGTCGTAGCCGACGCCGTCCAGGAAGGCCTGGGCCGTCGTCACCGCGTCCTGGCCGATCATCGCGTCGACGACGAAGAGGATCTCGTCGGGATCGACGACGTCCCTGATGTTGATCGCCTGCTGCATCATCTCCTCGTCGATGCCCAGGCGGCCTGCGGTGTCGATGATCACGATGTTGTGGAGCTTGTGCCTGGCCTCATCGATGGCCATCTCGGCGGCCTGCACGGGGTCGCCGATCCCGCTGCCAGCGAACGGGGCGTACACCGGGACCCCGGCCCGCTGGCCGAGGACCTGGAGCTGCTCGACGGCGTTGGGGCGCTGCAGGTCAGCGGCCACCATGAGCGGGGTGTTCCCCTGCGCCTTGAGCCAGAGCGCCAGCTTGGCAGCCAGGGTGGTCTTTCCTGATCCCTGCAGGCCGGCAAGCATGATCACGGTCGGCGGGTTCTTGGCGAACTGAAGCCGCCTGGCCTCGCCGCCGAGAATCTTGATCAGTTCCTCGTTGACGATCTTGATGACCTGCTGCGCCGGGTTGAGTGCCTCGGAAACCTCTTCGCCGGAGGCGCGCTCCCTGACGCGGGCGATGAACTCGCGCACCACCGGAAGCGCGACATCGGCCTCAAGCAGCGCGATCCTGATCTCGCGCGTGGTGGCCTCGATGTCGGCCGCGGAGAGCCTGCCCCGGCCGCGCAGCGCGGAGAAGACCTGATTTAGCCGATCGGAGAGAGTCTCGAACACCTGGGGCTGCCGTCCTTGCTCCTGCCAGGCGTCCCGCACCGCCGCGCAGCGCGGGACGCCAGATCTGTGCCTCCAGGCTATAGGAGCCGGCGCAGCCCGCAGTCCTGGCTCGGGCCGGCGGCGCCCCTTACGCCGATCCGCCCTCAGGACCTGTCGTCCGCGTCCAGTTCGCCGGCCGTGCCCTGGGCGCGGGCCGGAGCGTGCCTCAGTGTGTCCAGCGCCACCGCACAATTGGGGCAAAGCCGGCACAGGGCGGGGTTCTGTGTGCTGGGAGCGGGGTCCTGGCACCGGCGAGAGCACACAGAACCCTCGGTCGCGCGATTTTGCAGCCTCGGGCCCGCGCGGGTGTGCGCGGGCGGCCGCCGGCAGCCAGGCTTCGCGCGGGCGGCCGCCGGAAGCGAGGGCTTCGCGCCCGCGGCCGGGAGATGACGCCGGCCCTGAGGCGGCAGCGAGGCGGCAATGATTCAGCAAAGTGCACTGGGCAATTGCGCGTCGCAAGTCTTGATTCGCAACGGCTCTCGGGCTATACACCACTTCATGACGACAGATAACAGCTTGTATGACCGCCTCGGAGGCGCTCTGGCTGTTCAGGCAGCTACCGAGCTCTTCTACCGCAAGGTCTTAGCTGACCCGCTCTTATCCGGCTACTTCGAGACCGTGAATATGCGCCGCCAGCTTGAAATGCAGGAAGCGTTCCTGACGATGGCGCTCGGCGGCCCTAACCACTACACGGGCCGTGACCTCCGGTCCGCGCACGCTGCGCTGCCCGGACTCGAGGACCAGCATGTGGACGCCGTGATCGGGCACCTGGCTGACACGCTTCGCGAGCTAGGGGCCGGCGACGGAGAGATAGCCGAGGCCGGAGCCATCGCCGAGAGCGTCCGTGCCGACGTCCTCAACCGCTGATCATCCCGGCGGGCCGGACAACCGCCACTAACTCGTTAGTCTCCGCCGGGCCAGGGCCCGCTGGCCGCTATCAGCAGCGGCGGGCCGACGCCGGCCGTCAGGGCCCGGTCAGCGGAGGGAGCGCGGCCGCGCGCGACAGCGCCGCGGACGGCCTGCCGGGCATGTCCGTCGCAGCCGTTCGCTCGGCGTTCTCCCACTGGTCGACGTTGCGCAGCAGCGCCTCCAGGTAGGCGCGCAGGTGCGTGCGGTAGACGTCGCAGTAGGTGCGCAGATAGGCCAGTTCGGCCTCAAGCTCGCCGCGCGCCGGCGACCCTCCTGCCGACGCCTCGACCAGCGCAGCCTGCGCGGCCTGGTTGCCCCTCTCATGCGCTTCCTCGAGCACGTGCGCCGCCAGCGCGTGGGCCTCGGCGAGCACCTCATCGCGCCGTCGGCGCGCGTCCTCGGCCAGCTTGCGGCTGTACTCCTGGGCATCGGCTACATACCGGTCAGCGGTCAGCTGGGCCTTGGACAAGATCCCGACAGCCTGGACGTGAGCGTCCTCTCGCCGGTAGCCGGGACCGCCGCCGTCGTTGTCCCCGCCGAGCACCCGCGTGCGCAGTCTCCTGACCTCTTCCTGCAGGGAGGTGCGCTCGTTGAGCAGCCGGACCAGTTCCAGCTCGACCTGCTTGCAGAACACCCGGACGTGGTCTTCGTCGAGCCCTCGCCGGCCGAGCCTGGTGCTCGGGAAGCTGACCGACTGAACGATGTCAGGTGTCAGCCGCTGGTCCGCTCGAGACAGCACAGTCATGGGTTGCTCCAACCAAAGTCCTCAACGTGGATCTGGGTGTCGGGGATACCGAGGGAGGCCAGCCTGGACGCGACGGCGTCGGTCATCGCCGTCGAACCGGCCAGGTAAGCGTCATAGCCGTTCCAGGGGCCCGACCGAGCCACCACATCCGCCAGGTCCCCGCGTTGCCCGGCGTAGTCCGGCTGATCGGAGACACAGGCCGTGACCCGCAGCCAGGGTGCGCCGGCGGCTAGCTTTTCCAGCGCCGGCAGGTCATACAGGCCCTCCTCGGTGCGCGCGCCCATGAACAAGTGCGTCCTCGGCGGCTCGGCCATCTCGCTGAGCTGCTCGGCGATCGCCTTGACCGGCGCAAGCCCCGTGCTGCCGCCGATCAGGAGCACGTTTCGGCCGGGCTTTGTGTCGAACGTCAGGTTCCCGACCGGAGCTCCGAGTCGCAGCCAGGAGCCAGCCTCGAGGCCGCGGGTCAGTGCCATGCTGACCGCCCCGCCGTCGATCATCCGCACGTGGAAGTCGATCGTGGAGTCTTCCCTGGGCGCGTTCGCCATGGAGTAGTAGCGCCATAGCCGTGGCTGCAGCGCGGTCTCGACCGCCACCGACTGGCCCGGGCGGTAGGGCAGCGGCTGGACCGTCGCGACCCGGATCACCGCGATGTCGAAGCTGCGCAGCTCGTGCGAGAGCACCGTGGCATCCCAGTAGGCCGGGTTACGGCGCGCGTCATGCGCGGCCGCGTCGGTCATCACCTGCGCGACCAGCTCGTAGGCCGCTGTCCACTCGGCCGCCAGGTCAGGCGTCCAGTCCTCGCCGCTGAAATGTGCCAGCGTGGCCAGCAGGCTCTCGCCCACCGGCGCGTAATGATCGGCTAGCGCGCCGAACTTTCGATGATCCCGGCCAAGCACCTGCAGAAACGGCGCTAACTCCTCGAGCCTGCCGGCCTCCGCCACGATCCGGCCGAGTGCATTGATTAAGCGATCGCGCTGGGCGGCCATCGAGACCGGGAACATGTCCCTGGTTTCCGGGTGCCGCAGGAAGAGATCCGAGTAGAAGAAGAGCGCCACGGCATCGCCGTGCATGGCCACGCGCGCGAAGCTGTCCCTCAGGCGGCCTGGGTCCAATGAATTCCCTCCGGCGACAAGCCATGGCACTTGCTGCTGCCCGCACCGACCACACCGGCCACACCGCGAGCGGCGAGCCAGAGTCGAGCATAGGACAGCTAAACGTGATCAGTCTGCTACTTGCAGGATGCAACGTGACGGCTACGGCGTAAGTGCTTGTCAGGTACCGACAGCCGCATCGATTACCCGCGGGCTGGCCGGGACGGCGCTCGCGTCAGTCGCCCAGGATCGCGTCCACGAAGACCTCGGGGTCGAAGAAGGCCAGATCGTCCGGGCCCTCGCCCAGGCCGACGAGCTTGACCGGGACGCCGAGCTCGCGCTGCACCTGGACGACGATGCCGCCCTTCGCGGTCCCGTCCAGCTTGGTGAGGATGATCCCGGTGACGTCAACCACCTCGGCGAACACCCTCGCCTGCCGCAGGCCGTTCTGGCCGGTGGTCGCATCCAGCACGAGCAGCACCTCATCGACGCTGCCGTGCTTCTCGATTACTCGCTTGATCTTGCCGAGCTCGTCCATCAGCCCGGTCTTGGTGTGCAGGCGGCCCGCGGTGTCCACGATCACCGTGTCGACGCCCTGCTGGATGCCCACGTTCACCGCCTCGAACGCGACGCTCGCGGGGTCTGCGCCCTCCCGGTCCGACCTGACTACCTCGGCGCCGACTCGCTCGCCCCAGGTCTGCAGCTGGTCGGCAGCCGCCGCGCGGAAAGTGTCGGCCGCTCCGAGCACCACGGTCTTGCCGTCCCCGATCAGGGCCCTGGCCAGCTTTCCGCAGGCCGTGGTCTTGCCCGTGCCGTTGACGCCGACGATCATCAGCACCGACGGCCGATCGCCGTGCCGCGCCACGTGCAGCGTGCGGTCCAGGTCGGGCCCGAGCATCTCGATCAGGTCGGCTCGCAGCAGGCTGCGGACCTCGTCGGTGTCACTGGCTCCGGTCACCTTTACCTCGGTGCGCAGCTGCTCCACAAGCTGGCGGGACGGGCCGACGCCCATGTCGGCGGTGATAAGCGTGTCCTCCAGCTCCTCCCAGGTCTGGTCGTCGACCTTGCCGGAGGACAGCAGGCCGAGGAGCACGTTGCCGAACGCGGTATGCGACCTGGCCAGCCGGCCGCGCAGCCGGGTAAGCCGGCCCGCGGAAGGCGGCGGCTTCTCGACTACGGCACCGGGCGCGGGCTCGGCCTCCGGCGGCGTGATGACTTCCGGCGGCACCGTCTGCGCCGGCGTTGCGGGCGCGGTGGTGTCGGGTGGCTCGAGCGTCCCGGTCCCGGTGTCGCCTGGCTGGTCGCCTCGCTCCAGCGTGCCGACGCCGCCCTGGTCATCCCGGCTTCCTCGTGGCAGCGACCGCCGGCCCCGAAGGTAGGGAACCAGGCCGGCCGCGCCGCCGCCAACGACAACCACGATGGCGGCAATGATCAGATCGTGTTCCATGGCGCAACCAGTCTCGCAGACACTCGGCGCGCTGCTAGCAAGCGGCGTCCCTCGGGATATGCCCTAGACGCTTTCCCGCTCCCGCAGGCGCTGGCTGACCACATTGGAAACGCCATCGCCGCGCATGGTGATGCCGTACAAGGTGTCGGCCACCTCCATCGTCCGCTTCTGGTGCGTGACGACGATCAGCTGGGACACGTCCCGCAGTTCCGCGAGGATCTCCAGCAGCCGCTGCAGGTTGGTGTCGTCGAGCGCGGCCTCCACCTCGTCCAGCACGTAGAACGGCGAAGGCCTGGCCCTGAAGATGGCCACCAGGAACGCGATCGCAGTGAGCGCCCGCTCGCCGCCGGACAGCAGCGACAGCCGCTTGACCTTCTTGCCGGGCGGCCGGACTTCCACCTCGATGCCGGTGGCCAGCATGTCATCTGGCTCGGTGAGCACGAGCTGGCCCTCGCCGCCTGGGAACAGCCGCCCGATGATGTCCTCGAACTCGCGCGCGACGTCGTCGTAGGCGGCGCCGAACACCTGCTGGACCCGCTCGTCGACCTCCCTGATGACGGTCAGCAGGTCGCGCCGGGTCTTCTTCAGGTCCTCAAGCTGGGCCACCAGGAACGCGTGCCGTTCCTCCAGGGCGGCGAACTCCTCCAGCGCCAGCGGGTTGACCTTGCCCAGCTGGTCAAGCTTGCGCTGCGCTGCCTGAGCGCGCCGCTCCTGCTCTTCGCGCACGTACAGCACAGCGGGCTGGCCTTCCTCGGCCGCCGGGACGTCGACCTCGGGACCGTACTCGGCCACCAGCACCTCCTGATCGACGGCAAACTCCTCAAGCGCCCTGCTCCCGATCTGCTCGAGCTGAAGCTGCCGGGTGGCCCTGGCCATCTGTGCCCCGTGCGCGGAGTCCACCACCTTGTCCAGCTCGTCGGAGATCTCCCTGATCCGCGCCCGGACCGCCTTGAGCTCGCCGTCGCGGCCCTTGTGGGCCTCCTCCGCCGCCTGCCGCTCTGCGTCGGCGGCGGTGCCGGACAGCTCGACCCTGGCCAGCGCGATCCGCGCGCCCTCGGCCACGGCGCTGGCCACCGCGGCGCCCTCGGCCCGGCGCTGCGCCCGCGCCTGCGCCCTGATGGCCGCCTGCCGCTCAGCGACCGCGGCCCTGGCCAGCCCGTCGGCCCGGCCGGAGATGGCCCGCAGCCGCTCCTCCAGGGTCCGGACCTCGAGCCGGGCCTCCATCTCGGTGCTGCGTGCTGCCACGGCGGCCTCAGCCAGCTGCTGGCGGCCAGCGGGCCCTGGCTCCTCGCCCTCCTCCGGCAGGCTCGACACGTCGGGCTGCGCGGCTTCCTGCTCGGCCAGCCGGGCCTCCGCCTCGGCGACCTGCGCGAGGCTCTGCTGCCTCGACTTCTCGGCGGCGGCGATCGCGCTGGACAGCCGCCCGGTCTCGTCCCTGGCCGCGCGGGCCCGGCCCGCCAGGGAGCCCAGCTTGCCCGACGTCTCCGCGGCCGCCGCGTCTGCCTCGTGCAAGGCCGCGAACGCGTCGTTCAGCGCCTGCCGCGCCTGCTCCTCGTCCTCGGCCGTGGTGGTCAGCTGCCGTTCCGCGCGCTGGCACCTGGCGTCGGCTTCGGCTAGCCGGCTGGCTGCCTCCGCCGCGGCCGCCTGCAGGCTGAGCAGGCTCTGCTCGGCCGCGGAGCCGCCCTGCGCCCAGTGCGCGCCAAGCACGTCGCCGTCCCTGGTGACGACCCGCAGCGACGGATCGGCGCGGATCAAGGCAAGCCCGCTGGCCAGGTCCTCGCACACCAGCACGTCGCCGAGCAGCGCCTCGAGCGCGCCAGCCAGCTCGTCCGGTGCCGTTACCAAATCAATCGCATAGGAAACGTGCCCGCTCCCGCCTGCACCGCCGCGTCGCTGGCCTGCCTGGGTCCGGCGCTGGCCGGCCTGGCTGGTCCCGGCGATGATCAGGCCCGCCCGGCCGCTGCCCTGGTGCTTAAGCGTGCTGAGGATCGTCACCGCGGCGTCCAGGTCCGCGACCGCGACAGCGCCCGAGGCAGCGCCGAGCGCGGCCGCGACGGCCTCACCGGCCCCGTCCTGCACCGTGATCAGCTCGGCGAGCGAGCCCAGGACGCCGGAGATGCCGTTTCCCGCGGCGAGCAGTACGCCGGAGGCGTCGGCGCCCTGGCTGACCGCTTCGGTCAGCGCCTCGGTCCTGGCGCGCAGTGCGGCCCGCTCGGCGCTGGCGGCGTGCTCGGCCGCGCGCGCCTGCCCGACCGCAGCGGTGGCCGCGGCCAGCGCCGCCCCGGCCTGCTCGTGCGCCGCTGCGAGGTCAGCCTGGCCCTGCTCGCGGCCGGCGACGAGGTCCTGCAGCGCGGCATACTCCACCTGAGCCTGCTCGGCACGCGCCCTGGCCTGCGCCAGCGCCTCGCCCAGCCGGCCCGCCTCCTCCTGCGCCGCGCTGGCCCGGCTGGCCGCCGACTCCACCTGGCCGCGCAGCCTGGCAAGCTGCTCGGCGCGCTGCGCGGCCGCCTTGGCGTCAGCCGCGAGCCTGCGCTCGTTCTCCGCGAGCGCAGCCTCGGCCCTGGTCCGGCCCGACACCGCGGCGGTGAGCTGCTCGCGCGCAGCCGCCAGGCGGTCGGCTAGGTCCTTCTCCTCCGCGCGTAGCTGTGCTGCCTCTGCCTCCAGCTCCTCGGGGTCGCGCCCGGCACGCTGCGGCTCGGGCGCTGACAGGTGCCGGTGCCGCTCGGCGGCCAGACGCTGCACGCCGTGCAGCCGCTCGGCCAGTCCGGAGAGCGCGAAGAAAGCCTCCTGCGCCGCGGCCAGCCTGGGTGCGTGCTGCTGCTCGGCCAGCTCCAGGTCCGCTTCCAGCTCACGGGCCTGGGTGAGCGCGGTCTCCAGGGCGGCCTTGGCTGCCGTGCTCGCGGCCTCGTCGGTCTCGTCCTTGACCAGCTCGGTGGCCAGCGTGGCGTAGTCGTCGGCAAGCAACCGCAGCCGGGCATCGCGCAGGTCGGCCTGGATGACCGCTGCCTTGCGGGCGATCTCGGCCTGGCGGCCGAGCGGCTTGAGCCGGCGGCCGAGCTCGCCGGTGAGATCCACCAGCCTGGTCAGGTTGGCCTGCATCGAGTCGAGCTTGCGGACAGCCTTCTCCTTGCGGCGGCGGTGCTTGAGCACGCCCGCCGCCTCCTCGATCAGCGCGCGGCGGGCTTCCGGCCCGGCGTTGAGCACCTCGTCAAGCTGGCCCTGCCCGACGATGACGTGCATCTCCCGGCCCAGGCCGGTGTCGGAAAGCAGCTCGGCGATGTCCAGCAGGCGGCACTGGTCGCCATTGATCGCGTACTCGCTCTGGCCCGACCTGAAGAGCAGCCGCGAGATCGTGACCTCGGAGTAGTCGATCGGCAGTGCGCCGTCGCTGTTGTCGATGGTCAGGGTCACCTCGGCGCGGCCGAGTGCCGGCCGGGCGGCCGTGCCGGCGAACACGACGTCTTCCATCTTGCCGCCGCGCAGCGGCTTGACGCCCTGCTCGCCCATCACCCAGGAGAAGGCGTCGACGATGTTGGACTTGCCCGAGCCGTTCGGCCCGACGATGCACGTGATGCCCGGCTCGAACTTCAGCGAGGTAGCGGAGGCAAAGGACTTGAAGCCGCGCAGGGTCAGGGTCTTCAGGTACACCCGCCGTGTTCCTCCCCAACGCCTCCGGCGGGCCATGACAAAAGCCACGGCACCGGGCCGTCCGTTCTCCGCACCATACCGCGACCTCCCGGTGACCATGCGCATTCAAACGCCGACCGGAGCCGCACGGTGTCGGGATGCGTGAACCACGTCCATTTTCGCATGCCGCCCGCGCTCCGGCGAACCACCGCCAAACATGCCCAGTAGCCGCTATACCATCCATCCACGTCGCGGGATCTGCCCGCCACCGAGGCGCCCTGGAGGTGCCAGTGCCTGTCCCGTCCCGCCGCGCGGTCCTGCTCGGCGGGCTCGGCCTTGCCGCGGTGGCCTGCGCCGCAGGCGGCTACCAGCTCGTGGCCGACGGCACCCTGCCCGGCAAGTATTCGCTCGCCGAGCTAACCGGCGCCTGCGGTGCTCCCCCGCCGCCTCCGGCTGGGCCACTGCCTCGGCGCCACACTGTGTCGTTCTACTCCGCCTACCGCCGTCGCGTGGTGCAGATGGTGACGCTGATCCCGCGGCTTGCCGGCCAGGGACAGACGCTTGGCGTGACCCTGGCGCTGCACGGGCTGGACAGCGACGCGGCATCGATGGCCAGCCAGGTCGCGCCGGCCATGGTGAGCGCCAGGACGTCGGGATTCGCGGTCATCTGCGTGGATGGCGGCGACACGTACTGGCACCTGCGCGCCGACGGCGACGACCCGCTGGCCATGATCCTCTACGAGGTACTGCCGCGCGCCCGCGCCGCCGGGATGGCCACGTCGCGGATCGGGATCGCCGGGGAGTCAATGGGCGGCTACGGCGCGCTGCTGTTCGCCGAACTGCTTGCATCGGCCGGGTCCGGTTCGCAGCCGTACTCGCTCGCCGGAACGGGCAGTTCCGCGCCGATGCCGACCGTCCCGCCGGGCGCTCCCCCGGCAGTCGCCGCGGCAGCCGCGCTGTCGCCCGCGATCTTCGGCTCCTATGCCGATGCTCAGGCGGCCGATCGCGCGGCCTTCGACAGCCAGGCCGAGTTCAACAGGAACGACATCTTCGCGGGCCTGCGCGCCCTCCGCGATGTCCCGGCGTGGATCGCGTGCGGCTCCGACGATCCCTTCGAGCCGGAAGCGGCGCTCTTCCGCACGCGGCTGGCGGCGATGACGCGGCACCATGTCCCGGGCGGGATACTGCCCGGCTGCCACGACGATGCCTTCTGGGAGCGCAACATGCCGGGCGCCCTGCAGTTCATCGGCGCGCACCTGGGCTGAAGGGAACTACCCCTAGACGCGGAAGAGGGACGCTAGAAGCGTCCCTCGCCGTCGGAGTGCTGGCCGCTTACGCTCGTTAGGTGAGCGCAGGCTCGCGAACCGGGATCAGCAGGTCTTGGCCAACTGTGGCTACGAGCACGTCATTCTCATCCTGGAGGCGGGCAAGCTCAGCCTCAAGGTCGCGTACTCGCTGCTGCAGGCGGCGCATCTCTGAGACCATGCGGGGATCCGGCCCGCCGACGTGGCCGTATAGAGCCTTTGCCATTGTGTAGGGTCCTCCACACTGAGTGACCAGAGTGGGCGTGCATGCAGGTGCCGGATAGGCCTGCACGCTGGTAACACCTCTATGGTCCCACCGTCAAGGGTATTCGGTCAAGTTTGACGATCGTGCAGGTCACAGGCCCGATACGAGCCCGGATCAGGCGCCGGACCAACGTGACGTTCCCTCCTTTAGCGTACGTCAAGCCCGTCGGCTCAGCTGGCCGCCGAAGCCTGCTCAGGCGAGTCAGGCACCTCTAGTTATGCCCACAGTTCCGAATCAGTTACCCTGCGTGTCGCAGTCGGGGGGCACCCCGGGACTGCCCCCTGGCACCGCGACCGGCACCGTCGGGGACGCTCCGGCGCGTCGGCTCAGCGCTCAGCGAAGCCGGACATGCCGCCGACGGCGTCCGCCCACCGCGCGCTCACGCGCCGGACCCAGCCCGGCGTGCCGCCCCCTTCCAGCAGCGCGAGCAGCCGGCGACAGCTATCGGGCGCGCCCTCGGCGATCACCTTCACGCGGCCGTCGTCGAGGTTCTCGGCCACGCCGCGCAGGCCAAGCTCGAGCGCCCTGCTGCGGACCCACCAGCGGAAGCCGACCCCCTGCACCCGGCCTTCGACCCACACGGTCAGCCGGACGCTGGCCGGCGGCACGGTGCCGCGCCGTCCGGCTGGCTCGCCGCGCCCATCAGAGTCGCTCACCAGCGGCCATTCCGCGGGCGCGGCTGGCAGACCGGGCAGGTATAGGACGAGCGGTTCATGAATGGATCACGCCGGATCGGCGCTCCGCAGCGCGGGCACGGCTCCCCGGCCCGCCCGTATACGTTGAGGCCGCGGTCGAAATAGCCGCTCTCCCCGTTCACGTTCACGTACAGGCTGTCAAACGAGGTGCCGCCGGCCAGCAGCGCCTCGGCAAAGACCTCCCGCACCGCCTCGATCAGCCGGCTCACCTCGGCCGGCCGCAGCCTGTCGGTGGCCCTGGCGTAATGCAGCTTCGCCCGCCACAGCGCCTCGTCGGCGTAGATGTTGCCGACTCCGCTGATCAGCGACTGATCGAGCAGCGCCCGTTTGATGCCGGTGCGCCGCGAGCGCAGCCGCCGGGCGAACCATGCCTGGTCGAACGCGTTCTCCAGCGGGTCCGGCGCGATGTGCGCGATCACGGGCGGGAGCTGCGCGCCGTCGGCGGCCAGCAGCAGGTGGCCGAACGTGCGCTGGTCGGTGAAGCGCAGGTCCGGGCCGCCGTCGGTGAAGGCGAACCGCACCCGCGCGTGCGGCGACAGCGGGGCCTCCGGCGGCCCCACCAGCAGCTGTCCGCTCATGCCCAGATGGGCCAGCATGGCGTCCTCGCCGACTGGCAGCCACAGGTACTTCCCGCGACGGCGGGCTGCAGAGAAGCTGCGACCGCGCAGCCGGGCCGCAAAGTCCGCCGCGCCTGCCTCGTGCCGCCGGATGGCCCGCGGGTGCAGTACCTGGACAGACTCGATTTGCCTGCCGACGACGTGCTGATCGAGCCCGCTGCGGACAGTCTCGACCTCGGGCAGTTCGGGCACCCGTCTCGCCCCCGCCCTACTCCTTGGCCTCAGCTGAGTTCCGGCCGGCCTGCGAGGAGTTCCGGGCCGCCAGGCTTTCGCTGATGGCGTTCCAGGCCGCCTCCGCAGCCTGCTGCTCGGCTTCCTTCTTCGACCGGCCCTCGCCCTCGCCATAGGTCTGAGTGCCGATACGCACGAATGCCCGGAAGGACTTCTGGTGGTCTGGCCCGCTCTCCTCGACGTGATATTCCGGCGCCCCGAGGATCTCGGCCGCCGTGAGCTCCTGCAGCGAGGTCTTCCAGTCCAGGCCGGCGCCGAGCCTGGCCGACCTGGCGATCACCGGATCGAAGAGCCGGTGCACGAGCGCGTCTGCCGCTTCCAGCCCCTGGTCCAGGTACACGGCGCCGATGACCGCCTCCAGGGTGTCGGCGAGGATAGAGGACTTGTCCCGGCCGCCGGTGCCCTCCTCGCCCTTGCCCAGCCGGACGTAGGACCCAAGGTTCAGGCCGCGGGCGACACTGGCCAGGGCCCGCATGTTCACCACAGCTGCGCGCAGCTTGGCCAGGTGCCCCTCGGGCAGGTCCGGGTACTGGCGGAACAGGGTGTCGGTGACGATGAGCCCCAGCACCGAGTCGCCGAGGAACTCAAGGCGCTCGTTCGTCGGCAGGCCGCCGTTCTCGTACGCGAACGAGCGGTGCATCAGGGCCCGCTCGAGCAGGTCGGAGCCCACCGCAACCTGCAGCGCGACCACCAGGTCGGTAGTGCTCGGCACTCCCGGCCTTCCGGTAGCTGAGTCAGTCACCAGCCAGCTCCTTCCCGCGGCGGCGGCCCCGGCGCGTGCATCCCCCTAAGGGCATGTCACGAAGGAGTGATTACCTGGCGCCTGTTGTAGGTGCCGCAGGTCGGGCAGGCAGTGTGCGGCAGCTTGGGCTCCCGGCAGTTCGGGCACGCGACCAGCTGCGGAGCCGTCGTCTTCCACTGCGCCCGCCGTGACCTGGTGTTGCTTCGCGACATCTTTCGCTTGGGAACTGCCACCTCAGTGCTCCTTTGCCTGTTCCGGTGCGGAGTCCGTCCGGTCCGTCGTCATCTCCGGGCCGGCTTTCCCGTCCGGTCGTGCATCGTCCCCGGCAGCGCTGCCTTCCGGCTCGCGCGCCTGGTAGTCCTTCAGCGCGGTCCACAGCGCGCCGCCTTGCTGCTCGTGCCCGTGACCTGGCTCGGCGTCGGCGAGCCGCACGCCGCACTGCACGCACAGGCCCTGGCAGTCGTCCTCGCACAGCGGCGAGAGCGGCAGCTCAAGCACCAGGGCGTCACGCAGCGCGGGCTCCAGGTCAAGCAGCCCGCTGTCGTCCAGCAGGTAGCTCTGCTCGCCCTCGGCCGGGCTGGCACCGGGCTCGGCCAGCTCCTCCGGCTCCTGCGTGAACAGCTCCTGGAACCGCACCTGCGTCTCCGAGGTGAACGGCTCGAGGCAGCGAGCGCACTCGCCCACCAGCGGCGCCGTCACGCTAGCGGTGACGAGCACGCCCTCGGCCACGCCCTCGAGCTGCACGTCCAGCTCCAGGTCCGCGCCCGCCGGCACCCGCACCATCTCCATACCCATCTGGCCAGGCGCCGGGCAGGTACGGTTCAGCGTACGCGCGGTCCCGGTGGCAAGATCCCTGGTGTCGAAGACCAGCGGATTGCGGGGATCCAGCCGCTTCAGGTGCTTTGTTCGCGAATGTGGCATGGCAGGCAGAGGTAGGGACACGGTGTGGAGGCACTAGTTTACCGATTGCCTACTGCAATCCCAACTTCGGTCGCCTGCACTGCCCGTGCCCGCCAGGGCAGGCCCGGGTTTGAGCTGGCGGCAGGGACAGCCCGGCAGCGGCCGGCCAGGCATAACGGGCGGCACGCCGTCGCGACATGCGCTAGGCCTGCTCCTCTGCGACCTTCTTGGCGAGCCGGTCGAGGACGACTGCCGGGACGAGCCCGCTGACGTCCCCGCCGAACTTCGCGAAGTCCTTCACCAGGCTGGACGACAGGAACGCGTACAGCGGATTGGTGATCACGAACAGTGTCTCCACGCCCGCCTGGTTGTAGTTCATCTGCGCCATCTGCATCTCGTAATCGAAATCCGTGACGGCCCGCAGGCCCTTCACGATGGCGGAGATGTCGTTGGCCTTGCAGTAGTCGACGATCAGGCCCTCGAACCTGTCTATCTTGACGTTGGGGATCGCGCTGGTCGCTTCGCGCAGCAACTCGACGCGCTCCTCGACGGTGAACATGGGCGTCTTGCTGGAGTTGCGGAAGACGGCCACGACTACCTCGTCGTGCAGGTGCGCGGCCCGCGAGATGACATCAAGGTGCCCGTTTGTCACTGGGTCGAATGATCCTGGGCAGACCACACGCCGCACGCTGAATCACGCTCCCGTCGGGGAAGTTGCCGCAGGCAACGCACCTGCGGCGAGACCGTACCAGAGCGTGGCCTCGCCGTACTTACGCGACCTGTCAGGTTCGTAGCCGTCAGGCCACGCCAGCGGCCCGGACCGCGTCGCGCGCTCCACCGCCACCAGCGCCCCCGGCGCCAGCCAGCCGCCGGCCTGCAGCACGGTCAGCACCCGGCCGAGGTCAGCGTCGCTCAGCGCGTAGGGCGGATCGGCGAAAACGAAGTCCCGCGGCCTGGTCTCGCCAGGGCCCTCGGCCAGCACCCGCGGGACGCTGCCGGTCATCAGCCGCGCGCCCGGCAGCCCGAGGGCGGCGATGTTGGCCCTGATCACGGCCGCTGCCCTCGGGTCGGATTCCACCAGGAGCACCTCGGCGGCGCCGCGCGAGAGCGCCTCGAGCCCGACCGCGCCGGATCCGGCGTACAAGTCGGCGACAGCAGCGCCAGCCAGGTCACCGCGGATGGACAGCACGGTGGCGAACAGGCCTTCCCTGGTCCGGTCACTCGTCGGCCTGGTGCCGCGGCCCGCCCCGGTGACCAGCCGCCTGCCCCGCGCCGAGCCAGCGATGATCCGCGTCATCGCTGGCAGTGCCGTCCGACGCGTCCTGCGCGGCCCGGGAGCATGCCCTAGCCCTTTTCCAGGAACGCAGCGCGCTCATGCTCGATCAGCGTCCGCACGGCCGCGGCCAGCCCGGGCTCAGAGGCTAGCGCCGGGTCAGCGGCCACAAGCTCGATGGCTTCCTCCCTGGCCTGCCCGATGAGCTCCTCGTCGTCCAGCAGCCGCAGCAGCCGCAGGCTCGACTTCCGGCCAGCCTGCGCCGTGCCGAGTACATCGCCTTCGCGGCGCTGGGCTAGGTCGATCCTGGACAGCACGAAGCCGTCGCTGGTGCTGGCCACGGCGGCGAGCCGCTCCCTGGCCGGGCTTCCCTCAGGCGCCTCGGTGACCAGCAGGCACAGCCCGCCGTGACTGCCGCGCCCGACCCGACCGCGCAGCTGGTGCAGCTGGGAGACCCCGAACCGCTCAGCGTCCATGATCACCATGATGGTGGCGTTCGGCACGTCCACGCCGACCTCGACCACGGTAGTGGTGACCAGCACGTCGACCTTCCCTGCGGCAAACGCCAGCATCACCTTGTCCTTGTCATCCGGCGCCAGCCTGCCGTGCATGATCCCGAGCCGCAGGCCGGCCAGCTCCGAGCCGGAAAGCTGGGCGGCAAGGTCAACCACCGCCAGCGGCGGCCTGGACGGGATGCCGTCGCCCTCATCGTCCGCCTCGCCTGGCGCGTAACCCGCGATCTCGTCCGCGACTCTGTCGTAGCCGCGCCCTGCCGGGGCCTCGTCCCCGATGCGCGGGCATACCACGTAAGCCTGGCGGCCGGCCCCGACTTCCTCCCTGATCCGCTCCCAGGCCCTGGCCAGGTAGTGCGGTCGCTCGCCCACCGGAACCAGGTGCGTGGCAACAGCCGCCCGCCCGGCTGGCAGCTCGGTCAGCGTGGACATGTCCAGGTCGCCGAAGACCGTCATGGCTACCGTCCGCGGGATCGGGGTCGCGGTCATCACCAGCACGTGCGGGCGGCCGTCGCCGACCTTGTCCCGCAGCGCGTCCCGCTGCTCAACCCCGAACCGGTGCTGCTCGTCGATCACGACCAGGCCGAGGTCGGCGAACTGCACGCGGTCCTCGAGCAGGGCATGAGTCCCGATCACGATCCCGGCCTGGCCGGAGGCCGCCTCGAGCAGGGCCTTGCGGCGGGCAGCCGCGCCCATCGACCCGGTGAGCAGCGCGACCCTGGTGGCACGTTCCGCGCCGCCTAGCTCGCCGGCCATGCCCAGCGGACCCAGCAGAGCGGTAATCGACCGGTAGTGCTGCTGGGCGAGCACCTCAGTCGGCGCCAGCAGCACGGCCTGGCCGCCGGCATCCACGACCTGCAGCATGGCACGGACCGCTATCACCGTCTTACCGGATCCAACCTCGCCCTGCAGAAGCCTGTTCATCGGGTGATCGCGGGCAAGCTCGGTGGCCACTGTGGCCCCCGCCAGCTGCTGGCCGATGGTCAGCTCGAACGGCAGCGCGGCATCGAACTCGGTGAGCAGCCCGCCCCGCACCGGCGGCCGCGGCACTGCGACGTAGTCCGAGGCGGCCAGCCGGCGCTGCGCCAGCAGCACCTGCAGCGCGAACGCCTCGTCCCACTTCAGCCGCTCCACGGCCCGGTCCTTGTCGGCGAAGTCGACCGGCCGGTGGATCCCTCTGAGTGCGTCGGCGTACCCGCACAGGCCATGGCGCCGGCGCAACGCGTCTGGCAGCGGGTCATAGGGCACGTCGAGCTGGTGCAGCGCGATGCCCACCGACTCCGCGATCTTCCACGACTGCATCTGGCTGGTGGCCGGGTACACGGGAATGATCTCCGCGGCATACTCGGCCGCCCGCGCCGCGGACGGCCCCGTGCCAAGCAGCTCGTAGTCGGGATGGGTGAGCTGGCGCTTCCCGCGGAAGGTCGAGACCTGGCCGGAGAACAGCCCGCGGGTGCCCGGCGCGAGTTCCTTCTCCCGCCAGTCCTGACGGCGATGGCCGAAGAAGGTCAGCTTGAGCTGCCCGCGGCCGTCTGTCACGACGGCCTCGAAGATCCAGCCTGGCCGGTTCCCCATCCGGCGCGACGAGTTAGACGCGACCTCTGCCTGGACCGTGACGTAGTCACCCTCCCGCAGCCCGACCAGGTCGGTCAGCTCGCCCCGCTTGTCATATCGGCGGGGGTAGTAGCCAAGCAGGTCGCCAAGGGTGTGCAGGTCCAGGGCTGCGGCGAATCTCTTGGCCGCCTTGTCCCCGATGGCCTTCCAGAGCGGATCGGCATGCACTGGCACGTCGCCAGGATAGGCACAGCTACCGTCACTGGCCCCCTGGCGAGCGGCAAATCGCCGGTTGCGCGCGGGTGAGAAAGGGCGCTGAGCTGGGGCCGGGCGCCCGGCTCGCGCGGGAAGAGGTTCGTCGGATATGCTTTTACGGCTCGCCCGGCGACGCCCGGGCTGCGTCAGTGTCTTGACTATCACCCCAGGAGCGATCCGTGGCTTCCGTATGCGACGTCTGCGGCAAGGGGCCGGGCTTCGGCAACAACGTGTCCTTCTCGCACCGCCGCACCCCGCGCCGCTGGAACCCAAACATTCAGAGCAGGCGCGTGCTGGTCGGCAAGACCCCGCGCCGGCTGAACGTGTGCACGTCCTGCATCAAGGCCGGCAAGGTCACCCGCTAGTACTGCTGTGGGCGGCCCTGTGCCGCCAGCCATGATCAACTGGCCCGATCCCGGCGCCGAGCGCGAACCCGCTGCTGATAGCTCCAGTTACGTAGTCCTTGGCAGCCCGCACCGCGCTGGGTACGTCGTCACCGAACGCGAGCCTGGAGGCGATCGCCGACGCCAGCGTGCAGCCGGTGCCATGGGTGTGGACCGTGGCTATCCGCTGGCCAGGAAGGCGCGTCGCCTGGTGGCCGTCGAAAAGCAGGTCAACCGGATTGCCTGCCAGGTGACCACCCTTGACCAGGACCCACTGTGGTCCCATCGCGCCGATGAGCCGCGCCGCGGCGAGCATCCGCGTTTCGTCGGTGATGTCCATGCCGGTCAGCAGCCCGGCCTCGAGCAGGTTGGGCGTGACGACAGTCGCCAGCGGGAGCAGGCGGTCCCTGATGCGCTCAAGCGCGCCGTCGGAGAGCAGGCGGTCCCCGTGCTTCGAGACGACCACCGGGTCGACGACGACGGGCGCCGCGACCTCGGCTAGCCCGTCGCACACGGCCTCCACCAGCGCCGCCGAGGGCAGCATGCCGGTCTTGATGGCCTGCGCGCCTATGTCGCTCAGGACGGAATCCAGCTGTGCACTGACCGCCTCGGGCGGCAGTTCCCAGTAGCCCTGCACGCCCACCGAGTTCTGCGCCGTGACCGCGCAGATGACCGTCATGCCGTGCACGCCAAGGGCCAGCATCGTCTTCAGGTCCGCCTGAATACCGGCGCCGCCGCCGGAGTCGGAGCCAGCGATCGCCAGGACGCGGGGCGGGGCGAGCACCATGCGTCCACACTACGGCTGGGCCGCGCAGCGGCCTGGGCGAGCGTCAGAAGACCTTCAGCGTCCGCGCCGCGGCCAGCGCCGCCTCGTCCCCCTCGGCCTGGACGCCAAGCTCTTCCCAGCTGCCGCGCTGGGTGACCCACCGGACGAACGCCTCGGCGCCGGAGCTGACCGTCGCCATCGCCTGGCCGGAGCCGAAGCTGATGATCCGGGCGCACGGCCCGAGTACCTGCAGGTCGTAGCTTCCGGCCGCGGCGGCGGCCGGGTTCTGCTGCGCGATGGCGGTCTCGATCCAGTCCAGCGCCGTGCCCAGCCGCACCTCGTCTGACGGCGGCGGGGTCCCGGCCAGCGGGCCGCGCGGCGCAAACAGGTCTGCCCTGATGTGGACGTAGTGATCGAAGCCGTACGCCGCGGGCAGCACAGCCGCCGGGTAGGTGCCGAGGTCACCGAGCGGCACCTCAAGGTCGAGCGCGGCGAGCTTGGCCAGTTCGCCCAGCGCGATCTCGCTGACCTCCTTGTAGTCCGCCAGCACGGCGTCTGGCGCTAGCCCGCCGCGCGCCCGTACCCAGATCTCCTGGGCCTGCTCGGTCGGCATGCCGGTGACATCGGGGAGCCTGCCGGGGTCCACCGTGGCCCAGAACAGCGCGCCGAGATGTGCCACGACGTCCTGGACACGCCAGCCCGGGCAGCCGGACGGCGCCTGCCAGTCGTCGTGCGTGAGTCCCGCGCAGGTGTCCAGCAGCCAGCCGCGGTCTGCCCTGACCGCTTCGATCGCAGGTAGCATTTCCTGCCTCCACTAGATATTCTTGCTCTGCAACATAATTTGACTATGTCACAGTGCTCGAATATTTCACAGTGCGTCAATGGGCACAAGGCTCTGCAGTGAGCTAGACACGAGGCCATGGCCGACACATCCGAACCCGATGCCCGTGCCTCGCTGCGCGCCGAGCAGGTCGCGCAGACCAGGGCGGCGCTGGTCACGGCCGGCCGGGCGCTGTTCGGTCTCAGGGGTTTCGCCGGGACATCGGTGGAGGACATCGCCCGCGAGGCCAGGGTCACCACCGGTGCCCTGTACCACCACTTCCCCACCAAGGCGGCGCTCTTCGAGGCGGTGTTCGAGCAGGTACACGCCGACCTGCTGCAGGCCTCGGTGCAGGCAGCCGCCGCGGCGGGCGATCCCGTCGAACTACTGTCGGCGGGGTTCAACGCCTTCCTGGACAAGGTGCTGGAACCCGAGGTTCAGCGCATCATCGTCACCGACGCGCCCGCGGTGCTCGGGCTCCCCCGCTTCACCGAACTCGACGAGCGGTACGCCTTCGCCGCCACGGTCGCCGCCCTCGAGGCCGCCAGCGAGTCGGGCGCCTTGCAGGTCGATGACCCGCCGACGCTTGCCAGGCTGCTGCTCGGGGCGCTGACGAGGGCCGGCCTGCTGATCGCAAGCTCGGCGGACCAGGTAGCGACGCGCGACGCGGTCGCTAATGCGCTGCGAGCGCTGCTCGCGGGCCTGGCCCCCCGGCCCTGAAGCACGCGGACTTGCGGCAGGCCCGCCCCCGCCCGAGATCAGCGGAAGGCGCAGGCGTAGCCGTCGAACTCGCACGTGGCCGGCATGCTTGGCGTCCCGGTCCCGCCCAGCATGAACTGGATGAGCGTGCCGGGGCTAGGGCCCCCGCCGTACCCGCCGTTGCCACTGCCACCGAACTGCCCCGGCGGCGAGGAGGCCGTGCCTCCGCCGCCGCTAGCCGTAGGCTGCCAGTCGGCGCCGCTCACGTAGTTGATCTGCACGCCTGGCATCGAGAAGTCCAGCCGCCAGGAACTCGGGACGTCCTTGCCGGACACCGTGATGACCGCGGAGAAGCTATTGTTCTGCTGCCCCGTCACCCTGAAGTAGAACCGGAGCCCGGCTATCGGGCTCTTGCCGGCCACGTCGGGCTTGCCGTGGCCCTTCCCAGACTGAGCAGATCCGATCGCCACGCCCGGCGTCTGGATGGCCAGGCTGCCGCCGTCCTGGCCGCTGGTCTGCGGGCCGCAGCTGACCGGCAGGCAGGGCGTTTCGTTCTGCGCGTTAGGCGGGAACCGCAGCACCGTATGCGGCGAGTAGATCCACAGCCCGGCGGCGATCACGAAGCCGGTGCCGGCCGCGAACCACGGGGTCACCAGCAGGCTGCGGGCCGCGCCGCGGACGAGCCCAGGGCGGTCGGCGGGCGGCTGGTCCGGCGGCCGTGACTTCGCCCGCAAGAGCGGCACCTGGCGGTGCTGCCGCAGCGAGCGGAGCAACTCGATCGGCTGCGTGACGGCGTCTGGATCGTCGGGCTGCGACATCGCGAGCGCTGCCCGCGCCGCGGAAATGGCAGCACTTACCCGGACGCGGCGGGCCGAATCGTTAATTCGCTGCTGCGCCCTGTGGCGGGGCACTTGCTCCCTGCGATGGCGGGGCATCAAGGGCGTTATATCAAGCCGCCGCAAGATCGGCTAGTGCCTCGCCAGGATCGCTGATGTGGTACGCCGGTAACGGCCTCACTACCGGAAATGATCCCAGCCCGCACGGCCGGCGTGGACGGCGCCATCCACGAGCACTCCCGAGCCTTCGCGCACCTCGCCGATGACGCGCCATCCGGCGGGAAGCGAGCTTCCCGCCGGGAACGTGGCCGCCAGCGCGTGATCCTCCCCGCCGGCCAGCAGCCATTCCTGCCAGGCCATATCCAGCAGCGTTGCGGCCGCCGTGACGGGCTCGCTGACCGGCAGGCTCGCCGAATGCACATCCACGCACACGCCGCTGGCAGCCGCTATGTGGCCGAGGTCCTGCAGCAGCCCGTCGCTGACGTCAACCATCGCCGTTGCCCCCGCGCGCGCGGCGGCCGGGCCTGCCGGGTACGGCGGTTGCGGGCGGCGATGCGCGGCCAGTACCTCAGCCAGGTCGCGGTCGCCGCTGTCCGTCATCCCGGACTCCAGCAGCGCGAGGCCGGCCGCCGACCAGCCGAGCCTGCCCGCGACGGCCACCGTATCCCCCGGCCGCGCGCCAGCCCTGGTAACCGGCGGCTGGCCGGCCAGGTCTCCGAGCGCGGTTATCCCGAGCATGATGCAGTCGGCCGCAGTGACATCGCCGCCGGCGATGGAAGCGCCGGCCTTTGCGGCCTCGGCTGCCATGCCGCCGATCATCTCCAGCACCCAGTCCGCAGGCAGGTCGGCCGGGCACGCCAGGCCGACCAGCAGCGTGCGCGGCAGCGCGCCCATCGCCGCCACGTCCGCCAGGTTCTGCGCCGCTGCCTTGACCCCGACGTCGGCCGGGCCCGACCAGTCCCGGCGGAAGTGCCTGCCCTCCACGAGCAGGTCGGTCGTCGCGACGACGCGGCCGTCGGGTGCCCGCAGCACCGCCGCATCGTCGCCAGCCGCGACCAGCAGCATGTCGTCCGGTAGCAGCAGCCGCTGAATCGCTGCTATCAGCCCGAACTCACCAAGATCACCGACGGTAATGACTGCCTCCACCGCACCTGCGAAGGGGCCGACGACTGGGCCGGCGCGTTTGGCTGGCCGGCCCGCGCAGGCCGGCGCGTCCCTACGGTAGCGTTGCCGTCACAGCCGTGATCAGTGGCAGGCGCGACCTGTGGAGGGCGGTATGGTTCAGGCCTACATTCTCGTCCAGACTGAGGTCGGGAAGGCAGCCGAGGTAGCCCAGAGCATTGGGCAGATCACGGGCGTCACCCAGGCCGACGATGTCACCGGGCCGTACGACGTGATCGTGCGGGCTGAGGCCGACAACGTGGACGACCTTGGCCGGCTTGTGGTGGCCCAGATCCAGGGCGTGGCCGGCATCACCAGGACGCTCACCTGCCCGATCGTTCACATCTAGGGCGTCTGCGCTCTACTCGCAGGCTTGATGGCGCTGGGGATCTCAGCCGGTCCCAGCTCCGGGTAGCCTGGCCGCCGCCAGCAGCGCAGAGGTGCGCGGGCCCAGGCCGATTTCGGCAGCCAGCCTGAGATCTGCTGCGGTGTCCACGTCGCGGCGCAGCCCGGCCAGTTCCGCCAGGTCAAGCTCGGCCGCACCGGCGGCCAGGTGCCTGGCGCGCGATTGCGGCCCGAAGCGCGGCTCGAAGCTCGCGCCCGCGGCTGCGGCATACAAGGTCGTGCCGGTGCCCTCGGCGTCGGGGACGAACGCGCGTCCTGCTGCCTCGGCCGCCAGCAGCGCGGCCGTAAGCTCACCTGGCCGCAGCGCGGGCAGGTCGCCGGCCAGGCCAGCCACGCCACAACCCGGCCATCGGCCGCGTGCATGCCCGGCCCCGAAGCTCAGCGCCCTGTTCAGCCCGGCCGCGGGCTCGTCGGGCAGCACCGCAGCGCCGAGCCCGGCCATTTGCGCGCCGACCTCCGGGTCGTCGGTGACGACGATGACCAGGCCGACCGCGGTGGCAGCAAGGGCAGCCGCAACGGTGTCGGCCGCCATCGCCAGGGCTAGCTCTGCCCTGGCTGTCGCGGCCAGCCCGGTGAGCCTCGACTTGGCCTGGGCAAGTACCTTGACGGGGATCACCAGCGACCAGGTCGGCGTCACCTCGGGTCTCATGCACCCGATCCTGCCGTGACGCTCGTTCCCGGCGTCACGGGGTCCTAACTAGCGCAGCGAAGCCGAGGATGACGATGACAGGCCAGACGCCGCGACGACGCGCGGACGGAAGCTACTCCACCGCGTGGCGGAACTTCTCCAAGATCATCCTTAGGCCCGGCATCCGGATGATGATGAAACTGGACTGGGCGGGGCAGCAGCACATCCCGGCCCAGGGTGCGACGATCCTGGCCGTCAATCACCTGTCCTACATGGACATCTTCGCGGTCTCGCTGTTCGCCGACAGCGCGCGGCGGTACCCGGTGTTCCTGGCCAAGTCATCGCTGTTCGACATCCCGGTGCTGGGCGCGGTGCTGGCCAGGCTCGGCCAGCTCCCGGTCTTCCGTGGCCAGGCTGACGCCGCGCTGGTGCTGAGGGAGGCCGAGATGGTGGCGCGCAGCGGCGCCTGCGTGATCTTCTACCCGGAGGCGACGGTCACCCGCGACCCCGACCTGTGGCCGATGGTGTCGAAGACGGGCGTGGCCAGGCTGGCACTGGAAACGGGCGCGCCCGTGGTTCCGGTGGCGCACTGGGGCGCGCAGAAGGTCCTGCCGTACGGCCGTGTCTTCCCTCGGCTGCTGCCCCGCAAGACCGTCCAGATTATCGCCGGCCCGCCTGTGGACCTGTCCGCGTTCGCCGGACAGAAGCCAACTCCGCAGGTGCTGCGCGCGATGACCCAGCAGATCATGTCCGATGTCACGGTGCTGGTCGGCCAGCTGCGCGGCGAGACTCCGCCGCCCGAGCCGTTCCGCCCCGCGGCGGCCGGCCGCCAGCCGCTGAGCGAGCCGCGCCCGCCAGCACAGGAGGGCGGCGGCGCTCCCGCGCAAAGCACTCCGCTGACGCCGCCAGCCGACCCGGCCGCGCCGCCGGCACCGGCCCGATGAGACCCGCGTGCCCGTGAGCGCGTGCGAGCCTGTACTACAGATAACGGGACTGGAGGAGTCGTGAGCGAGCAGCGCAAGATCAGGGTCGCCGTGGTCTTCGGCGGCCGCGGGCCCGAGCACCCCGTCTCGTGCATGGGCGGCGGCAACATACTGCGGGCGATCGACCGGTCCAAGTACGAGGTGGTCCCGATCGGCATCACCACCGAGGGCCACTGGGTGCAGGTGATCGACGAGCCGGCCAGGCTCGCGATCCAGGGGGACGTGATGCCGTCGGTGGAGGCCGCGGCCGTGCCCGGCGGCACGGTCGTCCCCTGGGACGACGGCGGCACTATCGTCGCCAGCGCTCCGGCCCATATCCCGCACCTGTTCGGCGACGTCGACGTGGTCTGGCCGGTGCTGCACGGGCCCTACGGCGAGGACGGCACCATCCAGGGACTGCTGGAGATGGCGGGCGTCCCCTATGTCGGAGCGGGCGTGCTGGCCAGCGCGGTCAGCATGGACAAGGAGTACATGAACCTGATCTTCTCCGCACGCGGCCTTCCGGTGGGGCCGTACGTGGTTGTCAGGGAGCGGGACTGGCCAGCCGCCGACACCGCGGATCAGTCCGACGTCGAGCACAAGCGGCTGCTCGACGAGATCGCCGAGCTTGGCTGGCCGGTGTTCGTCAAGCCCGCCAGGGGCGGCTCTAGCATCGGTACCTCCAAGGCCCGGGACATGGCCGAGCTGCACGAGGCCATCGCGCTGGCCAGGCAGTACGACCCGAAGGTGCTGGTGGAGGCCGCGATCGACGGCGTGGAAGTCGAGGTATCGGTACTTGAGGGCGCGGACGGCGCGCCGCCGGACACCAGTCTCCCCGGCCAGCTCCTGGTTGACGGGGGCGAGGAATTCTGGGACTTCGAGGCCAAGTACCTGGACGCAGCCAGCGGCATGGCCATTCCGGCCCCGATCCCGGATGCCGCCATCGCGGAGATCCGCCGGCTCGCCGCGGCGGCGTTCGAAGCCGTGTCGTGCGAGGGGCTGGCGCGCGTCGACTTCTTCTACACCAGCGACGGCCAGGTCCTGGTCAACGAGATCAACACCATGCCTGGCCTGTCCCCCGCCTCGTACTGGCAGAAGATGTGGGAAGCCACCGGCCTGACCTTCGCCGAGATGATCGACCGGCTGGTGCAGTCGGCGCTCAGGAAGGGAAGCGGGCTGCGCTAGGGCCGGCCCGACCCGGCGATGCTCGCTCCGGACACGCGCGGGCGGGGCGGCGTCGCCGCCGTTCCGCCCGCACGCCGCTCCTGCCGATGGCTACCTCTTGTTGTTGACCATTGCCTTGAAGTCCGCGCCCGCCCGGAACTTGGGGACTGAGGTCTTCGGAACCTTGATTGCCGCGCCGGTAGCCGGATTGCGCGCGGTGCGGGCCGGCCGGACGGTCTTTTCGAAAACCCCGAATCCAGTAATCGACACCTTGTCGCCCCTGGCGACTGTTTCCTGGATTGTGTCGAGCACCGCATTGACCGCTTCGGTCGCAGTCTTCTTGTCGCCCATCCGGTAGGATATGGCATCGATCAGGTCGCGCTTGTTCATTTCCACTCCTGCGGTTCCCCCAAGCGGGAGGTCGCGCGGACTGGGAACCCGTACTCGCGACCTCTGATGGGCCTGAAATTAAGGGATCCAGCGTCCTTGCACAATGACATTCGCGTCAATGATAAGGCGTGTCGGACGGCAAAGGCAGGCCGGCGCCACCGAACGCATATCATCAGCTAAGACGTGGATTTATCTTTCAGGCTCTTATTTCTCGAACTTTTCGAGACCGCTTGCTCTAGTGTGGACAAGAATGCGGAGAGACGGCGCAGGCCGGTGGCCGCGTCCGCCTCAGGGACCTTCAGCGCGTCGCAGATGGCGATGAACTGCCGGTGCAGCCGTTCGGTCACCCCGGCCGGCAAATCCATCTGGCTAAGCCGCCTGCGGGCGTCAGCAAGCTTCCTGGCGAGGACCTCGGCGTCCCGCCGGGGCGCCACGTTGTCCATCAGCTTCCGCCCCCTCACTGTTGCCTACAGCGTGACAGGCCGTGCATGCGCCTGCCCCCGCGGGGGGTTCGTGTGCCGGCGCAAAGCGGCAATTGCCGCCGCATCGGCGGGCGCCAGCCGGTAGCGTCGAGCATCCGCCGCGGTGCACCGCACCGCGGCGGATGCGTGGACCAGAAGCGGGTCCCGCAGGTCGGAGTGGATGCGGGTCACGCCGGAGGAGCGCCAGCCAGCACTCCACCGGAGATCAGCGGGACCGGGCCTGGTCCATACTTGAGACTGCGGCTAGCGGCAGGCCGCAGCCCCCGGGGTGACCGAGTGAGGTCGGCGCATGAAGGTATCGGTGGTCAAGGAGACCGCACCTGGCGAGCGGCGGGTCGCGCTCGTGCCTGAGGCGGTCGGCAAGCTGAGCGCGGCCGGGCTTGACGTGCTCGTCGAGTCGGGCGCGGGCGACCGCGCCTGGTTCACTGACGACAGTTACGCGGAGGTCGGCGCGAGCGTCGTGAGCCGTGCTGATGCCCTCGCCGCCGACGTGCTGCTCGTGGTGGGCAGGCCGGACGACAGCACGATCGCCGCGATGCACCCCGGCCAGGTGGTCATTGGCCTGCTCGGCCCGCTTGCCGATCCTTCCGTCGTCAGCGCGCTAGCCGCCGCGGGCGTGACGGCCCTGAGCATGGACATGATCCCGCGCACGCTGCCGCGCTCGCAGCCCATGGACGCGCTGTCCTCGCAGGCAAACATCGCCGGCTACAAGGCTGCGGTCATCGCGGCCGCCGAGTTCGGCCGGTTCTTCCCGCTCCTGATCACCGCCGCGGGTACTGCCCGCCCGGCCAGAGTGCTCGTCCTCGGGACTGGCGTGGCCGGACTGCAGGCGATCGGAACCGCGCGCCGGCTTGGCGCCGTTGTCAGCGCCTACGACGTCCGGCCGGAGACCAAGACAGAAGCGGAGTCGGTCGGCGCCACGTTCATCGAGCTGACGTCGGTAGGGCCTGCCTCCGGCGAGGGCGGTTACGCCCGCGCGCTGACCGAGGACGAGCGCTCCGCGCAGCAGGAGGAACTGGCCGGGCACATCGCCCGCCACGACGTGATCATCACCACCGCGCAGGTCCCTGGCCGCCGCCCGCCGCTGCTGGTCACCCAGGACGCGCTCAAGGCCATGGCTGCCGGGTCAGTGATCGTCGACATGGGCGCAAGCCCGCTTGGCGGCAACGTGGCCGGCTCGGAGCCTAACGAGACGACCGTGACCGAGAACGGGGTCACCATCATCGGGGCTGGCAGCCTGCCGTCCACGATGCCCGCCGCAGCGTCGGCCATGTACGCGCGGAACGTGACGGCGCTGCTGCTGTACCTGGTCAAGGATGGCGAACTGGCGCTCGACCCCGACGACGAGCTGCAGGCCGGCGTGATCATCACCCGCGACGGCGCGGTGGTGCACCCCGCGCTCCAGCAAGCCCAGAACGGATCGGCAGGAGGGACCGCTGGTGTACCCAGCACTGCTCGTTGACGTCACGATCTTCGTGCTGGCCCTGTGGGTCGGCTTCGAGGTCATCAGCAAGGTGCCGGCCACTTTGCACACGCCGCTGATGTCAGCTGCAAACTCGATCCACGGCATCGTCCTGGCCGGCGCCATGCTGATCGCTGTCACCGCCCACAACGCGATCGGCTACGTGATCGCGTTCGTCGCGGCGGCCTTCGCCGCGGCGAACGTCGTCGGCGGGTACGTGGTGACTGGCCGCATGCTGAAGATGTTCAAGAAGCGGCCGACTGTGCCGCCCGCGACCGCGGGCTCGAACGGCAGCTCGCACCAGGGACAGCCGCAATGAGCACGTTCGACTGGGTCACCCAGCTGATCTACGTGCTGGCAGCGTCCTGCTTCGTGCTCGGCCTGCACCTCATGAACAATCCGGCCACGGCCAGGCGCGGGAATCAGGTGTCCACCTCGGGCATGGCCATCGCGATCGCCACGACCCTCGCGATCGTCATCCATCTGGGCGGGATCACGGCGACCGGCTGGGCGGTCATGCTGGCCGGGGCGCTGCTCGGCGCAGGTGCTGGCTTCTACTCGGCCAGGACCGTCCAGATGACCGCCATGCCGCAGCTGGTCAGCATGTTCAACGCGGTCGGCGGCGGCGCTGCGGCGCTGGTCGCGGTGCACGACTACATGACCACCGAGGCACACGTCTCCGGGACCACCAGCGTGACCACGCTGCTTGACGTGATCATCGGAGCGGTTACGTTCACGGGGTCGCTGATCGCCGCCGGCAAGCTGCAGGGCGTGATCAACTCCGCGCCCGTGACGTTCCCCGGCGCGCGGCTTGTGAACCTGCTGCTGGCCCTGGTGGCGCTCGGCGCCGGCTGCTACCTGCTCGTCTCGCCGAGCCTGATCATGCTGGGCATCGTCATCGTCGCCGCGCTGGCATTCGGGGTGTCCATGGTGATGCCGATCGGCGGCGCGGACATGCCAGTGGTGATCTCGCTGCTGAACGCGTTCACTGGCACCGCGGTGGCCATGGCCGGATTCGTGATCGGCAACTGGGCACTGATCATCGCCGGCGCGCTGGTCGGCGCATCAGGCAGCATCCTGACCAAGCTCATGGCCGACGCGATGAACCGCTCGATCGCCAACATCATCATGGGCGGCTTCGGGACCGGCGACTCCGGTCCGGTCGTCGCCGGGCCGGAGGGGACGGTCAGGTCGATCGCCGCGGACGACGCCGCGATCCAGCTGGCCTACGCCTCGAAGGTCATCATCGTGCCCGGCTACGGCCTGGCCGCGGCCCAGGCGCAGCACGAGGTGGCGGCGCTGGGCGAACTGCTGGAGTCACGCGGCATCGACGTCAGCTACTCCATCCACCCGGTGGCCGGCCGCATGCCGGGGCACATGAACGTCCTGCTGGCCGAGGCGAACGTGCCCTACCCGCTGCTGAAAGAGATGGACGACATCAATCCCGAGTTCGCGCGCACCGACGTGGCCCTGGTGATCGGCGCGAACGACGTGACCAACCCGGCCGCGCGGCGGCCGGGCACGGCCATCTCCGGCATGCCGATCCTCGACGTCGACCAGGCTAAGAGCATCATCGTGATCAAGCGGTCCATGGGTCACGGTTATGCGGGCATCGACAACGAGCTGTACGTCGACCCCAAGACCAGCATGTACTTCGCCGATGCCAAGAAGGCGCTCGCCGAGATGCAGGCCGCCGTCAAGACGCTGGTCGGCTAGCCATCCCGGACAAGCCACAGCACCCCGTCCCCGCTCACCTGGAGCCCACGCCCGCCTGGAGTCCACCCCCGCCTGGAGCCCACCCCCGCCGCCTTATCCTGCATTTGGTGGACGCAAATCGGCTGAAAAGCCACTGAGAAGTCCACCAAATGCAGGATAAGGCGGAAGAGCTCCAGGGCTGGCCACCCTAGGAACTTGCCCCGGTGCCGCTCTCACGGTTAGATATACCGGATATATCCGTTGTGCGCTGGAGGGAGCGATGGCTAGCCCCTCAGCCGAACTGGCCGCAGCGACCGCGTTCCGGCCAGCAAAGATCTCCTTCCGGCGCCGTCGCCAGCTGATGTACGTCAATGCGACCAAGCGCTATGTCGGTCCGGCGCTCTACTCGGTCATGCAGCCCGGCGAGCAGATCATCGCCGGCTGCTATGCGCGGACGAAAGGCAGGAGGAACCCGGCCAGCCTCGCGGTGGCACTGGTCTATGTGGCCGCATGCGCGTTGCTGGCCCGCTGGCACCTGATGCCTCCCGTGCCGCTGACTTGCGGCGGGCTGGCCCTGCTATCTCCGCACCTGATCGCGGCGATCAGACGCCGGCGGCACCCAGTATTCCTGGCCGTCACGAATTCCCAGCTAATTTGCGTGGGAATGTCGGGCAGAGCCAGGACCTCCTTCCCCGTTAAGGTGCGCTTTCACGTGCCGATCGGATCTTTCCAAATCCATCGCGTGCCCGGCCAGAACCGGTGCAGGCACTTCACATATACCGGCATCCACACCCCGCCGCCTGGCCTGCGGTTTACCGTCAGCCGGATATGGCGGCAGGACACGAACGAGGTCATGAGCGCGCTGGTCGCTGCCGGAGTTCTGGCCGACGGGCTCGTGCCGGCGGCGAGGGCAGAATTAGGATCGTCTTATGGCTCTCTCGCCAGCCGGGGCATCAGGGCAGTGCCCGAACCCGCCGACGGACGCGGCTGAGACCAAGCGCTACGTCGGGCCTGCGCTGCACGGAGTGATGGAGCCAGGCGAGCGAATCGTCGCCGGCGCGTGCGCCATGACAGGGTGGCGGTGGCGCGAGTTGTGCGTCGCGATTGGGCTCTCGGGCTGGGCAGTCCTGACGGTGCCGGTCCTTGGCCATCTTTCCCCCGTCGGCATCCTGCTGCTGGGGCTGGCACCGATCCTGCTTGTCCCGTTTTACGTGCTCGATACCACAAGGCGCAGAGTGTTCATCGCGATCACCGACCGCCAGCTCATCTGCATATCGCTGCGGAGGCTGCTCGCGGGCCGGGTGCGTTTCCACGTGCCGATTGGTTCCTTCCACATACGTCGCACGGTCAGCCGCGGCCGCTACCGCTCGCTCACCTACGTGGGCCCCGGCGCTCCGGTGTCTGGCCTCCGCGTCACCGCCACAGGGAAGTCACGGCGGGACATGAACGACGTCGTCAGCGCGCTCCAGGCGGCGGGGGTTCTGGTCGATGGCTTCGTTCCTGCGTTCATAGCGGAATTAGGATCGTCGTACTGATTCGCGGACCTGGGCCGGAGGGAGATGAGGCCCGGTGAGCACAGTCGACGCGGACGTGGAGATCGCCACAGAGTCCGTCACTGCCATGGGCCTGGAGGTGACGGCCGCGCGGACGGCGCTGGTCGGTGACCTCGCGGTGCGCCGGCTGCTCCCGCTGCGGCAGCGCCGGAGCGTCGGCGCCTGGTGCTTTATTGACCACTACGGGCCGCAG
The DNA here is from genome assembly GCA_035621915.1 of Streptosporangiaceae bacterium. Classification (GTDB taxonomy): domain Bacteria; phylum Actinomycetota; class Actinomycetes; order Streptosporangiales; family Streptosporangiaceae; genus JAJYUU01. The sequence continues at coordinate 62,115 of DASPWG010000215.1, forward strand.
TCGGTCGACGGGGTGGCCGGAATGCAGGTGCCGCCGCACCCGCACATCGGGCTGCAGACCGTGACCTGGCTGCTCGCTGGCAACGTGCTGCACCGCGACAGCCTGGGCAGCGAGCAGATGATCAGGGCCGGACAGCTGAACCTGATGACCGCCGGGCGCGGCATCGCGCACGCGGAGGAGTCACCGCACGCCCACGATCCCGTCCTGCACGGCGTCCAGCTGTGGGTGGCGCTGCCGGAAGCGAGCCGCCGGGTGGCCCCCGCCTTCGAGCACCATGCTGAGCTGCCGTGGATCCGGATCGGCGGCTTCCGGGCCAGCGTATTCATGGGAGAACTGGCCGGCGCGAGGTCTGAGGCCAGCACGTTCTCGCCGATCGTGGGCGCCGAACTGACGGCCGTCGCGGCGCTCGGCGGTCCCGCGAGCTGCCAGCTGCCGCTGGATCCGGCCTTCGAGCACGTGCTGCTGGCCGCCGAGGGCAGCATCCTGGTCAGCGGCGTGGCGCTCGACCCTGGGCACCTGCTCTACGTGCCGGCCGGCCTGGAGCACATCAGGCTGGAGTCACCCGAAGGCAGCTGCGCGCTCCTGCTCGGCGGCGAGCCGCTGCGCGAGCGGCTGCTCATGTGGTGGAACTTCGTGGCGCGCACCCCGGCGGAGATCGAGGCAGCGACGCTGGCCTGGCAGGCCGGGGACTTCGGCGCGGTCGGAGGCTACCGCGGCGATCCGCTGCCGGCCCCCGCGCTCGACGTCGCGAGGCTGCTGCGCCGCGCCAGGTAGCGCACAGCCTGCCCTGCGCCGCCGACTAGGATCACCGCCGACCGCTGCCACTCAAACCCATCGAAATGGCCTTGTAGCGCGTTAACCTCGCCTTATGTACAGCCAGATGTGGCGCGCGGTCGCGGCGTACCGCATCGTCACCCTCGGCTACGCGGCTGTCCTCGTGATCAACGACGACAGCCACTACGCCCGCCCCGTGGCCGGCTACCTGGCGCTGGCTTTCATGACGGCCTGGACGATCGTCACCGTTGCGGCGTACGCGCGCCCGGCGGGCCGCACCCGCTGGCTGATCGCCACCGACGTGCTGGTCGCGGCGGCGCTGATCGCAAGCACCCGCTGGATCGACACCCCGGCGCGGATCGCGAGCGGAGCGCCGACCATCCCCGTCATCTGGTCGGCGTCGGCCATCCTGGCCTGCGCGGTCGCAGGCGGCCCCTGGGCCGGCATGATCGGCGCTGTCGTGGTCTGGAGCGGTGATGTGATCGAGCGGCAGACGGTGGCTTCGCAGAGCCTGATCTCCGGGCTCGTGCTGCTCGTGGTCGCCGGTGGCGTCGGCGGCTATGTGGTCCGGCTTGGCCAGCGCGCGGAGGCCGTGACCGCCAGCGCGGCGCGACGCGAGGCTGCCCTGGCCGAGCGGGAACGGATTGCGCGCGGCATCCACGACTCCGTGCTCCAGGTACTTGCCCTGGTCAGCAGCCGCGGCCGGCAGATCGGCGGCGAGGCGGCCGAGCTTGGCGTGCTGGCCGCGGAGCAGGAGGCCGCGCTGCGCTCCCTCGTGTCCGGTGACAACATCGAGCCTGATGCCGAGACTGGCCTGGTGGACGTGCGCGGCATGATCGAGCAGCTTGCCGACGCGTGGATCACCGTCTCATGTCCGGCCACCGCCGTCATGCTGAGCCCGCCCGCGGCGCGCGCGGTCAGCGGCGCCGCTGCCGCCGCGGTGGACAACGTGCGCAAGCACGCTGGCGACGGTGCGCGAGCCTGGGTACTGCTAGAGGACGACGGGAGCGCGGTCAGGGTGAGCGTGCGCGACGACGGGAGCGGCTTCGCCGTCGGCCGGCTCGGGCTGGCTGCGGCGGCCGGCCGGCTTGGCGTGTCCCATTCGATCATCGGCAGGATCCGCGACGCCGGCGGCACCGCGGCAGTGACCTCCAGGCTGGGCCAGGGAACCGAGGTGGACTTGCGTGTCCCGTACTGCTGACGAGCCGCTGCGGGTGCTCGTCGTCGATGACCATCCAATCTGGCGCGATGCCGCCGCTAGGTCGCTCGCGGAGGCCGGGTTCGCCGTCACCGGCACGGCAAGGGACGGCGCGCAGGCGCTGCGGGTCGCGATGGCGACCAGGCCGGACGTCGTCCTGCTCGACCTCAACCTGCCCGACTCCTCGGGTGCGGAAGTCATCGCGCAACTGCTGGCGGTCCTGCCCGGCGTGCGCGTGCTGATGCTGTCGGCTAGCGGCGAGCGGCAGGACGTGCTGGACGCGGTCACCGCCGGCGCGAGCGGCTACCTGCTCAAGTCGGCGGAGGAACGTGAACTGGTAGCGGCCGTGAACGCGACAGCCGCGGGTCAGGCGGTGTTCACCCCCGGCCTGGCCGGCCTCGTGCTCGGCGAGTACCGGCGGCTCGCCAGGACCGCCGCGGAGCCGGAGGCCGGGGCCGGCTCGTCCGGTGCCCGCAGCGAGCCGCGGGCACCGGAGCTGACCGAGCGGGAGACCGAGATCCTCCGCCTGGTCGCCACCGGCCTGACCTACCCGCAGATCGCC
>DASPWG010000216.1:0-2359 GCA_035621915.1 Streptosporangiaceae bacterium
GGCCTGCCCCGCCGGGTCGCCGCGCTGACGGTAACACTCCAGCGCCGCCTGATAATGGCCGGCCGCGTCCCCGAACCGGCCTTTCATGATGCCAATGCCGCCAAGTCCGTTCAGCGCCTCGGCTTCCGCGGCTAGGTCACCCGATTGACGGGCGTCCTGCAGTACGTGGCTGTAAATGGTGTCGGCCTCGGGCAGGTGACAGCCGTCTATCAGATAGCGGAACAGGATCCCTGCCAGCCCGGCGGCATGCTCGGGCCAGCCGTAGGCGGCGCAGTGGACGACGACGCCGACCAGGTTCGCCCGCTCGGCGTCCAGCCACGCCCGCGCGTCAGCCTCGCCGGGCACGGCGGGCAGGAGGGCAGCAGATCGAAGTACCCGCGGCCGCTGGCGGGCTTCGGCCGGGAACACTACGTCCATGGCGGCTGCCGTCGCAGCCAGGTAGTAGTCGAACAGCCGGGTCAGCGCTCGCTCGCGCTGGCCGCCGGCGTCGCGGGCGGCGGCCTGCTCGCGGGCGTAGGCGCGCAGCAGGTCATGCATGCCGTACCGCCCAGCACCGGTGGCCTGGACCAGGCTGGCCCGGTGCAGCCGGCCCAGCACCTTGCCTGCCGGCCCGGCCGCGGTGCCGGTCAGCGCCGCGGCAGCATAAACGTCCAGGTCCGCGCCCGGGTGCAGGCCCATCAGCGCGAACGCCCCGGCGACATCATCGGGCAGCTGCCGGAACGACCAGGAGAGCACCGCCCGGACGTCGGCATGGTCCTCCCCCGCGTCCAGTAGGTCCAGCTGGCGGGCTTCCAGTTCGGCCACCAGCGCGGCCAGCGGCACCGCCGGGCGGGCCACGGCCTCCTCGGCAGCGATCCGCAGGGCGAGCGGCAGCCGCGCGCACAGCCCCGCCAGCGCGGCCACGGCCTCAGGTTCCTGGTCAGCCCGCGGCCCGATCAGCGACCTCAGCAGCGCAATAGCATCGGCGCGTGGCAGCACGTCCAGGTCCAGCCGGACGGCACCGTCGGCGGCGACGAGCCCGGCCAGCGCGTCCCGGCTTGTCACCACCGCAACACAGCCCGGGTCTCCGGGCAGCAGCGGCCGAACCTGCTCGCCGTCGCGCGCGTTGTCCAGCAGCACCAGCACTCGGCAGCCGGCCAGCCTGCTGCGGTACAGCCGAGCCCGGTCCTCCAGCTCGTCGGGGATGTCCTGCCCGGGCACGCCCAGCGCGCGCAGGAACCCGGCCAGCGCGTCCCCCGCCAAGACCGGCTGATCCGGGTCGTAGCCGCGCAGGTTAACGTACAACTGGCCGTCCGGGAACCGCGCGGCAATCTGATGAGCCCAGCGCACTGCGGTCGCTGTCTTGCCGACGCCCGCCGTGCCGGCGATCGCGGAGATCACCAGAGTCCCGCCGCCGCTGATGTCGCTGAGCATGGCCGAGAGCGCACTGAGCTCGGCATCTCGGCCGGTGAAACAGCGCACGGCCCTGGGTAGCTGGCGGGGCGCTGTCGCGGTCGGCCCTTCGGCTCGGGCCGGTCGCGGTTCCGCTGAGGTTGGTGCGAGTGCCGGAGCGTCGCGGAGGATCTGCTGATGCAGAGCCTGCAGCTCTGGCCCAGGTTCGTTACCGATCTCCTCGATCAGAACATCGCGGGATTCTCGGTAGGCCTGAAGAGCCTCGGCACGGCGCCCGCACCGGTACAAGGCGAGCATCAGCAACGCGTGCAGATGCTCACGCAGCGGGTGCGCGCCAGTGAGCTGTCGCAGTTCGGTCACCACCCCCGCATGCAGGCCCAGGTGCAGGTCGGCCTCTATCCGCAGTTCGTGTGCCTGCAGCTGCAGCTCCGTCAGGCGCGACATTTCCGCCGCGGCCACCGTAGGCAGGTCCAGGCCGGAAAGCGGCTCGCCGCGCCACAGCTCCAGCGCAACCGTCGCCTGCCGTGCGACGTCATGCCACGCCGCCTCCCGCGCCGCCCTGTGGGCAACGGCCAGCGCATCCTCCATAACCCAGACATCTAGCTCGCCGCGCTCGACCCGGATGAGGTAGCCGCCCGCCTGGGTAACAATCCGGTCCTGGCCTGCCGCGCGCAGGGTGTGCCGCAGCCGCTTGACATAATTCCGCACGGTGACCGGCGCTGACGGCGGCGGTGCCACCGGAGCCCATAGCAGTTCAGCCAGCTCACCAGCGGCGACAACTCGGCCAGCACGCAGCAGGAGCGCCGTGAGCAGCGTCCGCTGCTTCCCCTCCGGCACCGGCACAGCCAGGCCACCACAGCGCACCACTAACGGACCTAGCAGGCAGAACTCCACACCTGGCGACATACAGGTCCTTCCTGCGTGCTACTTCGCCGCTACATCAGCGCTACCACCACCTGACACGATG
>DASPWG010000217.1:0-17620 GCA_035621915.1 Streptosporangiaceae bacterium
CCGCGGGAACGCCACGTCCGGCGAGCCGATCTGCAGCGGCATGATCTCGTTGGCGAACCCGACGAACAGCGGCGTCGCGAACAGCAGCAGCATGATCGTGCCGTGCATGGTGAACAGCTCGTTGTACACCTGGTCGGACACGATGTGGTTGTCCGGGGCCATCAGCTGTGCCCGCATGATCATCGCCATGAGGCCGCCGGCCAGGAAGAAGAAGAACGAGGTGATCAGGTACAGGTGGCCGATGATCTTGTGATCGGTCGAGGACAGCCAGTCGGCCAGCAGGTAGCCCTTGCGGTACGGCCGAGCCGTCGGCTGCGTGGTCGCGCCGGGCATCGGCTGCTGATAGGCGGTCACTGAGCACCCCCAGATGCGTTCTCCGCCGCCTGCTGCGCCAGGATCCAGGCCTTGAACTGGGCAGGAGTGACGATGTGGATCCGGAACAGCATCCGGCTGTGGTACAGGCCGCACAGCTCCGAGCAGCGGCCGATGCTATCCGGCCCGCCGTAGAGAGTGCCCGTGGCGACGACCTCGAAGTGGTTCGGGTGGCCGGGAATGACGTCGCGCTTGAAGTCGAAAGGCAGCACCCAGAACGAGTGGATCACGTCGTTCGAGGTGAGGTTGAACCGGACGGTCTCGTCCTCGGGGATCTCCAGCAACGGCAGGCTGTTCTCGTTGTTGCCGTTGCCGATCACGCCGTTCCACATGTAGCCGAGCTCGGTGACGCCGTTGGCTGAGTTCTTCACCGGGTACTGCGGGTACTGGAACTCCCAGCTCCACTGGAAGCCGGTGACGTCCACGATGACCTGCGGGTGCGCCGGCAGCGCGTCGATCTTGTTCTCGTCCCTGGCGGTGAAGTAGAACAGCACGCCGACCATGATGAACGGGACGACCGTGTAGAGGATCTCGACGGGCAGGTTGTAGCGCACCTGGGCGGGGATCCGGTCGCCGCGCTTGCGGTAGAAGATCACGGCCCAGATGATCGCGCCCCAGACCACCACGCCGACGGCCAGTGCCGCGATCCAGGAGCCCTGCCACAGCGCCACGGTCAGCTTCGCCTGCTGCGTGATCGGGGCTCGCAGGCCCAGCCGCTCCCAGTCGGAATTGCAGCCGGCCGTCATCGTCGCAAGCACGATCGCGAGGGCCGTCATCGGCAGCAGCCGCCGGGGCCGCCCGGGCAGCCGCGCTCTCAGCCCTCGGCGCGGTGCCCGTTGCTCGCGCGCACGGGAGATGGGACTCACAGATGGCCTTCCCAGCAATAAGTCCCGGCTTCAGCGGCCGGTTAAGGTCGACGTCCTACAGCCTGTCGTGGAAACAGTACAACGCCAGGCTGCCACAGCTTGGGGTACCCCCGCCTCCAGCCGGAAGTTTCGGCGCAGTGCGCGTCGGCGGCTCCCGGCGAAGATCATCTCGAAGCGGCCTAGAGTCGGGACGTGGCGTATTTCGATGCGGCCTCGGCCGAGCCGCTGCACCCGCACGCTCGGGAAGTGCTGCTGGCAGCACTCGCCGACGGGTGGGCGGATCCGGCCAGGCTCTACCGCGAGGGCAGGCAGGCCCGGCTGCTGCTCGACCAGGCCAGGGAATCCGTAGCGGCCGAGCTGGGGTGCCGGCCTGACGAGCTGTCCTTCACCGGCTCGGGCACGCAGGCCGTGCACATGGCCGTGCTCGGCGCCGTCCAGGCCCGCCAGTCGGCGAGCCGGGGCCCTGGCCACCTCGTCGCCTCTGCGGTGGAGCACTCTAGCGTCCTGAACGCGGCCGACTGGCTGTCCCGCCAGCACGGCACCGCGGTAACCATCACCGGCGTCGACACGCTCGGGCGGGTCAGCCTGGACGAGTTCGCCGCTGCGCTGACGCCGGGCGCCGACGCAGCCAGGACCCTGCTTGCCTGCCTGCAGGCGGCCAACCACGAGGTCGGCACCGTGCAGCCCGTCGACCAGGCCGCGCAGCAGTGCGCCGAGCGCGGGGTGCCGCTGCTGGTCGACGCCGGCGCCTCGGCGGGCCGGCTGCCCGTCCCCGCGGGCTGGTCGCTGCTGGCCGCCAGCGCCCGCAAGTGGGGCGGCCCGGCCGGCGTGGGCGTACTCGCGGTGCGCAAGGGCGTCCGCTGGCGGGAACCGCTGCCCGCCGACGACAGGGAGAACCACCGGGTTCCCGGCTTCCCGAACGTGCCAGCCGTGCTTGCTGCCGCCGCCGCCCTCACCGCGATGGGCAGGGAACGGGTGGCGTCAGGGGGCGCGCTCCGCGCGCTCACGGACCGGATCCGCGCGACGGTGCCCGAACTGGTCCCCGATGCCGTGGTCCACGGAGACCCGGACCTGCGGCTGCCGCACATCGTGACGTTCTCGTGCCTGTACGTGGATGGCGAGGCACTGGTCACCGAGCTGGACAAGGCCGGCTTCTCGGTGTCGTCCGGCAGCGCCTGCGCCTCGGCAACCTGGCAGCCAAGCCACGTGCTGGCGGCCATGGGCGTGCTGACGCACGGGAACGTCCGCGTCTCGCTGCCGCGCGGCGCGACGGCGGAGTCGGTGGCGGAGTTCCTGGCTGTCCTGCCCTCGATTGTTGGCACGGTGCGAGAGACTATGAGAGCGGCGAGCGGTTCCTAGCTCGCCCGCGCCTGGTGGAGGTAGACCACGTGACTTCGCCCCACTCAGCCGTCGGCGCGCCAGCAACGCGCCCGGCGCTGATCCTGGACGCACTCGGCAAGAAGTGCCCGATCCCGATCATCATGCTGGCTGACCGGATCAGGGACGTGCGGGTCGGCCAGACGATCGCGGTGCTCGCCGATGATCCCGCGGCCAAGACCGACCTGCCGGCCTGGTGCGCGCTGAAGTCCCAGGAGTTCATCCGCGCTGACGACCTGGCCGCGGAGCCTGATCCGTTCGGCGGGCCGCCAAGGACCGGGTGGTCGTTCCTGGTGCGCCGTAGCTACTAGGGCTGCGCTTCCGGCTCGTCCACGGCCTGGAACCGTCCGGTGAATCTGGGATCTGACTCCCACCAGGGCTGCGAGCTAGGCGGCACTGACGCGGCGGCCGCATCCCGCGCATCAAGCTCGGCGTCGATCACCTCGGCGTCGGCCTCGTCCTCGCGGATCATCTGGATCAGCTGAGCCGCCAGGAACGGCAGGCCGACGATGTCGCCGAGTATCCACAGCACGCCGCCGCCGAGTACCTGGGCGGTGGAGAGGTCAGGTCCCCAGGGCCGGGCCAGCGCGTGGTAGTACGAGGCAGCGATCAGGTTGTTGTCCGCGATCACCGCCAGGCCGAGAATCGCGTCACCGATGACCTCGGCGGCGGTGATCCACAGCGCCACGACGTAGGGGTACGCCTTGGGCACCGGGTCCACCCGCAGCAGCGTCCAGAAGAAGACGAACCCCGGCGCCAGCAGCGCCAGGTGGGTGAGCTGCGCGACGAGCACCGAGCCGAAACCCGCGGCGTACCAGGGTGAGAAGTAGATCAGGAACGGCGTCACGACCAGCACGAACGTGGTGATCGCAGGGAACGTCGCCACCCTGGCAGCCCGGCTGCCGATGACGGATCTCAGCCACGGCCCGGTCCTGGGCACGGTCTGGATGATCAGCGTGAGCGGCCGGCCAAGCGCCAGGAACAGCGGCACCACGAGCAGGAACAGGATCGTCTGCACCGACCGCATGTAGAACAGCACGGGCTGGTACACGCCGATCGAGGACATCGTGGCGACGATCGCGAAGCCGAGCCCGAGCACGCAGAAGGCGAATACCCGCCCGAACGGCCAGTCGGTCCCCTGGCGGCGGACCTTGCGGACACCTGCCAGGTAGCAGCCGCCGACGAGGACAACGGCTGCCAGCGTCCAGGGATCGAGCGTCCACGAGGTGAACGCGCCGGGGAAGGTCAGCTGCGGCGGCCCGTGATATCCGGTGGCGTACGACAGCATGTAGTCACGCTACCGCAGCACGTCAGGCAGCCATGGCCGCGGCCGGGGCGGTGCCCGGCGCGGGTCAGCCGAGGTGCGCGGCGATCTCGTCCGCGGCCGCGTCACCGTAGGAGGCAGCGCAGCGCGCCACCAGCTCGGCGGGGACCAGCTTGTAGTCCTGCGGCCCGGCCACCTCCAGCGCCTGCGCGGCCATCAGGTTGCCAACCTGCGCGGCCCGCTCCAGGCTCAGGCCGGAGGCCACAGCCCCGAGGAAACCGGCGCGGAACGCGTCACCACTGCCCGTCGGGTCGATGGGCGTCACTCCGGCGACTGCGCTGACGTGCACGGGATCATGGCCCGCGCGGTCCACCCTGGTGCCCTGCGCGCCGAGCGTGGTCACCCGGACCCCGACCTGCGCGATGACCTCCGCCGCGCTCCAGCCGGTCTTGTGCTCGGTCAGCGAGGCCTCGTACTCGTTGCTGAACAGGTAGGCGGCGCCGGACAGCAGGTGCCGGATCTCCTCCCCGCCGAGGACTGCCAGCTGCTGTGAGGTGTCGGCCGCGAACGGGATCTGGTGCTTGCGGCACTGGCTGGTCAGGCTGGCCATTGCGGCCGGGTTCCCGGCACCAATCAGGACCAGGTCGGCCTGGCCGAGCAGGCCCTCGACGCTGATGTCGGCGTCCTCGCTCATCGCGCCAGGGTAGAAGGACGCGATCTGGTTCAGGTCGGTGTCGGTGGTGCAGACGAACCTGGCGGTGTGGTGGACGGCGGACTCGCGCACCCAGCTGGTGTCGACGCCGTGCCCGTCCAGCCACTGGCGGTAGTCGGCGAAGTCCTGGCCGACGCTGCCGACCAGCAGCGGAGACAGGCCAAGGCAGCCAAGCCCGAAGGCGATGTTCGCGGCCACCCCGCCGCGGCGGATCTCCAGCCCTTCGACCAGGAATGAGACTGAGATCTTGTCGAGCTTGTCGGCCAGCAATTGCTCGGTGAATCTGCCAGAGAACGTCATCAAGTGGTCGGTCGCTATCGACCCGGTCACGGCAATCCGCATCATGTCCTCCGAAGCTGGCCGCTGGCGCGCCACAGGCTACACGCTCGCGGGTACTGCCCGGCCAGCCGGGAGCGGAACTGCCAGGGCAGCCCAAAGCCCGGCCGGCCTGCTGGCCTGCCGGGCTTTGCGAAGGGCTCTTTAGTGGAACGAGTCGCCACAGGCGCACGAGCCCGTGGCATTGGGGTTCTCGATCGTGAAGCCCTGCTTCTCGATCGTGTCCACGAAGTCAATGGTGGCGCCGGTCAGGTACGGGACGCTCATCTTGTCCGTCACGACCTGGACGGTACCGAACTCGCTGACCACGTCGCCGTCTAGCTGGCGCTCGTCGAAGTAGAGCTGGTAGCGCAGGCCCGAGCAGCCTCCCGGCTGCACGGCGATGCGAAGCCGGAGGTCGTCACGGCCCTCCTGCTGCAGCAGGCTGCCCACCTTCACCGCCGCGGCGTCGGTGAGCACGACGCCCTTCGTGGTCGCCTCGTCCTGAACTGTCATGTGTGTTAGCTCCTGCGTCCGACTGACCGCTGCCCGGGCGGCGCGGCCTCGTCCCTTGGTTGACAACGATAATCCGCGCTGCCTCATTCCGGCTCACGCGCGGTGCATTACGGATGGGATATGTCCGGTTTGCAGTGGACCGCACCCGGCGGACAGCGCCTTCCGCGAGGCTACTATGATGGGTATCGTCAAGCCGACGATAAGTGTCGATGATCGGGGGCTTCGATGACCAGTTCCCTGCTGCTGCTCGGCCGCGGCTCAGATTCGCGCAGCGAGCGAGGGGTGCAGTGCCCCGGCGAGCTGCCCCCTGCCAGCGACCCGGCCCTAGTTGCACGGGCCCGCGCGGCCAGGGCGGAGCTCGGGGACCGGGCGTTCGTCCTCGGCCACCACTACCAGCGCGACGAGGTCATTCAGTTCGCGGACGTCACCGGCGACTCGTTCAAGCTGGCTCAGCAGGCCGCCGCCAGGCCGCAGGCGGAGTACATAGTGTTCTGCGGGGTCCACTTCATGGCCGAGTCCGCCGACATCCTCACCAGCCCGCGGCAGCAGGTGGTGCTGCCGGACCTGGCGGCCGGCTGCTCGATGGCCGACATGGCCACCTATAACCAGGTCGAGGAGTGCTGGGACGCCCTGGACGACCTCGGCATCGCCGACCAGGTGATCCCGGTCACGTACATGAACTCCTCGGCCGACATCAAGGCATTCACCGGCCGCCATGGCGGCACTGTGTGCACCTCCTCCAACGCCGCCCGGGCGCTGAGCTGGGCGCTGTCCAAGGGCAGCAAGGTACTGTTCCTGCCCGACCAGCACCTGGGCCGCAACACCGCTGTGCTCGAGCTAGGCATGCGCCTGGACGACTGCGTCGTCTGGGATCCGCACGCGCGCGGCGAGACCGGCGGGCTCGACCCTGAGCGGCTGCGGGCCGCGACCATGATTCTCTGGCGCGGGCACTGCTCCGTGCACGGCCGGTTCTCCCCCGGCTGCGTGACCGAGGTCAGGCAGCGGATCCCCGGCGTGAACGTGATCGTCCATCCCGAGTGCGTGCACGAGGTGGTGCTGGCCGCCGACCAGGTGGGCTCCACCGAGAAGATCATCGCAACCATCGAGGCCGCGCCGGCCGGCTCGGCCTGGGCCGTCGGCACCGAGCTCAACCTGGTACAGCGGCTGGCGGCGGCCAACCAGGACAAGACCGTCGCGTTCCTCGACAAGACCGTGTGCTTCTGCTCGACCATGAACCGCATTGACCTGCCGCACCTGGTCTGGGCGCTGGAGTCCCTGGTGGCCGGCCAGGTACCCAACCAGATCACGGTCGAGGAGCAGGCCGCGGCGCAGGCCCTGGCCGCGCTGGAGCAGATGCTGGCCCTCCCGTGAGGGGGCTTACATGCCGGGGGCACCCCAGATCGGCATCCACCGCTGCAGATCAGGCTCGATCTTGAGGTCGTCCGCCAGAGTGCCGCGCATCTGCAGCTCGAGCGCATTGTCCCGCTGCTGGCCCGACAGCGGCGCGAACGGGTAGAAGGTGCCCCGCTTGTACAGGTACACCAGGCCGAGCGAGCGGCCGCCCGAGTCCCTGCACGCCACGATCGTGCACAGCAGCTGCGGGCCGAAGCCGCCGTTCTCCAGGGACGAGTTCACCGCGTGCAGGTCGGTGACCAGGCCCTCAGGATCATCCGCAGAGTGACGGCACACCACCCAGGTGAAGTGGTAGGAGTCGGTTTCCACCTGGACGGGCGACGCATCCTTATCCATGCTGAGCAGGTCAGTGACATCCTTCTCGATGTCGCTGAAGGCCCGCCCCTCGGCTGCACGGAAGCACACCGAGCCGCTGCCGGTCGGCCGGAAGTCAGTCGCCGCCTCCAGCGTCAGCAGCGCGCCAGGAAGCGCGAAGAGCTGATCCAGGTTCGGCGGCACCGGCTTGGTCCGGCCGAGCAGCGTGTCAAGGAATCCCACCAGTTACCTCCTGCCGGATTCCCGCCGCTACCTGCTGAGCTGCTTGGCGATCTTGTCCAGCTCGGCAAGCCTGCGCTCCAGCGACGGGTGCGTGGAGAACAGGGTCGCCATGCCCTGCTGGCCCCTGCGGGCGATCGCCGGGGCGAAGAAGAACGCGTTCAGCGGCTCGGCCGCGCGCAGGTCCCGCATCGGGATCTTGCCCATGTCGCCTGTCACCTTGACCAGCGCGCTGGCCAGCGCGGACGGCTGCCCGGTAAGCAGCGCCCCTGACCGGTCCGCGGACAGCTCGCGGTACCTGGACAGCATCCTGATCAGCAGGAAGCTGACGGCGTAGACCACGATGCTCAGCACCATGATCGGGATGATGAGCAGGGCTGCCTGGCTGTTGTTGTTGCGGCCGCGACCGCCGAACAGCTCGGAATAGAACGCGAACCTGACCATCAGCGCGGCAATGACGCCAAGCAGCGAGGCGACCGTCATGACCGCGACGTCCTTGTGCGCCACGTGCGACATCTCGTGCGCCAGCACGCCCTCAAGCTCGTTGTTGTCGAGCTTGTGCAGGATGCCCTCGGTAGCGCAGACCACGGCCGCCTTGCTGTTGCGGCCGGTCGCGAACGCGTTGGGCATCTGGGTCGGCGCGATGGCCACCCGCGGCTTGGGCATGTCTGCAAGCGCGCAGAGCCGGTCCACGATCGCGTGCAGCCGGGCGGCGTCGGGTGAGTCGTTCGGGCTCACCAGTCTGGCCCGCGCGGTGCTCAGCGCGATCTTGTCGGACCAGTAGTAGGTCGCCAGCGCGCTGCCGATGCCGATGATCGCGGCGAAGATGATCAGCCCGCTGTCGCTCACGGCACCGCCGGACTTGCCGTGGCTGTAGTAGAGGATCAGAAACGCCAGGCCCACGCCGAAGCCGACGAAGACCAGCCCGAGCAGGAACATGGTCGCGCCCATGCGCGCGATCAGCCCTGGGTCGGACGCGTAGCGAGTGCGCGCCATTGGCGCCGCCTCCCTTTCCTGAACGGCCGACTCGTCGTGCCGCCCGTTACTTCATTACACATACTGTCGTGCCGTGCTCAGGGCAGGGTCAAAGGTCGCTCTGAACTTCCTGCAGGGTCGCTGTCCACGGTGACGGCTACCCCATCACATGCAACGCAGTCGCGACCGTACTCGTTCCCGGCAACCTGCCGGACTCAACCTGGAATGAGCCCTTCGTCGGTTAGCAGCCTGCGAACCTCTTCCATCGTGGTGTCAGCGGAGGGCACGATCAGGCCGGACGGCTCGAGCGTGCCAGGCTCGACCTGCTCGCCTACCTCCCTGAGCTTGCCAAGCAGCGCATCCAGGGCCTCGCGGAATGCCGGCTCGTCGGAGCGCTCCACCGCGGCCTCCAGCTGCGCATCCAGCTCGTTGAGTTCGCCGACGGCGGACTCCGGAACATGCAGCTGGCCCTCGCCCAGGATGCGCACGATCATTCTGCGTCCCCGGCCTGCTCCACGGCCGGAGCGCTCGCAGGCTCGGCGCTTGCCCCGTCCGCCTGCCCGCCCTCGATCTGGCGCGGCGCGCTGCTGGCCAGCGCGGCCTTCATCTGCTCCAGCTCGCGGTCGACGCCGCTGCTTGCGCCCATGCGGTCAAGCTCGGCCTGGATGTCGTCGCGCGGGCCGCCGACCATGTCGTCCAGCGCACCCGAGGCCATCAGCTCGTCGATCGCTCCGGCCCTGGCCTTCATCTGCTCGGTCTTGTCCTCGGCCCGCTGGATCGCCATCCCCACGTCGCCCATCTCCTCGGAGATGCCGGTGAAGGCCTCGCTGATCCTGGTCTGCGCCTCGGCCGCGGTGTAAGTGGCCTTGATGGTCTCCTTCTTCATCCGGAAGGCGTCCACCTTTGCCTGCAGCCGCTGGGCGGCGCCAGTGAGCTTCTCTTCCTCGCTCTGCAGCGACTCGTACTGCACCTTGAGGTCGTCGATCTGCGACTGGACGCCGGCCTTGCGCTGCAGAGCCTCCCTGGCCAGGTCCTCGCGGCCGGCGGCCAGCGAGTCCTGGGCCTGCCTGGTGAGCTTGTCTGCCGACTGCTGGAGCTGGTTGAGCTGCAGTTCCAGCCTCTTGCGGGAGGTGGCGACGTCGGCTACCCCACGCCGGACCTTCTGCAGCAGCTCAAGCTGCTGCTGATAGGAGTAGTCCAGCGTCTCGCGTGGATCTTCCATCCGGTCAAGCGCCTTATTGGCCTTGGCCCGGAAGACCAGCTGGACCCGCTTCATGACGCCCATCGGCGCGACCATCCCCTCGTCGGAAACCCGCTGCCTAGACGCGTCCGGGGTCGCGGACACACGCCGGGACGCGGCAACGGGACATATTGCCGGCAGATCTTGCCTCCACCCTACGACTCCGAACGCAGGGCCGTCACCATGGAGTGCCCGCTCTGCACCCGGTTCTCGCGATCCGCGATCGCCGTGAACCCGGCCGTTCCCACGCCGCGCGGCCGGCCAGCCGCGAACTTCTGGGCTGTTCGTCCCGGTAGTCTGGTGGGCGTGTTCCGACGACGCTCCACTAACTCCCCCGGCGTGCTCGACGCTGACCAGTCCGCAGCAGAAGCCGAGGCCGAGTCTGCCCGGCCCGCCAGGTCCAGCGTGACGCCCAAGAAGGCCGGCCCGACCCCAAAGCGGAGCGAGGCCCAAGGCCAGCGCGGCGGGCACTACCAGGCGCCCGGCGACCGCAAGGCGGCCGGACAGGGCAGCAAGGAGCGCGACCGGTCAGAGCGCAACCGCCGCGCGCTGGCGCTTCAGCGCGGCGAGGAGTGGGCGCTGCCGGCCAAGGACAAGGGGCCGGTGCGCGCGCTGGCCAGGGACGTGGTCGACTCCAGGCGGGGCATCTCCGAGTGGTACCTGGTCATAGTGGTACCAGTCTTCGTCCTGGTCTTCCTGCACGTCCCGGCCCTGCAGCTGGTGGCCGACTGCCTGGTGATCCTGGTCTTGCTCACCGTGATCGGGGAGGGCTACTACGTCGGCAGGAAGGTAGAGCGGCTGGCCCGCGAGCGTTACCCGGGTCAGAGCACCCGCGGGGTGCGTTTTTACGCAGCCATGCGCGGCACCCAGCTGCGCAAGATGCGGATGCCCAAGCCGCGGGTCGACCGCGGCGATCCCGTCTGACGCTGCCCTGATAGCGCCGGCCGGCGGCGCGGCAGCTAGGTTGTCCGGCATGGAATACCGCCATTTGGGCCGTAGCGGCCTCAAGGTCAGCGAGATCGCCTACGGCAACTGGATCACGCACGGCTCCCAGGTCGAAGAGGACGCGGCGCTCGCGTGCGTGCGCGCGGCCCTGGATGAGGGCATCACGACATTCGACACCGCGGACGTCTACGCGCAGACCCGGGCCGAGTCGGTCCTCGGCAAGGCCCTGCATGGCGTGCGCCGCGAGTCGGTGGAGATCTGCACGAAAGTCTTCTGGCCGACCGGGCCAGGCCCCAACGACCGCGGCCTGTCCCGCAAGCACATCCTGGAGTCCGCCCATGCCTCGCTGCGCCGGCTGGGCACCGACTATGTCGACCTGTACCAGGCGCACCGTTACGACCACGAGACCCCGCTCGAAGAGACGCTGCGGGCCTTCGAGGACCTGGTGCGCCAGGGGAAGGCTCTCTACGTGGGCGTATCAGAGTGGCGCGCCGAGGAGATCTCCGCCGCCCTGAAGATTGCTGACGAGCTGGGATTCGACCGGATCGTGTCCAACCAGCCGCAGTACAACATGATCTGGCGAGTCATCGAGGCCGAGATCGTGCCGCTGTGCGAGCAGCAGGGCATCGGCCAGATCGTGTGGTCCCCCATCGCGCAGGGCGTGCTCACGGGCAAGTACCAGCCAGGTTCCGCGCCGCCTGCGGGCTCGCGCGCCACCGACAAGAGCGGCTCAGGATTCATCTCTGACTGGCTCAACGACGACCTGCTGACCAGGGTGCAGCGGCTCAGGCCGGTCGCCGAGCAGGCCGGCCTGACGATGGCACAGCTCGCGGTGGCCTGGACCCTGCAGAATCCGAACGTGTCCGCCGCGATCGTGGGTGCCACCAGACCCGAGCAGGTCAGGGAGAACGTCGCCGCTGCCGGCGTCAGCCTGGATGAGCAGGTAATGCGCCAGATCGATGAGATCCTCGGCGATCGGATCGTCACCGATCCGGCGGAGACCCGCAGCCCGCGCGGCCGGTCCTGACCTACTCCTCCGGCGGGTGCAGGCTCATCGGGCCGTACTCGACCCGGCCGTCCTCGGTCAGCGTGACCTGGTCAACGCCGGCCTTGAGCAGGCTCTGCCAGTGCTCGCCGAGCCAGCTCTCCGCGTCTCCCTGACTGCTGAACGCCTCGCTCACCAGGTCCCGTGCGGGCACGGCCGTGCCATCTTCCTTCTCCAACTGCCAGGTCCAGGTCATCTCACGCCCTGCGTAGCTAGGATCAAGGCCGGCTCTCGGCGGGCCAATCGTAACCAACGGCAACTGGCAGGCAGGGCAGTGGACGCGCTCTTGATCGGCACTGGCGGCAGCCGAGGCTGGCCGGAACCCGACTGCGGCTGTGCCTCCTGCATGCGGGCCCGAGCGGCTGGCGTGAGCCGGGCGGCAGGCCACGTGCTCATCGACGGGACACTGCTGCTGGTCCCCGGCCAGCCGCCGCGGCCAGCAGCCGACGGCGCCGGTCACCCGGCGGGCACCGCACAGACGGCGCAGCCCGCACACGCCGTACGCGCGGTGCCAGGCGGCTGGGAAATCACCGGGCCCGATGGCCGGCGGCTGCTGGCAGCCGCCGGCCCTGACGCGGTGCCCGAACCCCCGGACGACAGCGCGCCGTTTGACCTGGTGCTGCTCGACCTTTTGACCAGCCCAGCCCAGCTCGGGCAACTGCGTGCCCGCGGGCTGGTGCACAGTGGCACGACCGTGGCCGCCCTCTACGCAGATCACCGGGTCAGCTCCGAGCAGGAGCTTGCCCGCCGGTGCGCGGTGTGGGGCGTCACCGCGGGCCGGGACGGCGAACTGCTGAACCCTGACGTGCCGCCGACGGCCGACGACGCGGCCGGCAGCGCCAGGCCGCACCGCACGCTGATCATCGGCGGGGCGAGGTCGGGCAAGTCCCGCGAGGCGGAACTGAGGCTCGCGGGCGAGCCCTTGGTGACCTACGTCGCGGCCGGTCCGTGGACCGATGCGGAAGCGGCTGCCGCCGACCCCGAGTGGACGGCAAGGGTGGCCGCCCACCGGGCTGCCAGGCCGGCGTGGTGGCGGACCAGGGAAACCCTGGACGTGGCCGGCGTGCTGCGGACCGAGCGCGGCGCGCTGCTGATCGATGGCATCGGAACCTGGCTGGCCGCCGTCATGGAACAGGCCGGGGCCTGGCAGGACCCGGCAGCCAGGGACCCGGCAGCACAGGACCCGGCCTCGCCCGACCCGTCGGCCCGGCTGGCGGCCATGGCTGACGAGCTGGTGCAGGCATGGCGGCAGACCAGCGCCCTGGTCGTCGCCGTGACCGACCAGGTCGGCGAGGGCCTGGTGCCCGCCTACCCGGCCGGCCGCGTGTTCCGCGATCAGCTCGGCTGGCTCAACCAGCGGCTGGCGGCCGAATCCGATCTCGTCCTGCAGGTCGTCGCGGGCCGGGTGGCGGCCCTGCCGGCCTGAGCGGAACCATCACGATCCGGGGCTTGCGACCGCGAACGGCACAAGATGGGTTCGCGAAGCTGTTAAGTTCTAGGAGCTAGCACTCTGCATGTGGACTATGCTCCGCGGCGCGGTCCCGGCAGTCTCGTGATCAAGGTGGTGACGACATTGACGCGCGTTGTCGTCGTAGGCGATCTCATGACGGACACCGTCGCTCATGCGTCGCTCGCGCTGGCCAGGGGCAGTGACACCCCGGCCACGGTGAGCATGCACGGCGGCGGATCGGGGGCCAATATCGCTGCCTGGCTGGCCGTCGACGGTGCCGAGGTCGCTTTCGTCGGCCGCCGCGGGGCCGACATCGCCGGCCGGAACCGCGACATGGAACTGATGGGCTACGGCGTGGACGCGCGCCTGGTCATGGACCCGGAGCGGCCCACAGGTACCTGCGTCGTCATGGTCACCCACAAGGGTGACCACACGATGCTGTCCGATCCGGGGGCGAACGCGGCCCTGTCCCCCGACGAC
Organism: Streptosporangiaceae bacterium; assembly: GCA_035621915.1. Lineage (GTDB taxonomy): Bacteria > Actinomycetota > Actinomycetes > Streptosporangiales > Streptosporangiaceae > JAJYUU01. The sequence continues at coordinate 13,505 of DASPWG010000217.1, forward strand.
CTGCCCCAGGACCTGTTCGCGCCGGGCAGCCACCTGCACGTGTCCGGCTACACCCTGCTGAACCAGGGCTCCAGGCAGGCGGCGCTTGCCGCGCTCAACCACGGCGACCGGGCCGGGATGTCGATCTCCGTTGACGGTGCCTCGTCCGCGCCGCTTGAGCGGGTGGGTGCTGAGCCGTTCCTGCAGCTCACCAACGGGGCGACCCTGCTGTTCGTGAACCCTGCGCAGGGCAAGGTGCTGACCGGCCGGGACGACCCTGGCCAGGCTGCCAGGGTGCTCAATGCCTGGTACCCGCACGTGGTCATGAAGCTCGGAGCCGACGGCGCGCTGATGTACTCCGGCGGCAGGAGCGAGCCAGTCCACGTCCAGGCCGAGCCAGTCGAGCAGGTCGTGGACGGAACCGGCGCGGGAGACGCGTTCTGCGCCGGGTTCCTGCCGCCCTGGCTCGATAACAAGCCGGCCGGCGAGGCGCTCGCCAGCGGCTGCCGGCTGGCCGCCAGGGCGCTGACCCTGGTCGGCGCCCGCCCGCAGCTCTAGCGGGCTCCCGCTGGCGGGGTTACGGCCCTCCGCCGCGCGACCGTCATGGTGCTTACTCGGCGTGCGCCAGCACGAACTCGGTCACCGCCGCGCAGTACGCCTTCGGCTCCTCCAGGTACGCGAAATGCCCTGACTCGGGGAACGTGCGGACCAGTCCGCCCGGCACGTCCGCCGCGAAGGCAGCCAGCATGCCAGGGGCGGCGACCAGGTCGTCCTGGCCGCGCAGCAGCAAGGCGGGCCGCCTGACCCTGGGCAGTAGCCCTAGCACGGACTCGTACATGGCGGCGAGCAGCGGCCAGTGCGAGTTGCCGCGCTGCCACTGCTCCTGCGTAAAGCCGGAGCCCGCGAGCATGTCGGCAAAGTCGGCCGCACTGTCGGGATCGTGGAAGAACTGCTCCATGTAGCTAGACCCGAGCGCCTGCATGGCCTGCTTGGTCTCGTCACTGAAGCTGAGCCGGCCCGCCTTGGCCGCCAGTTCCCTGCATCGCTCGGCATCGGCGAGCTGGCCAAGTTCCTCCAGCCTGCGGGCCACTACGGGCAGCCGGTGACGGTCGGTCATATCCGCATCCCAGCACGGGCAGTCGAAGATCACAGCGCGAACCGCGCCTGCGTGGCTGGTCACGTAGCGCAGCGCGTAGCCGCCGCCGGCCGAGTGCCCGAGCACAGCCCAGGATCCGATCCGCAGCCGGGCCCGGAGCGCCTCGAAGTCCGATACCAGCAGGTCGGGCAGCAGCCGCGGGGTGGCGGGCAGCGGGTCCGACCGCAGCGCCCCGCGCTGGTCGACCCCGATCACGCGCAGCCGCTCAGCCAGCAGGTCGCCCTGCGACCGCATGAAGTCGTAGCAGCCCTGGCCTGGCCCGCCATGGATGTACAGCAGCGGTGGCGCATCAGGATCACCCCGCTCATCAACGAAGATCCTGGTGCCGTTGATCCTGACCTGCCGTGCGGGCAACAGTTCGCCTCCAGATGACCCGTTCCTGCCGTAACGGTATCGGCCGGCTGGCACTGGCCTAGACTTTCGCACCATGATCACGGCGTCGTACCTGGACCGGCTCTTCTCGCTGGCCGGGCGGGTGGCGGTCGTGACCGGCGGCAGCTCCGGCATCGGCCGCGGCATCGCGCTGGCACTCGGCCAGGCAGGCGCCGCAGTCGTGGTCGTCGCCAGGCACCAGGGCAACATCGACGCCGTGATCGCGGAGCTGGCAGCCGCGGGGTGCCGGGCGGCCGGCGTCAGCGCGGATCTCGCGGACCGGGCGGCAGTGGGCGAGGCGGCGCGCGCGGCGCGGCAGCCCTTCGGCCCGCCCGACATCCTGGTGAACTGCGCGGGCCTCAACCTGCGGCCGCCACTGCGGGATCTCAGCATCGAGCAGTGGGACCAGATGATGGCGGTAAACCTGACCGCACCGTTCCTGCTCGGCCAGGAGTTCGGCCCGCAGATGGCCGCGCGCGGCTGGGGGCGCATCATCAACGTGACATCGCAGCAGGCCGACCGGGCCTTCAGCAACAGCGGCGGCTATGGCGCCAGCAAGGGCGGGGTCGCGTCGCTGACCAGGTCCCAGTCCGAGGCGTGGGCGCGCAGCGGCGTGTGCTGCAACGGCATCTGCCCGGGTTTCGTGATCACGCCGCTGACTGCCGAGGTGTCGGCGGACCCGGTCAGGACCGCCGCGCTCGCGGCCCGGACCATGATCGGCCGTAACGGCCTGCCCGGCGACTTCGCCGGCGCCGCCGTCTTCCTGGCGAGCGCCGCCAGCGACTACGTCACCGGTCAGGTCATCAGGGTGGACGGCGGCTTCTCCGCCACCTGATAACTCGGCCGCTGCTCGCGCCTGCTACCCAGGTACGCGGCGGCAATGGCCATGACGGCCGCGATTACGAGCAGCAGGATCCGGTAGCTCAGCACCGCGATGAGGCCGGCGCCGACCGCGATGGCGACGGTCTGCGGCACCGCGTACGCGAACGTGAACGCGGCGTCTGTCCTGCCCATGAGTTCCGGCGGCGTACGCCGCTGGAACAGCGTCATGATGCCGGCGATGATCCACGACAACGAGGCTCCCAGCAGCGCGCATCCGGCCAGCACGGCGCTGGTCAGCGGCGGCATGAGCAACAGGAAGCCGGCCGCCGCGCAGGCCATGCCAAGGGCGGCCAGCAGGCCCTCGCTGAGCCGCCTCATCAGCGGCGCGGCCGCGAGCCCCGCGGCGATGGCACCGATCCCCTGCGCACTGACCAGGATCCCGACGAACGGCGGCGTCCGGTGCAGTCCCTGGCTCACCACGGCCAGCGGGACCGACTCGGACAGGCCGTACGCGGTGACCACGAGCGCGGCCGTAATCGTCAGCTGCCGCAGTGCGATCGTGGCGCTGATGTGACGCGCTCCCGCGGTGAGCTCGGCAAGCAGCCCGCGGGCCACCGGGGCCGGGCGGGACTCGCGCAGCTGAATGAGAATCAGCGTGATGGCTGCGATCAGGAACGTTGCGGCATCACCGATGATCACCGGGACGGGGCCAAGCGCGGCGAACAGGCCCGCGCCCGCCAGCGGCGTTACCAGCCGCATGCCCTGCTGCGCTGTCTGCAGCGCCCCGTTGGCCTCGGCGAGCAGGTCGGCCGGGACGATGGCCTGCACGAGCGCGGTCTGGGCGGGCCCGAGGACGCTTCCCGACACCCCGTAGCCCAGCATGACGACATAGATGAGCCAGACCTGGTCACGGTCGTGCACAGCCAGCAGCGTCATCACCAGCGCGGCGGTGAGCAGGTTTGTGACTACCAGCAGCGGTCTGCGGCGCACCCGGTCGGCGACGAAGCCGCCCACCGGACCGCACAGGCTGCCGACCGCGAGCGCGAACCACGCGAGCGCGGCTGCGGACGTGCTGCCGGTGAGAACCTTGATCCAGATGACAAGCGCCAGCCAGAGCGCGCTGTCGCCGAACAGCGAGGCGACCTGGCCTGCCAGGTACAGCCGCGCATTGCGGTGCCGCAGCAGCCCCCGCACTACTCAGCTCCCGGCACAACCACGTCGAGCGGGTAGCTGAACAGCAGGATCTCCAGCGGGAGGCTCTCCTGCGGCCGCAGTGACGGGTCAGCCAGCCGGTCCTGATAGCGGCACAGCAGCGCCTGAAGGTCGGCTGCCAACCGCTCGGCCTCCTGCTGGGTGACGTAGGCAACGGTCTGCGCGGCGTTGCTGATTGCCTGCGCCTGCGCGGACAGCCCCGGCCGGCGCGCCAGCGCCGTCCGGGCGCGCTCGAGGTACCTCCCCCACACCAGGTCGGACAGCGCCTGGGCGGCCAGCGACGTCTGCTCGTCAGCGTCGGCGGCAGGGAACTCGAAACCGGCCGGATAGGCGCGCCGCCACGGGCGGCGCCGGCCCTGCCCTCCGCCCGCGTCCGTCACCAGGCCGTACTTGGCCAGCATGCGCAGGTGGAACGAGCACGCCGACGGGGTCTCGCCAATCAGCCCAGCTGCCTGGGTAGCGGTCAGCGGCTCGCGGCGGCCGAGTGCCTCGAGCAGCGCCAGCCGGATCGGGTGCGCCAGGGCACGCAGGGTGGGCGGGTCATCGATCCTGGGCAGCGGCAAGGACCTGGCCGG
>DASPWG010000218.1:0-24880 GCA_035621915.1 Streptosporangiaceae bacterium
CCCCTCCGGGGGCGAGCCCGGTCGCCTGTGCTGCGTCTACGAAGTGGTCCTCGGAGGAGGGACGGCTTGTGCGTCCTCCGTGGCAGAGAGGGCGCGCAGTGCGCGAGGACGATACCCGGCCCGGCTCAGCTCGACCCGACACGGGCCCCGGCGCGTCACGGCCGGCTCCCGCGGCAGCGCGTCCGCTCAGGGGACGGCTCCCCGAACCGCCCGCGGCCGCGGGCGGCGATGCCAGCACGGGGACCTCGGTACCGCCAGCCAGGCCCGCCGCCCGGCGCCGGGACCGCGTTCCGCTCTCGGTCGTCCTTCCCGTCCTGCTCGTGCTGCTGCTGCTGACGATGACGCTGGGCGTCGCAATCGGCTCGGTGCCGCTCAGCCCTGCCCAGGTCTGGCACGTGGTGGTCGCTGGCCTTGCCGGTCACGCGCCGGACACCGTGGCCGGCATCATCGTCTGGCAGATCCGGCTGCCAAGGGTCCTGCTGGCCGCCGTCGTCGGTGCCGCGCTGACGACCGCGGGCTCGGTCGTCCAGGTCCTGGTGCGCAATGCGCTGGCCGACCCGTTCCTGCTCGGGGTTTCATCGGGCGCGAGCGTCGGCGCTACCGCCGTCTTGCTGATGGGCGCGTTCGCGTCGCTCGGCGTCTGGGCGATCTCGATCGGCAGCGTGATCGGCGCGCTCGGCGCGATGGCCGCGGTGTTCCTCGTGTCGCGCACCGGGTGGTCGCTGTCCCCGACCCAGCTGATCCTCTGCGGCGTGGTCATGTCGGCCCTGTTCGAGTCCGTGACCAGCTTCCTCATCTTCCGCGGCAACCCGCAGGCGACGCAGGCGGTGCTGTTCTGGCTGCTTGGCTCCTTCGGCCTGGCCAGCTGGAACCAGATCCCGATCCCGGCGCTGGCGCTGGCGGCCGCGATGGTCTACCTGCTCGCGCAGGGCCGGGCGCTGAACGCCATGGCCATGGGCACCGAGCCTGCCGCGTCGCTGGGCGTGGACGTGCGACAGCTGCGCCGGAACCTGTTCATCGTGACCTCGCTGATGGCCGGCGTCGCGGTCGCGGTCAGCGGGGTCATCGGCTTCGTCGGCCTGGTCGTGCCGCACATCGTCCGGCTGATCGTCGGCTCCGATCACCGCCGCGTGCTGCCGACCGGCGTGCTGTTCGGTGCCGGCTTCATGGTCCTCGGGGACCTGCTGGCGCGGACCATTGTCGCGCCGCAGGAGATGCCGATCGGGGTGATCACCGCCTTCATCGGCGCGCCCACGCTGATAGTCCTCATCCGCCGGCGCCCCTACCTCTACGGCGCGACCCAGTGAGCCTCGTCCTTGACGATCTGTCGGTCGACATAGGCGGACGCCGCATCGTCGAAGGGATCGGCCTGGCCGTCGCCGACCGTGAGTTCGCCGGGCTGGTCGGGCCGAACGGCAGCGGGAAGTCGACCATTCTCAAGTCGATCTACCGCGTGTACCGGCCGTCGGCCGGACGGGTGCTCCTGGACGGCACCGACCTGCTCTCGCTCGGTCACAAGGACACCGCCCGCCGCATCGCGGTCGTCACGCAGGAGTCGGCCAGCGAGTTCGACTTCACCGTCAGGGAGATGGTGATGATCGGCCGCACTCCGCACAAGAAGTCGTTCGAGCGCGACACGAGCACCGATCACGACATCGTCGACCATGCCATCGAGCGCGTCGGCTGCGGGCGGCTGGCCTTGCGCCGGTTCAACACCCTGTCCGGCGGCGAGAAGCAGCTCGTCCTCATCGCCAGGGCGCTGGCCCAGCAGGCCGACCATCTCATCCTGGACGAGCCGACCAACCAGCTCGACATCCACAACCAGGTGGAGATCCTCGAGGTGGTCGCCGGGCTCGGCGTCACCGTGCTCGCGGCACTGCACGACCTCAGCCTCGCCGCCTTGTTCTGCCACGCCATCCATGTCCTGCGGGACGGCCAGCTGGTGGCCGCCGGCCCGCCCGCTGCGGTACTCACGCCCGACACGATCCTGCAGGCCTACGGCGCCGATGTGCTGGTGATCGAGCACCCCGACACCGGCACGCCGCACCTGATCCCGCGCCGCGTTCAGCCCGCCGCCCGCGAACCGCGGGCCGGCGGGGAGTCATGAGGCCAGCCCGCCGGGCCTGAGCCCCATTCCTAAGCCCGAGAGGAATCCGATGCACCGCAACCACAGATATGTCCTGCCGATGAGGCGGAGAGCCTGGCGGTCGCTGGCAGTCTCGGCCGCGCTGATCACCGGCGTGACCGGTCTTGCCGCCTGCAGCAGCAGCCCATCCGGATCGTCCATCTCCGCCAGCAACGGCAAGTACCCGGTGACCGTTACCAGCTGCGGCTCCGCCGAGACCTACACGAAGGCTCCGACCAGGGCCGTGGCCAACGACATCAACACCACCGAGGACATGCTCGCGCTCGGCCTTGAGTCGCGCATGGTCGGCACGTTCGGCGCGGTCGGCGACGGCCCGGTCAGCCAGCCGATCCCGCCGCAGTACCAGGCCGGCTTCAGGCGGGTCCGCGACGTCTCGGCTGACAACTACTTCACGCTGGAGCAGCTCGTCGGCCTGCACCCGGACTTCCTGTTCGCGGGCTGGAACTACGGGCTGGAAACTGGCACCAACCTCACGCCCGCCTACCTGGCGAAATTCGGCATCAAGACCCTCGTGCTCACCGAGTCATGCGCCTGGGTCCAGCACAAGACGTCCGTCAGCATCGACGACACCTACACCGACATCCGCAACCTCGGCGCTATCTTCGGCGTGCAGAGCCGGGCGCAGAAGCTCATCGCCAGCATGCAGGCTCAGGTCGCGGCGGTCCGGTCCAAGATCGCCGGCCTCAAGCCCGTTACCGTGTTCGACTACGACAGCGGCCAGTCGGCTCCGTTCACCGGCCCTGGCCTGGCGATGGTGAACGCCGAGATCAGCCTGGGCGGGGGCACGAACATCTTCGGGAATCTCAAGCAGAGCTGGACGTCGGTCTCGTGGGAGCAGGTCGTCGCGGCCCAGCCCCAGTGCATCATCATCAACGACTACGGCACGCCGACCGCCGCGCAGAAGGAAAAGTTCCTGGAGACCTTCAGCGCCAGCAAGGACCTGCCCGCGGTCAGGAACCACTGCTTCCTGCCGCTGGCCTACGACGAGGTGACGCCAAGCCCGCGCAACGCCGAGGCGGTGGAGGCCATCGCCAAGTGGCTGCACCCGGCGGCCTTCGGCCTGCCCGCCGACGGCTCATAACGGACCGAGTTAGGAGCAGTGCCAGTGACCACGGGTTCGGTGCTGGTGGCCGGCACGACGTCCGACGCGGGCAAGTCGGTGCTGACCGCCGGCATCTGCCGGTGGCTCGCCCGACAGGGCTTCCGGGTGGCGCCGTTCAAGGCACAGAACATGTCGAACAACTCGGTCGTGGCGCCCGACGGCGCGGAGATCGGAAGGGCGCAGGCCATGCAGGCCGCGGCGTGCGGCGTGCCCGCCGAGGCCGCGATGAACCCGGTGCTGCTCAAGCCGGGCAGTGACCTCACCAGCCAGGTCGTGCTGCTCGGCCGCGCCGTCGGGGACACCGCGGCCGGCGGGTACTGGCGGTCGGGCGGTGGCCGCAACCGGCTGCTTGGCACCGTCCTGGACGCGTATGACGACCTGCGCTCCCGCTACGACATCGTCATCTGCGAGGGCGCAGGATCCCCTGCCGAGATCAACCTGCGGCACGGCGACCTGGTCAACATGGGCCTGGCCCGGGCCAGGGACCTGCCGGTGATCGTCGTGGGTGACATCGACCGCGGCGGCGTGTTCGCCGCGCTGTACGGCACCCTGGCGCTGCTCGACCCGGCCGACCAGGCCCTGATCAGCGGGTTCGTGGTCAACAAGTTCCGCGGTGAGCTGGCACTGCTGAAGCCAGGCCTGGACGAGCTCAGCGTGCGGACTGGCAGGCCGGTCCTGGGTGTCGTTTCCTTCCTGAACCGGACGTGGATCGATGCCGAGGATGCCGTGGCTGCCGAGGGTTCTTACGGGCCTGCGGATGCGGGCGGAAGCGAAACCTGCCTGCAGGTCGCGGTGATCCGCCTGCCTCGCATCTCCAACTTCACCGACGTGGATGCGCTGGCGCTCGAGCCCGGCGTCGCCGTCCGGTTCGTCAGCTCTGCCGCCGCGCTGGAGGACGCCGACCTGGTGATCCTGCCCGGAACGAAGGCGACCGTGGCTGACCTGGCCTGGCTGCGCGCGCGCCGGCTGGACGACGCGCTTGCCAGGCGGGCCGCGGCTGGCCGGCCGATCCTCGGCATCTGCGGCGGCTATCAGATGCTCGGCACCGTCATCGACGACGAGGTCGAGAGCCGGGCCGGCACGGTCGCCGGACTCGGCCTGCTGCCGGCCGCGACCCGGTTCGACCGCGCCAAGACCCTGCGCCGCCCGGCCGGCTACGCAGGCCAGGTGCCGGTAGCGGGCTACGAGATCCATCACGGCGTCGTCGAGGTCAGCGCCGGGCGGCCGTGGTTCACCAGCGCGCCGTCCGGCGACGGCGCGGCAGCGCTGGACGGCTGCCAGGCCGGCGCCGTGTCAGGGACGCTCTGGCACGGGATCTTCGAGAACGACGAGTTCCGCAGGTCCTACCTGGCCGAGACGGCGCGGCTGGCCGGACGCGACTTCGTCCCGGCAGCCGGCACCTGCTTCGCCGCGGCCAGGCAGGCGCAGTTCGACGCGCTCGCCGACGCCATCGAGAGCAGCGTGGACACGGCGGCGCTGCTGCGGCTGATCGAGCACGGCCCCGCTCGCGACCTGCCGGTTCTGCGTACCGGAATATGAGGGCCGGCCCGGCCTGCTACGCCGCCGGAGCCTCCTGCGGCGCGTGTGCGCGGTCCGCGTCGTGGTCATGCACGATCAGCACCGGCCGCTGCGTGTGCGAAGCGACGTCGCCAGCGATCTTCCCGGCGACCAGGCCGCCGAGCCCGGCGCGGCGGTGAGCGCCGAGCACGATGATGCTCGCGTCGTGCTCGTCGGCGGCGTCTATGACGCTCTGCCAGGCGGGCGTTCCCTGGACAGCAGCGGCCTGCGCGCGGAAGCCAGCGGCGTCGGCAAGCGCCGCTCCGTGCGCGGCGGTCTGCTCGGCCGCCTGCCTGACGTCGTCAGCGCATGCCGCATCGAACTGCGCGCCCGCCTCCGGGATGAACCCGACGCTGAACGTCCGCCACACGGTGAGGACCAGCGCCGCGCGCCTGCCGTTGAGCTGACGGCCGGCCTCGGTGATGGCGGTCCTGGCCACATCCGAGCCGTCGTAGGCAAACAGCACGGGCCCAACCTCTCCGCCGCGCCGGCGACCCGGGTGCCGGATGGGACGACTAGCGCCGGCCGGCACCGCAGCGGCCTCCGCCGGGGCCGTCACCACCGGGCGATGACGGATCGCGGCGAGCAGCGGCGGGGAGTACCAGGCCGGTTCCTGGCCGCCCATCCACTGGTCCAGGGCCGGTGCCGGCGGGCGGACCCGGCCGAGCAGGTACAGGCATATGCCGACGATCGCCCCGCCGGCCGCGAGCCCGAAGCAGATCCACAGGGCGGTGTTCATCTCCGGCGTGGCCAGCCCGGTCAGCGTCGTGGCGAAGTGCAGCAGTACGGGCGCGACCAGGAAGGCCGCCACCGCCCGCAGCAGCTCCAGGATCGCGAACACCCGCTGCACCGCGGCCGACCTGAGGGAGAAGCCGGCCAGGAACAGGGCCGGCGTCACCGAGGCGCCGATACCTACGCCGATCAGGCCAGACCCAGTCAGGGCCAGGGTCGTCGTCGGCGGGATGGAGCTGCGGAGCACGAGGATCCCGGCGGCCAGGAACGCCAGCCCGGTCAGCGCGTAGTAGTGGATCAGCCGGGTGCTGAACACCCTCCCGAACACGAATGCGGTCAGGACCGCCGCCACCAGCTCGGGCGTGAAGAGCAGCCCGAGGTGCAGCGGCGTGTAATGCCGGGCCAGGATCGTCGCTGACAGCACGATCGCCGAGGTCGCCGCAGCCGCCGCGCAGATCGCCACCACGATGCCGGCGACCGGGATGGTGCTGGATAGCGTGCGCACCACCAGCAGCGGCCGCTTTGAGCGGTACTGGTAAATCCACAGGGCGACGATCAGTGCCAGCCCGGTCAGCAGCGGCACGATGGCCAGCGGGTTGCCGAACCCGTGAGTCAGCAGTTCCGATGCCCCGAAGAACGCCACCACCGAGCCGCTCGCGGCCAGGCCGATTGCCAGCACGTCGCGCGGTGCGCTGCGGTCGGCCGGCGGAGCGTCGGAGAAGGTGAGCAGCGACATCACCAGGCCCGCGGCGGCGATCCCGGCCACGATCCAGAACAGCGGCCGCCAGGCGTGGAATGACGCCTGCGCGCCGCCGACCAGCGGCCCGGCGGCGACGGCCCCGAAGACGCACAAGTTGATGATCACGGCCGTCCAGCGCAGCTTGGCGACCGGGAAGCCGAGGAACAGCGGCGGCGCCGCGGCGATCAGCAGCATGCTGGTGCACAGCCCCTGCAGCACGTGCCCGGTGATGAACATGCCAGGGCCGGTCGCCGAGGCAGCCAGTACCGAGCCGAGCACTAGCCCGCTGGCGTACACGACGAGCAGCCGCCGCTGCGGCAGGATCTGGGCAAGCTGCACCGCCAGCACGGTGCCGACCGCGTAGCCGGCATTGGCGAGGCCGCCTGCCAGGGCGATCGTCTGCGGGCTCATGTGCAGCTGCGCGGAAATGATCGGCCCGAGCGGCAGCAAGGCCGCCGACAGGCCTAGGTAGGGAACCAGGAAAAGGACGACCATTGCCGCAGTCGCGGCATAGCGGCCGACCAGCGGGCCTGGCGGCAACGGCTCGCGCTGCTGGCTCGCTGCCGGGGACGTACCGGGCAGTGTCTGTGCGCCTGCCATCCGGGCATGCTTGCCGGCCGGCGTTCGGGGCGCGCGTCCGGGCCGGCCGTTAGGGCGGAGTTCACTGGTTCCGCAATAATCTCCGGTTTGCCCAGACTAAAAGGCGTCATTCCGACATCACCCGCAGCCTGTGCGCGCCAGCCGACCAGCCCCACTGGTACCGGTAGCCGCACCAACCCCGCTGTCGACTAACTTCGGCACAGTCCGCAGCCTCCGCTGCTCCATCGGCGGCAAAACGCTAGCCCATATCATGCCAAACCACCAATCCGACTAATCCGACCGATTATTCTGTGTAGCGCTAGCGGGGCTATAGCACCGCTGAAGCTACACAGTAGGATTTATAGAAAATGGGTTTGTCCGATTTGCCGGGCTTAACTGGCTTGGCTGATCGGCGCGCGGGCGTTATGAATGCTCTGGGAGAGCTGGCCAGAGTCTGCGGTGATTCGTGCTATGACGGAGATCGACGAGGCTGATGTCCTGGCGGCCGCGATGGCCGGGTCGGTTCTCAACGGAGGCGCTCGCGGGGCACGGCAGGTCGTGCAGGCTGCCGTGCTGCGCCGGTGCTGCCACGAGCTTGCCGGGCAGGTTGACCCGCGCGGCCTTCGGCTCGGCAATGTGGTGGTCGCTGGCCGCCTGGATCTGGGCGGCCTCACTGTCCCGTTCCCGTTGCGCTTCGAGAGCTGCGAGTTCGAGTTCCCGCTGGCGGTCGAGGGCGCTGAGCTCTTCGAGCTGGCGGTGACCGGATGCCCGCGACTGCCTGGCCTGCTGGGCAACGGGCTGCGGCTGCGCCGTGACCTGGACTTGTCGAGATCGACCGTGGCCGGTGCCTGCTGGACGAGCGCGAGCACCTCGAAGTCGTCAGCAATCTGGCTCTGCGAATCCGAGATCGGCGGCCGGCTGCTGGGCATCGACTCGGCATTCGACGGACTGGGCGGCCGGTGCCTGCAAGCCGACCGGATGCACGTGGGCGGTACAGTGCGGTTCATCCACGGCTTCAGCGCGCGCGGCGAGATCAGGATGATCGGCGCCCGCATCGACGGCTCCGTTGACCTGGACGGGGCCCATCTCCAGGCGGCCGACGGCGCGGCAGTTGATCTCGGGGACGCGGTCATTGGCGGCAGCCTGTTCCTGACCGAGGACCCAGATGACCGCAGGCCCGTGATCGACGGCCGGTTCGACGCCGGCAGCGCCCGCATTGACGGCCGCGTCGTCATCCGCAACGCGACCTTCAGGGCAGCCGCCGGAGCGCCGAAAGGCAGCATCTACGCACGGTCCACCGCCGCCGGCAACGCGATTGACGCGCCCAGGCTCTCGGTTGGCGCCGAGGTAAATTTCGCCGAGGGCTGCGAGGTAACCGGGCGCATCGACCTGTCCATGAGCGACATGAGCAGCCTGTCCATCGGGGCTGACTGCGCGCTGCACGCACCGGGCCTGACCGCGCTGGACCTCACCAACGCGGCGGTGCGAGCCCTAGTGCGCCTCGATCCGAAAGCTACGGTCGAGGGCACGCTGCGGATGTCCGGCGCCGTCATCCACGGCACGCTGGCACTGCACGGGATGCTGAGCGACCCGGAGAACCTGTCGATCGTGGGCGGCAGCGCCATGACCGTGGACGGCGACGTCTACCTGACCGGGCTGCGGACCAGCGGCGGGCGCGTCAACTTCCAGGGCGCGACGCTCGGCAGCGTGTCAGCCGCCGGCGCGCGACTGCACAATCCGGGCGGTTATGCGATTCGCTTCAGCCAGGCTGTCATCAAGGGCTCCGTCCGGCTCGACGACGAGTTCACCGCGGTCGGCCTCGTCACCATCAGCCGCAGCACGATCGAAGGCCGGCTCCAGCTCACCGGCGGCGTGTTCACCTGCCCTGGCCCAGCACCAGGCAATCCGCGCGGGCATGCTCTGGAGGCCAGGTCCGCGACCGTTCGCGGTGGCATTGACCTGGGCTGGAAGGCCGTCACGCCGAGCGCGGACTTCTCCGACACGACGACGACTCACCTCGCTGACGACCCGCAGAACTGGCCGGATCATTTCACGATCGCCGGGCTGACCTACGAGCGCTTCGAGAATCCGCAGGGCGCGCCGCCGCGGCGCGTGTGGGATCAGGCCGCCAGGTGCGCGTGGCTCGGCCGCCAGACGGAATTCGAGTCAGGGCCATACGAGCAGGCCGCGCGAGTCTTCCGGCAGCACGGATACACCGACGAAGCCGAGCGGATCCTCATCGCCGAGCGCCGGCATGCGAACCGGGTCAACCACGCCGGCGCATCGTGGCTTACGCGCGCGCTGGATGTCGCCTACTCGGCCGTCGGCTACGGCTACCGCCCGTCTCGCGTGTTGTGGTTCCTGGCGGTCCTGCTCGTTCTGGTCGTTGGCTCCCTGGAGATACCGGCAGCCCAGGCAACGCTGCGGGCAAATAACGGAAACGGGGTTGTCTTCAGCACTGCCGGCCCGCTATCGCCGTCGGGCGGCCCGGCATCGGCTGGCGCAGCCGGCAATGGGCCTGCGCGCCCCGATGCGTGCGGCGACGGCCAGGTCCGGTGCTTCAGCCCCGTGCTCTACGCGATCGACACGGTGATTCCGCTGATCTCGCTGGACCAGCGCACGACCTGGTACGCAGACCCGCATGCGCCGTGGGGCGAGGTCGTGATGTGGTGGCTCAACCTGGCGACGATGCTCGGCTGGCTCCTGTCGTCGATATTCGTCCTGTCGCTGACGCGGCTGGCCCGAAGCCCGTAACGGCGCCAGCCAAACCGCCGCGATGACCGGCGCGGCCAGTCAGCTAGCAGGCTCAGTCCCGGCGACTGAACAGGAAGACGCTCATCCCGTTGACGTGCCTGACCAGGCGGACGCGATAGCTAGACCGCAGCAGCGTGGCCTCGCCCGCTGTCATGAAGCCATACGGACTCCCAGCGGAGCCGTATCCGATGACCCAGATCCCGGGCCCACTGCCTTGAAAGCCGACCGGACTTGCGCACGGAACGGAGTACAAGGCGTCAGCCTGTGCAGCGCTCTTCGGCACGATGATTGCACTATTTGCGCAATGGTCGGTACGGCCTCCGCGCGGGTCCGTCCTGGCCGGGACCGCCACCGAAGATGAGGTTTACGAATTATGGTAGGGGCACTTAAGCGGGTAGCACTTTGGTAGTCTCGCGGCGGCTACGGGTGGTAGGAGGTGCGATGGGCCATGTGGCGGGGAAGGCGCCGCCTTCAGCGGCTAGAGGACGCGCTAGCCAGTGCCCAGGCTGACCAGGCCATGCTGCGAAGGCGCCTGGAGCGATTCGAGATGATCGCCGCGGCGGCCGGTGCGGGGCCGGGAGACTCGGTCCCGTCTGGCCCGATGCCGCCCGGGCTCGTGGCTGCCGCGCGCGAAGTGCACGCTGAGGACTTCCCTGTCCTGCTCGACGTTCCGGACGGCGAGGTCATCGCGGTCATCGGCGGCGAGGGAGACCCGCGTCAGTGGTGGAACGCGATCTGGCAGATCGCCGGTGAGCACGAGGCAACGCAGTGATACGCGTCAGCCACGTGACATTGCCGGCCGGGCTCAGCGCGTTCGCCCGCCAGGGCCCGGACGGCAACCTCGAGGTCTTCGTGTCCCGGGCGCTGCCGCCTGACCGTCAGCGCGCGGCGGTCCGGGTGGCCCTGCGCGCGAGCCGGCGGGCGGGCTGGCGCGGCGCCCTTGTCCCGCTGCCAGTAGCGGTGGCGCTGGCCGGCTGGCGCGGCTGGGTAGGCCGGGCCAGCTATGTGCTGCGCCTGCACCCGGTGGCCGCTGCGGCGACCGCGACCGCGACGATCGCGGTAACTGGCGCCGCGGTAGCCGTGGTGGCGCTCCCGCAGCACGGCCACGTCAGCGCAGGCCAGCTGCCAGCGCCCGCTGCGGTCGCGCCCCGCCAGGGCAGCGCGAGTGGGTCCTCGACCGGCAGCCCGCGGACCCACCAGCGCGGGCAGGCAGCCGGAACGCACCCGACGACAGGCACGCACGAGCAAGGCGAGTCACCGGCGTCCGGCCACAGCACCACCCCGGCTACCGGGCACGCGACCACGCCAGCGCCCGGTCCGTCGGAGAGCACCTCGCCTGTGACCACACAGGCAAGCCCGTCGCCCCAGCCGTCGCCGACGGCTTCGCACAACGGCGACACCTGCATCACGGTGCTCGGGGTTACCGTCTGCCTCTAGGTCAGTCAGGGATGCCGGCGCCGGCCGCGGCCATTGTCAGGCGCGCCGCCTGATCTCCTCGTCGCCATCCTGCGAGACCTCGCGCCAGTTCCTGGCTAGCGCGATCAGCCCGCGAACGACGTCCGGCGGCAAGCCCGGCGTGCTGGCCAGATGCCGGAGAGTGGGATCGTCGTAGTCAGCCCCGTCGTCGCGCGCGGCGCCGATCATCTCGGGCTCCCCGCCAGCCAGGATGCGGCGGCACGAGCCGGGGATCCAGCCCAGGCGATTGTCGATGACGCCGAGCGTGCTCGCCGATACCCGATGGCCGTTCTCCAGCTTGCCCAGCGTCCTGTCGGTGACTCCGGTGGCGGCTGCCAGCGCGCGGCGATCCCGCATGCCGAGTTCGACCCGGCGGGACACGACGTAGTCGGCGAGCCGCCGCCAGTCTTCACTCGCCATGGCGCATCCTCCCCGAGCAGGATGGAAGAGTCTACCTCCGGCAACGCGGAACCCGGCGAACACTGGTTTGCATCCGCTTCAGCCACCACCGCGCTGCTGATCCTATCTTCTTTTTTATGCGTACTGTGGTGCCATCTAGTTGACAAATCTTCCTGTTTCTTCCTAGACTACGGACGTCCTGTTCACATTCCGCATCGGCATCAGGACCGCCTGGCAGGCGGCGCAGGTCGGCAGAGCCCGGATCCTCGGAGTCCCCATGAGCGACACCCAGAGGCCCGATGGCGATGACGACCTGCCGCCGGACAGCGTCGCTTCGTGGCATCGTCCCGGGAGGGGGGCCTTGCCGGAAACCGCTCACGATGACGCGGAGCCGACCGCCTGCCAGGCCCTGGCCAGGCTGTACATCAACCACTACCGGTCGCTCGTCCGGCTGGCCGCGCTGCTCACCGGGGACCCGGGAAGCGCTGACGACCTGGCCGTCGACTCGTTCGTCGCGCTCTGCTCGGCCGGCCTCGCCGAGGCCGGCGATCGCGCCGTGTCCTACCTGCGGCGGCAGGTAGTGATGCGGTCACGTCAAGCCGCGGGCGGCTCCCGAACCGCGGCCTGCGAGCAGCCGAGCGCCGGCGAGGCCGCGCCAGGACACGCCGACTGCCCTGGCGATCCGGGCTGCCAGCTGGCTGCGGGCAGGTTCGCCGCCCTGCCGGTGGTAGTCGGGCTGCTGACACTGCGCCCGGCGGAGCGCGAGGCCATCGTGCTGACGAGATACCTGGATCTGCCGGAACGGCAGGCAGCAGCAGCAGCCGGGGTGAGCCAGGCGGCGCTGCGCCGGGACCTCGCAAGCGCTATCAAGCTCCTGGGCGCACAGCTGGCCGGGTGAGCACGGCTGACGTCAGGCCGGCGGCATGGCCTTGTACCTGAAGTCATTGAACAGGCTTACCTGGTCGCACAGGTGGGGGCTCGGCACGCCGTCCGCGGAGATGAAGCCGCTCTCGCCCGGCGGCAGCTCGTCGCGTCCCACCACTACCTGCGGCCCAACGTCCACCGCCATCATGAACGTGCTGCGGTTCTGGCTGGCAGAGGTCCCGCAGTGGGTGACCACTCCCGCCGCTAGCGGGTCCAGGCTGTCCCAGTCCTGGTCCTGCGCCGGCCGGTAGCCCCACATGGCGATGTCGGCGGTGCCGAACCCGGGCACGTCCTGGCCGAGCTGGGTGCCAGTCCCTGACAGGATCGTGATCGCGTCGTTCAGGCTCTCAACCAGCAGCTGGTCGCGGTGCCCGGCGAAATAGTCGCCGCGGAAGCACAGCGTCCCGCACGGATCAAGACCGCGCGTGTGCGCGAGGATGTGATACAGCAGGTTGTAGGTGCCCATGCCGCCGAGGCCGCCGTAGGTGCCAAGGTCGCCAGGCAGCGACGAGTCGCTGAAATTGACCGCTCCGGTGTACTGCTCGCCGGGGAAGACGCCGCCCTCGAACACGTTCCGCTCGTAGGCCTCGAGGAAGTTCATGAAGATGGACATCGCCGGGCTGCCGAGGGTGCTGACGTCATTCCACCGCCGCAGCACGCTGATCGCCCTGGCGAGGTCAGGGTGAGCCTCCGGACTGGTCAGCGGGCTGCCCGCGGCGCGTAGCTGCTCGTAGGCGCTGACGAGATACGGGATGAAGTACGGCGCGGCCGGCCTGGTGTTGTCCTGGTTGTCGATCGTGCCGATCGCGTGCTCGATCCCCTCAAGGTAGCGCAGCGTAATGTGAGTGCTCGATCGCGCGAGCTGGCTGATCAGTGTCGACCTGAAGATCGTGCCCCAGTACTCGTCCCCCTCGTTCTGCTGGTAGAACGCAGCCTGCGATGGCTTGGTGTTCCAGTTGTCCAGGTAACCCTGGGCGGGATTGACGCTGTGCGGCATGTCGTTGAACGGCACGAAGCCCTGCCACTGCTCGGTGCCGTTGCCGAGTGCTGGCAGCCGGGGATCCACCGTGGCAAACGAGGGCTCGATCGGCACTAGCCCGTCGCCGAAGTAGGCGATGTTGCCCCAGCGATCCGCGTACAGGAAGTTGTGCAGCGTGGTGATCAGGCTCATCGAGTGGCGGAACTGGCTCAGGTCGCGGTCGCCGCCGAGCTGGGAGAAGCCGAGCAGCGAGCCTGTCTCCCGGCCCCAGGAGGCAAACCTGATGGAGAACGCCAGGTGGCCCGCGGGATCGGTGTCGAAGACCGGCCCGTCCTTGGTCCGGTAGACGGTGAAGGGCTGCGGGGCCTGGCCGGCTACCGCGATCTGCTCGTGAATGGCCTGCATCGGGATCTGCCTGCCGTCCCACTCATAGGTCGGCGGGCTGGCTGAGTAGTTCACGTCCTCCTCGACGTAGATCCGCTGGTCGACCGTTTCCTCGCTGGTGGTGGTCCACGCGATGTCGGCGTTCCGGCCGATCAGCACGAATGGCTCGCCCGTGATGGCCATGCCGCCCGCGTCGTAGCCTGGCCCGTGCAGGTACACCTCCCAGTCGACGCTGGGCGTGCCGAAGCCCTCCTGCGGCGCTCCCCATAGCAGCGCGTGGTGGTCGGCTGACCGCCACGGCGCCACCGCGATCGCGTTCGAGCCGCCGTGAGACAGTACCCGCAGCGAGATCCCAGTCCGCAGGATCGACTCCCTGTCGGCCGCGAGCCGGCCTGCCGCGGCCGCCAGGGCCGGGGGTCTCACCATGGACAGGCTGGCCAGCGTCCTGACCGTCCCGATTTCCGTGCTGGTGTCCACGTCGGCAGTCGCGGCGCGCGCGGCCGAGCCGGGCTCTGCCGGTGTCTGTGGCACGGTCGTCGGCGCGGTGGGGTCGTTGATCCACCGCGCGTCGTTGAAGATCGCGGTCGCGTCCGCGACGGCGTTGACGTCACCCTTGGCGGTGAGCTCGGCCTTCAGGTAGTCGAGGAAGCCCAGGTTCTGCAGCTCACTGCCGCCGCCCCCGCCGAACTCCCTGGCCAGGTAGTTCCCGACCGCAACGGTGTCCTCCGGCGTCCAGGGCGCGGGCCGGTAAGGTGTGCCGGAGCCGAGCCCGAGTGCCTGGCCGAGTGCGAAGAACTCGTACGGCACCCGCGCGGCCGGGTCACGGAACGCGTAGTCCTCGTAGCCGTTAATGCCGGCCGAGAAAGCAGCTAGCGCGGAACGGGTCGCAGCCGGCAGGGACAGGAACTGGGCGGTTAGCTCGGCCGGGGTGTAAAAGAGCGTCCTGACGGTCTCATCCTGCGCGAGCTGCGACGAGCCGGCGATGGCTGACAGCGTGCCCTCAACGGATCTGCGGGTCAGCTCCAGCTGGACCATCCGGTCCTGCGCCTGAGCCCAGCCCACGCCGAACCACATGCCGCTAGTGGTCGTCGCGTAGATGCTCGGTACCCCGTACGCGCTCCTGACTATGAGCGCCGACTCGGCGCCGTACCCGACGTGCTCGGCCGACGGCGCCGCGGCCGAGGATGCCCGCGCGGCGCCGGCCGGAAGCAGCGCAGCACTGGCGACGAGGAGCGCGGCGACGCCGGCCGCACGCCACCGTCCTGCTGGCATTCGGTGCGATGACATGCGCTTCACCTCCGCGACTGGCCGCCGGGCGGCTCGCGGCCAGGCGGCGGAGCGGGTCAGGCCGGCTATTTCGGCTGGCAACAGCGCGCGCTCGTATTCGGTAAATCAGCGCATGCAGCGATATAGCGGCCGAGATTAAGCGGAAGTTAACGTCCAGGCGGACGGGTGTCAATGGCATCGCTGTGCCCCGCCGCAGCTGGCGGTCACCGGACGAGCACGACCGCCTGGCTCACGAGGCGGACAGGTAAGAGCGGCCCCAGGACATGCCCGATGACACCAGTTGCCGCGCGAGCGGCAGTCGCTCCTGCTCATAGCGCCCGAGTGCGGCAGGAACGCCGGCACCGGACGCGCCGCTGAGACTGGCGGCGAGCGCAGCGACGTCAAGCAGAGCGTTCTCGAACCCAGCGCCTGTCATCGGGCTGGCGACGTGCGCAGCGTCGCCTATTAGCGCTACCCGGTGCCGTACCAGGCGCGACGGCAGGTACTCGGCGACCGGGGCCCCGAATACCTCCCCATGGCTCACTCCCCAGCCGATGCACCGGTCCCACGGGGACGGCCAGTAGCGGCGGGCAAGCTGGCCAAGCTCGCGAAGCACGGCACCGGGGATCTGGTCGTTAGCCAGCGTGCCGACCACGGCGTCGCCGTCCACGCATCCGGTCTGCCGGAGCAGCTCGGTCCGGCTCGCGTCGTACCAGGCGAAGGAGATCCGCCGCTCCCCCGGCCCGGTTCGGCCATCGGCTCCCGGAACCCCGTAGATCACGAGCTGGGCGCCGGGCGCTGCGTGGATCTCCAGGTTGCCGCCGCGACCATCGAGCCCGTCCGGCACCTCGCTCTCTGGCACGAGCCCGCGCCAGAGCATGTAGCCCGCGTAGCCCGCGGCCGGACGATCCGGCGCCACGTAACGCCGCAGCACCGAATAGACCCCGTCCGCTCCCACCGCCACATCGGCGGTCAATGCGCCCCTGGTGCTGTCGGCGCTGACGCGGCCTGCTTCACCTGGCTCCCGCACGGCGGTGACGGTTGTGGACTCGATGAACTCGATGCCCGGCGCGCGCTGCGCTGCCTCCAGCAGGAACTGCCGGACGAGCCCCCATGCCGCGGAGTCCCGATTGCCGCTCACCACCGGGATCCGGGCGGCATCGACTCCCGTCACCCGGCCGAGAAGGCCACGGTCGAGGCCGAGACCCGCCCCGCCGGCCGGCTCGCCCGTCGCCCGCTCGACGATCGTGGTCGTCCAGCCCTCCCTGGCAAGCGCCAGGCCAGCGCACAATCCGGACAACGAGCCGCCTACCACCACGGCGTGCGGCCCAGGCTCCATCAGGGTTGCCTCCTTGCCGCTCAGCGCGATGCACCAGGGAAGATCGTCGTCGCACTAGTTGTAGCCCGGCCGGGCCGGCTCCTAACCGGTCGCGCGCCCGCCACACCGGTCTCCCCGACTGCCGGTCTCCACCGTCGGATTCCGGGAAGAACAAACCGCGGCAGGGCCCTTGAGCGTTCCGAGCTCGAATGTGGTGGTGACGACATGACGGTCGAGCGGACCCATATCGCCCATGAGACGCGGTACGAACTGCGTGACGGCGCAGTGCTGCGCTGCGTGCTGGCCTTCGATGCGGGACGGGACGGCGCGGGGCCTGCGGTGTGGAAGATTCTCTTGCCTGGACCAGGCGGGACCGACGACCTCTACGGCACCCGTGAGCTGCTCCGGCCCGACCCCGCTCAGCTCACCGCCTGGCTTGCGCCGATCGTCGGCGAGGACGCCGCGGGCGAGCTAGTCCGCGCTGTAAGCGCAGATCCGCCGCACAGCGCGTCCTGACAGCGCCCGCCTGACAAGGCCCCGACCGACGCCGCCGGCTGCGCGAAGCCATCTGGAACCGCCGGACTTTTCCGACTATCGTTGGCGGACCTGTATACCGCTCGCGGCCGAGCCGGCCCGGGCGCCAGGCACGGCGTACTAAGCACCTGGGTACCGCACATGACCGAACGGCCTGCGGCGGGCGAGCCGCTCACCGCGCTCCTTCGCGCCGGGCAGCCGGACCGGACCGCGCTCATCGTGCCCGACACCGGCCAGACGATCAGCTACGCGCAGGCGGCGGACAGGGTCGAGGCGCTCGCCAGGCGGCTAGCGGACCTCGGCGCCCGGCACGGTGACCGGGTCGCGTTCGCGCTGCCCAACGGCCCGGACGTCGTCCTGCTGCTGCTCGCCGTCACCGCCCTTGGCGCCGCCGCCGCGCCGCTGAACCCGGCCTACACCGAGGCAGAGTTCAGCTTCCATCTGACCGATATCGCCCCGAGGCTGACGCTCATCCCGGCCGGCGCCGGGGTGGCCTGCAGCGCCGCCGCTGCGTCCGCAGACACGACGCTGCTGACGGTCAGGGCAACGGCTGACGGCCCGCCAGAACTGGTAGCCGATGCCCGGCAGGCACCTGGCGAGCACGCCGCCCCCTCGCCTGCCCCGGCCGAGCACGGCAGCGCCGGTGACATCGCCGTGGTGCTGCACACCAGCGGCACGACCAGCCGCCCGAAGCAGGTGCCGCTCAGTCAGCGGAACCTGATGGCCTCGACCAGGACAATCGCCCGCCATTATCAGCTCACTCAGGACGACGTGTCGTTCTGCGTGATGCCGCTGTTCCACATTCACGGCCTGGTTGCATCCACGTTCGCGGCGCTATCCGCGGGCGGGGCGGTGATCGCGCCGCGCAGGTTCACCCCGCAGCGATTCTGGCCGCAGGCCCGCGAGCACGGCGCGACCTGGCTGTCGGCAGGCCCGACCCTGCATCAGATGATTCTCGACAAGGCCGACGAGCACGGACCGCCCGCCACCCTCCGGTTCGTCCGCTCGTGCAGTTCGGCACTGTCGCCTGCACTGCTGGACCGCGCCGAGCGCGAGTACGGGGTGCCGATGCTCGAGGCCTACGGGATGACGGAGGCCAGTCACCAGATGACGTCGAACCCGCTGCCGCCGGCCGCCAGAGTGCCAGGCTCGGTCGGCGTACCGACGGGCACTCAGGTCCGCATCGCCGATGTCGCGGGCAACCTGCTGCCTGACGGCAGCGCAGGCGAGATCGTGATCCGCGGCCCCGGCGTCATGACGGCGTATGCCAGCAACCCGGCCGCCACCGCCGAGGCATTCTTCGGTGACTGGTTCCGGACCGGTGACCGTGGCGTGCTGCGGGACGGCTACCTGTACCTCGAGGGACGGATCAAGGAGATGATCATCCGCGGCGGCGAGAACATCGCCCCGGCGGAGATAGAGCAGGTGCTGCTGTCCCATCCGGCCGTCCGCGACGCCGTCTGCTTCGGCGTGCCTGACGCCAAGTACGGCGAACTCGTCAACGCCGCCGTGACGCTGCAGGCGGATGTCGAGATCAGCGGCCTGATCGAGCACTGCAGGCGGCAGCTTGCGCCCTTCAAGGTGCCCGCCAGGATCGACGTGCTGGCCGAGATCCCGCGGACTCCGACCGGCAAGGTGCAGCGAAGACGCGTCGCGGAATTCGTCGCGGAGCGGAACGCCGGCCGCCAGCGGCACACTGAAGCATGAGGTTCGCGGTGCTCGGCGCCGGGGCGATCGGCGCGTACGTCGGAGCCGCGCTATGGCGTGGCGGCGCTGACGTCACGCTCATCGCCAGGGGACGCCACCTGGAGGCGATGGCCGAGAACGGCGTCCGGGTGCTGTCGCCGCGCGGGGACTTCACCGCGCATCCGCGCGCGACTGGCGATCTGGAGGCGGTCGCCGACGCCGACGTGGTGTTCGTGGCGCTCAAGGCCTACAGCCTGCCAGGCCTCGCGCCGCGCCTCGGCCGGCTGCTCGCCCCGGACGCCGCGGCCATCTGGGCGCAGAACGGCATCCCGTGGTGGTACTTCCAGTCCGGCCCCGGTCCTGGCGGGCTCACCGGCCTGCAGAGCGTCGACCCCGGCGGGGTGATCGCGGCCTCGGTGGCCCCCGAGCACAACGTGGGCTGCGTGATTTACAGCTCCACTGAGATCACGCAGCCGGGGCACATCCGCCATATAGAGGGAACGCGATTCGCCCTCGGCGAGCCCGACGGGTCGGATTCGGAGCGCTGCCGGCTCATCTCGGCCGCGTTCGCGGCCGGAGGCCTGCGGGCGCCGGTGGAGGCACGGCTGCGCGACCAGATCTGGCTCAAGCTCGTCGGCAACGTCGCCTTCAACCCGATTACCGCGCTAACCGGAGCGAGGCTCGGCGAGCTTGGCAGCGTGCCGGAGATGCGCGACCTGCTGCGCGCCGTCATCGCCGAGTGCGCAGCGGTGGCCGGCCGGCTCGGGATCACCTTCCCGGTGTCGCTGGACCGGCGGCTGGAGGCCGGGCTGGCGGTAGGCGACCACAAGACATCCATGCTGCAGGACCTGGAAGCGGGCAAGCGCCTTGAGTTCGACTGCATGACCGGCGCGGTCGTGGAACTTGCCCGGCACCTGGACATCGACATCCCGCACACTGCGGCCGTGCACGCCTGCGTCAAGCTGCTTGACCAGCTGCGGGCCGGCGTACGGTGACAGCTTATGAGCGAACCTGCGGTTTCCCGGCTTGAGGTCAACGGCGCCAGCCCGGCGAACGACGAGCTTCGGGCTCTGCTGCTCAGCGGCTACGGGCACTTCACCGCGATGCAGGTAAGGGACGGCCGGGTGCGGGGCCTGGACCTGCATCTGGCCCGCCTGGCAAACGGCAACGCCGAGCTGTTCGGGTCAGGGCTCGATGCGGACAGGATCAGGGCGCTGGTCCGGCATGCCCTGGACGCCGACACCGACGCCTCCGTGCGGGTGCACATCCAGCGGCCACATCCGGCTGATCCGCCGTCGGTCACGGTCATCGTCCGGCCGCCGGCCGGCATGCCGGCCGAGCGCAGGCTGCAGTCCGTGCCGTATCAGCGCTCGGTTGCGCACATCAAGCACCTGGGCGACTTCGGCCAGCATTACTACGGACTGCTCGCCGAGCGAAACGGCTTCGACGAGGCACTGCTCACCGGCCAGGACGGCCTGATCTCCGAGGGCTCGGTAACAAACATCGGCTTCTTCGACGGCACTGCCGTCGTCTGGCCTGCCGCGCCGATGCTGGCAGGCATCACCATGCAAGTACTGCAGCGCGAGCTGCGTCGGGCAGGGATAGCGCAGCGGCAGACGCCGGTGCGGCTCGCCGACCTCGGAGCGTTCGCGTCGGTCTTCGTGACCAACTCCCGCGGCGTGGCGGCGGTGACGCGAGTGGACGACCAGGCCATCGGCGTGGACTGCGACCTCATGAAGCAGCTGGCCGAGAGCTACGAGTCGGCGTCCGCCGACGAGATCTGAGCGGCTGGCAGCCCGGGGTCAGAGGTGAGCTTCGCCTGCGCCCGACCCGCCTTCGGTAAGCGCGCGGTCGAGCTGGCTGCGCGAGGTGACTCCGAGCTTGGCGAAGACCTTGCGCAGGTGGTACTGGACCGTATGCGTGCTGATGTAAAGCCTCGCGCCGATCTCTGGGTTCGAGAGCCCGTCGATGGCAAGCCGGGCGATCTGCGCCTCCTGGGCAGTCAGCTCGCCGTTTCCGGCGACGACAGCGCGCCTGCGGGCAGTCTCGCCAGTTGCCCGCAGCTCGCGCCGGGCCCGCTCAGCGAACGCGGAGACGCCCATCGCCGCCAGCGCCGCATGCGCGGTCCGCAGTTGCTCGCGTGCGTCTACACGCCGGCGTTCCCGGCGCAGCCACTCCCCGTACAGCAGATGAGCCCGGGCGAGGCAGATGCGCAGTCCGGTCCGCTCCAGGCGGACGATCGCCTCGCGGTAGCGGCGCTCGGCTTCCTCCCCGTCGCTTAGCTGAGCGTGCGACCGGGCCTGGATGCCAAGTGCCCAGTCAGTGCCGCTGGCATTGGTCATCTCGGCGAGCCGGTCGTAGGCGTCAGCGGCCATGTCGTTCTTGCCGCAGCGCACCGCGGCCTCGATGAGCTCGGCGATAGCCCAGGGCGGCGTGGCGATGGTCCCCGCGCTCGCGGTGGCCAGCTGCGCCCCGGTCAGCGCCTCCTGGTATCGGCCGAGGCCGAGGCAGAGGACCGAGCTCGCCATGCCGGCTGCCGTTATCGCGGCTCCCTCTCCCCGCTCAGTCGCCGCGGCGGAGGCCGCATCGACCAGAGCGGATACCGTGCCCTCATCGCCGCGCAGCGATGCGGCGGACAGCGCACCGTAGGGCGCGAGCGTGCCGCCTGTCGCCTCAGTCGCGATCAGCGCTTCTGCTACCAGGACATCCGCGGCGTCAAGCTGGCCGGCGAGCAGCAGCCGGTGAGCGCGCATGCTGATGGCCAGCGGGAGCTGGCCGAGGGCACCGGCCCGGCGGGCGAGTTCCACGTATCGGGCTGACAGCCGCTCCCAGCCGTCGTCGTCCCATATGTGCACGGCAGTCAGGCAGCCGAGCCAGAGCCAGCGCAATTCCTCCTCGGCCGACATGCCGGCGCCGAAAGCGGACAGTGCCCTGCGCAGTAGGGGCACGCCTGCTGCGTACCCCTCGACGTAGTACGCGGCCAGGCCATCGAGCAGGAGATCGGGCACGCGCGGCCGGCGCGGCGCTGCAGGCGCGGACGCAGCCGCGCGCGCCACCTCCCACAGGCCGCTGCCGGGAATCGCAAGCTGCCCGGCGAAGATTCCCGAGGACAGAGCCTGCAGGTAGGTGGCGCGGGACAGGCCAGGGTCAACGGGCTCAAGCCGCCTGGCCGCACTCAGCAGCAGCGGCGGGGCATCGCTACCGCGGCTGGAGTCAAACGCAATCTGGGCCCGGACCAGCTCAATGCGGGCCGCCAGCTCCTCGCTGACTCCTCCGGCCTCGGCGAGGGCGAGCATGTCATGCGCATCGCCGATCGCGCCGGCCTGAAGCTTGGCCTGCGCCGCGGCCAGGGCCCGCCCGGCGCGCAGTGCGGGCTCGAGCGTGAGGATCGCCGCGTGCTCCAGGAACGCCGCGGCGGCGGCGGCGCCGCCGCGTGCCCGCGCGCGATCCGCCGAGCTTTCCAGCTCGGCGGCAACCTCCTCATCCGGCCCGGCAGCGGCCTGCGCCCGGTGCCATGCACGCCGGTCAGGGTCGAGCCGCACATCGGTCACGTCCGCCAGGGCCCGGTGCGCGTCCCGTTTCTCCTGCGCAGACGCCGATCGGTAGATGGCTGAGCGCACCAGCGGATGCCGGAAGCGGGCCCTGCCACCAAAGTCGGCCAGCTGCGCGTCGGCGGCGGGAGCGGCTGCCTCGGCACTTATCCCGAGCCCGGAAGCCGCGCGCCATACTAGCGCCGCGTCACCGGTGGGATCGGCCGCCGCGAGCAACAGGAGCCTGCGGGTCTGGGCCGGGAGCTCCTCGACGCGGCGGCCGAAAGCCTGCTCCATGCCGGCCGCCAGCCCGATGGCGCCAGGAAATCCGAACCCGCCGGCCAGCTGCGTGCTGGCCATGCCGCGTGGCAGCTCCAGCAAGGCAAGCGGGTTCCCCTGCGCCTCCGAGATGATCTGGTCCCGTACCCGCGGGTCTATCGGCCCGGTCAGCGCCGCGCTCAGCAGCACCTGGGCGTCGGCGTCCCTGAGGCCGCCGACAACGAGGTCCGGCATTTCCGCCAGCTCACGCGTCGGCAGGCTTGCCGCGAACACCAGGCCGACCGACTCTGCCCAGAGCCGTCGGGCCACGAAGCTGAGGACCTGCGCAGAGGCCTGGTCGAGCCACTGCGCGTCGTCGACCAGGCATAGCAGCGGCTGCTCTGCGCCGGCTGCCGACAGCAGGTTAAGCACGGCCAGGCCGACTAGAAAGCGATCGGGCGGCGGCCCGGCGCTCATGCCAAGCGCAGTGCTCAGCGCGCCCCGCTGCGCCGTCGGCACGGCCTGCAGGTGATCCAGCATCGGCGCGCAAAGCTGGTGCAGCCCGGCGAAGGCCAGCTCCTGCTCCGACTCCACGCCAGCGGCGCGCTCCACCCGGCAACCCGGCGCGTGGCCCGCCAGGTACTCAAGCAGCGCTGTCTTTCCGATCCCTGGCTCACCTCGCACGACCAGCGCCCTGCTCTGGCCGCCGCGGACGTCCTGTACGAGCTGGTCAAGCTGTCGGCACTGGGCGTCGCGTCCCGTCAGTCCCGGCGGGCGCTGCGACGCCTGCCGGCGCCTGACACCGGCCTGGCCGGCGGCGGTCGCGGTACCGTATCGGTAGGTTTCGGGTGGCATAACCTTTCTCCATCTGGCCGTACCCGGCCTGATTTCGACTCTAGCTTCACCGTTACTGCGCCGCCTCACTGGTCAGCGGCTGCTGGCAATGGCTAGCCACCGGGGGATTCGAGCGCTGCCCGTCCCGCCGCACGCTTGAAGCTCGCCGTAGGTACCAGCCTGCGTCCGAGCGACAAGCGGAGAGCACCGATGACGACTGTCCATCACCGTTACGCCGCCGTCGAGGGTCAGCAGCTGTTTTACCGCGAGGCCGGGCCGCCCGGAGCTCCGGCTGTGGTCCTGCTGCACGGTTTCCCGGCCAGCTCGTTCATGTTCCGGAATCTCATCCCGATGCTGGCCGACGAGTTTCACGTCATCGCGCCAGATCACCTGGGCTTCGGCCTGTCCGACGCGCCGCCGGCCGACGAGTTCGGCTACACCTTCGACGCGCTCGCCAGCCTGACTGCGGCCCTGCTCGGCCGGCTCGGCGTCACCCGGTATGCGATGTACGTGCACGACTACGGAGCGCCCGTCGGATGGCGCCTCGCCCTCAGCGACCCGGCCGCCGTCACGGCGATCGCCACCCAGAACGGCAACGGCTACGAGGCCGGCTTCACCGAGGCCTTCTGGAAGCCAGTCCGGGATTACTGGCTGGAGCAGAACCCGCAGACCGAGGCCGCCCTTCGCGAGGCCCTGACCCTGGACGCGATCCGCTGGCAGTACGTGCACGGCGTCCGTGACCAGAGCGTGGTGAGCCCGGACACCTGGCATCACGACTTCGCCCTCGTCTCGCGGCCCGGCAACGACCGCATCCAGCTGAGCCTGCTTGCCGACTACGCGAGCAACCTGCCGCTCTACCCATGGCTGCACGCCTACCTGCGGGACAGCCGGGTGCCGGTACTGGCCGTGTGGGGCAGGAACGACGAGATCTTCGGCCCTGACGGCGCTCGCGCGTTCGCCGGCGACGCCCACGGGGCCGAGATTCATCTCCTCGACGGCGGTCACTTCTTGCTGGAAAGCGAGCTCGATTCGACCGCTGGCTACGTCCGCGGGTTCCTGGAGAGGACGCTGGGATGAACGCAAACCTGCAGGACCAGACGGTGCTGGTCGTCGGGCGCGGCGGCGGGTTCGCCCGTGCCATCGTGCTGGCCGCTCGGGACGCCGGGGCCCGCGTCGTCGCGGCCGGCCGTGACCAGGAAGCCCTGCCTGCCGCCTACGCGGGTGAGCCGCGCATCAGCACCGAGCACCTCGACCTCACCGACGAGGGCTCGATGGCAAGCCTGGCCGGCAAGCTCGGCCCGGTAGACCACGTGGTCTGCACCGGCTCGGCGCGAGCGCGCGGCCAGCTTGCCGACCTTGACCGGGACGCGGTCCGGCTCTCGCTCGACACTAAGGTCATCGGGCCGCTTATGCTCGCCAAGCACTTCGCGCCCAAGATGAGCAAGAAGGGCTCATTCGTCATTTTCTCCGGGGTCGCGGCCGCGAAGATCACCGTGGGCACGCTGTCCGTGGCGATCACGAACGCGGCCGCCGACACCCTGGCCCGCTCGCTGGCCCTGGAACTGGCGCCAATCCGGGTCAACGCAATATCGCCTGGCGTGGTCGACACCGGCGCCTGGGACGAGTTCGGGGAAAAGCGCAAGGCGGAGTACTTCGCTGACATCAGCGCCCGCAACCCGGTCGGGCGGATCGGGACAGTCGAGG
>DASPWG010000219.1:0-2932 GCA_035621915.1 Streptosporangiaceae bacterium
TCGGGCCGGTACATCCTGGCCCACGCGCAGATGCTCTCGTTCCTGCAAATCAGCCAGATCATCCGGCCTAGACACCACCGAAAGTACCTGCTACCGCGCGGCCAGGTTCCGGATTGGATGGTACGAGTGATCGGCCCGCGCTTCGGCCTCAGCCAGGACTACATACGCAAACACCTCGGGGTCCGCTTCACCGTCGACAACCAGCGCAGCATCCGGGACCTCGGCATCACCTACCGGCCCGTCGAGGACACCCTCATCGACCACTACACAAGCTGGGCCAGCCACCGCGCCCGGCCAACAGCCCCGCACCCTACAGCGGCCAGTTGATCTGCGGCAGTGACTGGTTCCCTTCGTAGCACATCCTTCAGGATTGGGCCTGAGGCCTCGCGGCCCTGCGGGGGCTCCACCTGGACAGCGCCTGCGCTCCGGCAGTTACTTGGCAGCAAGCAAGAAGCGGGACCCGAGCAAGATCAGCCCAATCAGAGTGTCGACGGTTCCCGGCGAACCCCCCGACTTCGCTTTAGGGCATAAGCCAGGCCGCTGCGCGGCCAGGCGCGACGCACACTCCCGCCGTTCTGGGTGATGTCCGCGCGTGGGTGACTACGTAACGGCGCGCAGTCTGTCGCTCGCGAGGCTTGGACCACTCGGTCACGCACGCAGAGCGGCATGAGCGCACGGGCACAGAGCGGACTCACTCGCGGCTGAGGAGGTCGGGCTGGGCCGGATAATGGCGCCCGTGTATCGGGTTGCCATCCTGAAGCGTCGCCTTCGTCCTGGAAAGACCTAGGAGGACTTCCGGAAGGCGTGGTTCCACGAGACAGGGTCCGCGGCGGCGAACCGGATGCTTACGATGCTCAACATCGCCGACAGGGCGAGGTATTCGTCATCGGCATCACCAGCCGGAATCCGGTCGCCCCTAGGGTCGGCACGTGGTCCTGCTAGCGCGCCGGGTCAGCCAAGGTCAGGTCGATGTTGATGACTGGCTTGGTACCCGACCGTGGCCGGCCGGCGCAGGCATGGCAGTCGTCAGGGGTGGTGCCGCGAAGCTCACCTGTGTCGCTAATAACACCAGAGTGTCGATATCAGAACGGCCGTTGCCCGAGCCAGTCCAGCGCGGCCTGGGCGACCTCGCGCCAGCCGTGGTCGATCGTCAGCGAGTGCCCGCGATCGGGAAACTCTATGAAGTCAGTGACAGCCGGTGACTTGTGGTAGAGCCTGCGGGTCGATGTCGAGATGGCGGCCGGAACCGTGTGATCGTGGCCCCCGGCCGTGATCAGCAGCGGCCCGCGGGTCTTGTTTGCGGTATTCACCTTCGCCGGTGACCGCGGAGTGAAGTTCGCCAGCCCGGCTTCGAACAGTGGCTTGCCCGGCGAGGGCACAGTCCAGCGGTCGAACAGCTCAGCTGACTCTTGGGCCGGCACGGCGTTGCCGAAGCCGTACCGGAACTGTTCCTTAGTGAGAGATATCGCGAGGTTACGGTTGGCCGGCTTACGCAGCGCGATCGAGGCGACTCGCAGTGCAGATATGGGCAGGTTGAGCACGCCCTTGATGGGCGCAGGGTCAATTGCAACCGCGGCCGCGGCCAGGTCCTGGCCGAGCAGCCGCTGCGCGATCAGGCCTCCGAAGGAGTGGCCGATGACGACCGGCGGGGCGCCAAGGCCGCGGATGATCTGGGCGTAGTGGTCGACTACATCGTCGATACCCTTGCCTGCGACCCTGCCAGGGTCCTGGCGGGCCGCTTCGACCGTGTCCGCGTCACCTGGCCAGCCCGGCGCAGTCGCGGCGTAGCCGGCGTCCTGGAACATCTCCAGCCACGGGTCCCACGAACTGGCATGCAGCCAGAGGCCATGCACGAAAACTACGGGCCTGTGTGCCTGTGTCATGTCGATCTCTCTTCCTCAGCGTGACCGCGATGCCCGAGGAGCCGACACCCAACACAGTTGTACTCTGCCCCGCCCGGTCGTAAACGAGCCTTGCAGGAAGAGCCCGGCACGGGACTGGCGGTGAGTTCCGGCGGCTGCGCGATGACATCGGCCAGCGCCCTCTTCCGCAAGACGGCAAGGCCAGGGGACGCCCGATCGCCCAGGGAGCGGCATGAGCGCGTGTCCGGCGCACTCTGGAGGCTTGCATAGTCGGGACGCTCCGCATTAGTGCCGAGGCCTTCGGCAGCGGCTACTAGCCGAGGTAGATAAGCCTTGGTTCGCTGGGTCGCAGCCACCAGTCGAGGCATGCAGGTCAGGGCCGCGGCGGAGTTAGCTAGTTCCCGCGTAAATACGCGGAAGCTAGTTCGCTCTGCCAGACTTGTGGCGGCCTGGCACGGTCACTTGCGGTGGTCCTTCGTTACTACCCATAATCGGCCATGTCCGCGGAATGGCGTCCCTCCGGAAGCTGTTTCAGAGCCAGGTGGCTATGAGAGCCAAGCGCCTGTCAGCGGCGGCAGCCTCCGCAGTCGTCGGAATCCTAATCCTGCGGTTCCTTCGCACAAGGGACGATGCGCGAAGAGGGGTCGCACAGTCAGAAATGCCGGCGGCGCGGCAAAGTAGTGCTGAGCCGCAATCGCCCGACGCGCTTAGCCTGCGCGTCCTGTTCAGTCGGATTGAAGACAACTTCGCGACCGCCTACCAGACGATGACAGCGATCATCCAGGGCGTCGCACTTGTGGTCCTGGTCAGCACCTCCGCTCACGCCATCTTCGGCCGTGCCTCCGGGTCCCAGGTCGCGATCGCCGCATCCCAGGCGGTAACCGTGTTCGTCGTCATCATCGTCACAACCGATCAGTACTTTCAGCTCGCTGCCGCCACGCGCTGGCTCCCGAGCACGTTTGACACAGCCATCCCGTACTTAATCGGGGTCGGTGAGGCCATCGCCGCGCTGTCATTAGGTGACAACACGCGCTGGTGGGGCAGCATCGCATGGTCGTTGCTGGCGGGCA
>DASPWG010000220.1:0-30597 GCA_035621915.1 Streptosporangiaceae bacterium
GCAGATCCAGTGGGTCATCACCGGTTACCTGCTCACCTTCGGCATGGTCATCCCGCTCAGCGGCTGGAGCCTTGCCCGGTTCGGCGGCCGGAACTCCTGGACCTTCGCGCTGAGCCTGTTCCTGGCCGGCTCGGTCCTTTCCGGCGCGGCCTGGAACATCGAGAGCCTGATCGGCTTCCGGCTGCTGCAGGGCGTCGGCGGCGGCCTGATGATGCCGCTGCTGACCACGCTGATAGCGCAGGCGGCGGGCGGCAGGCAGCTGGGCCGCGTCATGGCCACGGTCAGCCTGCCGGTGGCCGTGGTGCCCATCCTCGGCCCGGTAGTGAGCGGCCTGATCATCAGCAACTTCAGCTGGCGGTGGATCTTCTACGTGAATGTCCCGCTGTGCCTGGCCGGCATCGTGCTTGGCTGGCGCGGCCTGGACAGCATGAAGCGGCCCGCCGCGGGCGGCAGTGCTACCGCGCCGGCAAAGCCGCGGCTTGACGTCATCGGCCTGCTGCTGCTCTGCCCCGCGCTCGCGGGACTGCTCTACGGCCTGGCTCAGGTCAGCACCGCCGGCGGCTTCGGCCATCCGCGCGTCCTGGTCCCGGTCGTGGCCGGCGCCGTGCTGCTCGCCGGGTTCGTCCTGCACGCGCTGAGCATGACCGGCGAGCCCCTGGTGAACTTGCGGCTGTTCCGCTCCCGCGGCTTCACCGGCGCCAGCATCCTGATATTCCTGGCGGGCCTGTCGATCTACGGTGCCATGCTGCTGCTGCCGCTCTACTTCCAGCAGGCCCGTGGCTACAGCGCACTGGCCGCAGGCGTGCTGCTGGTACCGCAGGGCGTCGGCAGCATCCTGCCGCGCACGATCGTGGGAAGGATGACCGACAAGTACGGCCCGCGGCTGGTCTCGCTGATCGGGATCGTGCTCGCCGTGGCCGGGACCATACCGTTCGCGCTGGCCACCGCGCACACGAGCATCGCCGTGCTGGCCGGCGCGCTCTTCGTCCGCGGCGCCGGGCTCGGCGCGGCCACCATCTCGCTCATGGCGGGCGCATTCCAGGGCCTGCCAAGGACCGACGTCCCGCACGCCAGCAGCGCAGTGCGGATCATGCAGCAGGTCGGCGGCTCGTTCGGCGCGGCCGTGCTGGTCGTCATCCTTACCAGGCAGGCCGTAGCGCACGCGGCGGCAGGCACAGCCGGGCTGGCCACGGCCTTCGGCCACACGTTCTGGTGGTGCGTTGGCTTCACCGTCGTCGCGATGCTTCCGGCACTGCTGATGGCCGGACGGCCGGCACCTGCTGCCATTGACGGAAACGCGGCGCCCGCCGGTTCAGCCTCGTCCGCCGGATCCGCGGTCCCCCAGGCCTCAGCACCGACCGCGGAAGCGGCAAGAGCAGGGAGCACCGCGGACTAGCATCAGCCGCACTGCACTGGGGGCGGCGCCTAACGGCGCCGCCCCCAGTGCGGTCCCGGACAGCGCCGGACCGGCCCGGCTTGCCCGGCACCGTGAGGCGTCCCTACAGTCGGCGTCGTGACCGGAGCCGCGCTGCCGATTGTCGACTCGCATCAGCACGTGTGGGACGTGTCCGAGCACCCGCAGCCGTGGCTGGATAGCGACCCCGCGCTGGCGCCGCTGCGCCGCCGGTTCTCGATTGCGGACCTCGCGCCGCTCGCTGCCGCGTCGGGCGTCAGCGCAACCGTGGTCGTGCAGACGCTGACTGACCCGGTGGAGACGCCGGAACTGCTCGCGCTGGCGGCCGCCGAACCGCTAGTGCAGGCGGTCGTGGGCTGGGCCGACCTGACGGCGCCCGGCGTCGCCGACACGCTGGCTAGCCTGCGCGCGCTGCCTGGCGGGCAGTTCCTGTCGGGCATCCGCCATCCGCTGCTCGTCGAGCCGGACCCGGACTGGCTCAGCCGCGCCGAGGTCAGGCGCGGCCTCGCCGCGATGTCGTCCGCGGGTCTGTGCTTCGACCTGGTTCCCCGGCCGGGCCAGCTGCCGAGCCTGGTGAGCCAGGTCGCCAGACTGCCCGGCGTCACCTTTGTCCTTGACCACCTGGGCAACGTTGAGGTCGGCGGGCAGGTCGATGCCGGCTGGGCCAGGGCCCTCGCCGCCTTCGCGGCGCTGCCGGGCACTGCCTGCAAGCTGTCCGGGATCCTCGGCGAGGCCGGCCCGGCCGACGGCGGCGACGTTAGCCGCCTGCGCCCGTACTTCGAGCTCGCGCTCGACTGCTTCGGGCCTGACCGGCTGATGTTCGGGTCCGACTGGCCGGTCTGCACGCTGAGCGCACCCTACGGCGATGTGGTGGCGGCGGCCCTCGCCCTGACCAGCGGCCTCAGCGAGCCGGAGCGCGCGGCCATCATGGCCGGCACGGCTCGAGCTGTGTACCGGATCTCCGATACGGCGGTCACGGGCCGCGGCGCCTAAATGCGGTTGCCCCGCGCGCGGCCGCTCCCCCACCATCCGGACATGACCACATCAGGCAGGCAGCAGAGCACGGGCCAGGACGCGGCACCCGCCCGCCCGACCGCACTGGTGACCGGCGTCGGGCGGACTGTCGGCATCGGCGCCGGCATCGCCCGCCAGCTGGCCGCGTCCGGCTGGGACATCGCCTTCACGTACTGGACCGGCTACGACGAGCGGATGACATGGGGCGCCGAGCCCGGTGCCGCCGCCGCAATCCGCGCTGACCTGGCCGCACTCGGCGCGGCGAGCACGGCCATCGAGGCAGACCTGACCGGCACGGATGCGCCGTCAGTGATCTTCGATGCGGCGCAGGATCGGCTGGGCGGGGTGACGGCCCTGGTGATGTGCCACTGCGAGTCAGTCGACTCCGGCCTGCTGGATACCGCCGTGGACAGCTTCGACC
Organism: Streptosporangiaceae bacterium; assembly: GCA_035621915.1. Classification (GTDB taxonomy): domain Bacteria; phylum Actinomycetota; class Actinomycetes; order Streptosporangiales; family Streptosporangiaceae; genus JAJYUU01. The sequence continues at coordinate 2,850 of DASPWG010000220.1, forward strand.
GGCATTTCGCCGTCAACGCCCGCGCCACGTGGCTGCTGATCCGCGAGTACGGGCTGCGCTTCGCCGGGCCGGCCGGAACCGGCAGGATCATCAGCCTGACCAGCGATGCGCTCGATGGCAACGTGCCCTACGGCGCCAGCAAGGCGGCCCTGGACCGCATCACGCTGGCCGCGGTGCGCGAACTCGCGCACCTCGGCGTGACCGCGAACGTCATCAACCCCGGCCCTATCGACACCGGCTGGATGTCTGACGACATCCGGGCGTCCGGCATCGCGCGCACGCCGCTCGGCCGCCTCGGCACCCCGCGCGACACCGCGCACCTGGTCGACTTCCTGTGCTCACCGCAGGGCGGATGGATCAACGGCCAGCTGCTGATGAGCAACGGCGGCTTCGCCTGATTGCTACTGCCCGCGCAGCATGTCGCCGATGATGCCGCCCATGCCCGCGCCCATGGCGCCGCCCTGCATGCCTGCCGACCGGTCGTCCCTGTTCAGGTATTCCGACAGCGCGTGCGCGAGGATCGGCAGCGGCATCGACTGCAGCCAGACCCGCCCGGGCCCGGTCAGCGCCACCACGTGAAAGCCGTCTGCGCCGAAGAACATGTTCTGGATGCCCTGCAGCCGCACGACCCGGAAATCGATGGTGCCCTGGAACATGCCGATGTGGCCGGGGTGTACCAGCAGCATCTGGCCAGGGGGCAGCTCGTAGCTGGTCAGCTCGCCAGACAGCTCGATCCAGGCCCTGCCCTGCCCCTCGAGCTTCTGCAGGACGAACCCGTCCCCGCCGTACAGGCCGCCGCGGAACGACTGCTGCAGCGCCACGCTCGGCGTGATGCCGGAAGTGCCGCACAGCCACCCATGCCTGTGCACCAGGTAGGCCTGGCCTGCCTCGATATCGACCGGCACGATGTGGCCGGGCATCTTCGCCGCGAAGGTGATCGCGCCAGGGCCGGCGTACCTGGTCAGGAACAGGCTGCCGCCGCCCACCATGCGCTTGAAGCCCTGCATGAACCCGCCGCCGCCGCCACCGGTGTTGGTCGTCTGCGACATCACGATGCTCGGCGTCATCCACGCGAGCTCACCGTGCGTGGAAACGAGTTCCTCGCCCTGCTCCAGCGACACCTGGAGAATGGGCATTGTCGTGCCCTTGATTTCGGCCTGCATGATGCGTGCCCTCCCGCCTGTGGCACCGCGCCGGCAAAAGGCGCGCTCGTAGCACAACGTACTGGCGGCCGCAGTGCGCCGGGAAGTTCCGGCCGAAGTTTTGCCGTCATTGTGCGCACATCCGCCAGTAATCGTCTTCAACCGCGGCCGGGTCGGCGAAAAAGACGTCGCGATACGGAGCGACAGGCCCTGGCGGCCGTCTAGCAGGGCGCCGTGGCCAGGCGATCAGCACCCGGTACAGCAGCGAAGCAGGCCAGCTCATCTCAGGCTCCCTTTGACTCGCGTCGACGTGTCCGACGCTAAGTGCCAGGGAACGGGCCGGACGATCCAATGACGCGGCGCGAACGCAGGCCAATCTGGCCTGCGTTCGCGGTGGCTGGTCTGCTGGCCGGGCCGGCTAACGGCCTGACATGGCTATCGCAAGCGGCCGGTCGTCCGGACTTCCCGCCCGCGAGTGCCGGGCCGTGACCGCGTCCTGCAGTGGCCTGGCTGGCTGCGGGGTCACCTCAAGCAAGAGCAATGCCACATCGTCGTCCAGTTTGCGGCCGGTGTGCGCGAGGAGCCGGTCGAGCAGCCCGTCGGCGGCCGCCTGCAGGTCCGGGAGCCTTAGCGTGTCCAGGCAGTCCTGCAGCCTGAAGTAGTTGCCCGCGCGGTCCCGTGCCTCGATCAGGCCATCGGTGTAGAAGACCAGCCTGTCGCCCGTGCCGACCGTGAAGGTGGACGGCCGGATCTCCGGATGCAAGCCCAGCGGGGTGGCGTACGCGGCTGGTGTCAGGGCACCGATCTCGCCGTCCGCCGTCAGCCGCAGCGGTGACGGGTGACCGCAGATCACCAGCTGCAGGTAGCCGGTGGGGTCGAACTCGGCGAATATCGCGGTGACGAAGTCTTCGTCTCCGGCTGCTCGCGTCACAGACCGGTCGACGACCCTGGCAATTTCGGGCAGCGCCAGGCCAGGCTGGGCGCAGGCATCGCGGAAGCTGGTCATGGCGACGCTGGCCAGCCGTACCGCGGGCAGGCCCTTGCCGCGTGTGTCTCCGACAAGCCAGCGCGGGCGATCTGAGTCGGGAACTACCTCGAGCAGGTCGCCGCCCACGCGCGCCTCGGCTGCGGCTGACACGTAGCGGGACGCCATCCGGCCTGCGGTGACGGTGGCGGGGACGTCCCGCAAAAGCGCGCTCTGCGCGACCCGCGCCACGGCTCGTACCTGGCTCAGCCTTCGCTGGGCCATGGTGCGCAGCACCGAGTTGGCGACGGCGAAGGCGGCCAGCAACACCAGCACGGACAGGTGCGAGGCGGTACGCACGGCGGGGCCCGGCTGGCCGATGACGAGCCCGAGACCTAGCAGGCACGCGATGCCCGCCAGGACGGCAGTTATCCGGGGCGGCAGTACCAGCGAGGCGAGCAACGGCCCGACGGCCAGCCAGGCTACCGGGAACAGCCCGCGGTCCGGGCCGTACAGGCCTGCCGCCACGGCCGTGATGCCGATGAGCAGGAGCAGCGCCAGCACCCGTCCGGCCCGGCCATCCGATCGCTCGGCGGGTCCCGACTCGCCAAGCGTGACGCCTCCTGCGGGCCGAAGGAAACGAGTAAGCCTGCGTTCGGTGATCTGGTTCATGACTCCCCCTGACTCGTCGTGCCCGGCCGGCGTCAGGCCTGACCGAACCTGACGCGAAGACCGAGGCGGCGGAGCACCCGCATGAACCAGAGGGCTGATACGAGCGCGCCGGCGACTGTCCCGGCGACGGTGATGACGGTGGCGAGGACGAGGACGACGGTGTACGGCTCGGCGGCCATGAGCGCCGCCAGGGCCACGGCTGATGCGGCAAAGATCCCCGCCCAGAGCCAGGTGGCGCCGCGGAAGAACTTGTCCAGCCCGGGGACCGGCCGCGACGGCAAGCGGAGCTGCGCCACCTGCGCGGCCAGTTCCCCTATCAGCGGCTTGCCCGTCGGTGCTGTGCGCGCGAATAGCAGGCACAGGGCGAGGTTGGCCAGCGGGAACTGGAGCAGGAACACCAGCCCGCTTCCGGTACCTACGACCAGCGCAGTCTGCAGCGTCAGCACCAGCGCAGAGATCACCAGCAGGCCAGGCACGCTACCGGTGGCCAGCCGCCGCACGATGGCCGTCAGCCACACCACTGCTGTCGCCGCAACCATGCCCGGCACCCGCCCGCCCAGCGCGGCACCCACGACGTAGCCGGCTACCGGCAGGCCGAGTGATTCGCCGATGTTCCAGCCGACTGTGAGCAGAAGCCGGCCAGGGGACGGCAGCTCAAGCTGCCCGGTAGCCCGCCAGCCGGAGCCTGCCTCAGGTTCTGCGGCGAGGTCCTGCGGGCTGCGGCCTGCTGGAGACATGGCGTCCTTTCCCGTGCGTTTCCGGCTGACGCGGGCCGGCCGGATCCGGCTCACACCACAGAAGACTCCGCCAACCTGAAAACGTGCTCCAGGCGTTCGGAGGGCAACCTCAGCGGTGACGGGTCACCTCGGCGGTGTTCTTCAGCTCGGCGGCTCAGCTCCGCCGGCAGTACCATCACGTGACGTGGTGCAAACGCAGACCAACCTGGCATGGGGGACGCTGTTCGACATGTCTGCGACCAGGCCTGGTCCGCTGCACATGCGGCTCGCCGCCACGATCCGGGCCGCCGTCAGGGACGGGCGGATCCCCCTCGGCGCGGCGCTGCCGCCGAGCCGGACCCTCGCCGCGGACCTCGGCATCTCCCGCTGGACGGTGACGCAGGCCTACGCCCAGCTCGTCACCGAGGGGTACCTGACTGCCAGGACCGGCTCGGCGACCCGGGTCACCTGGTCGCCGCCCGCCGGCGACGACCGGGCCGACCGCTCGCTCGGGCTGCGGCCCGCCGTGCCACCACTAGCGGTCCGCTACGACCTGTACTCGTGCCAGACGGATCTGCGGTCCTTCCCCCGGCGCAGGTGGGTCGAGGCGCTCGCCGCTGCCGCGGAGACAGCGCCGTTCGATCAGCTCGGCTACTGTCCTCCGGGCGGCCTGCCCGAGCTGCGCGCGGTGCTCGCGGAGCACCTGAACCGCAGCCGGGGTGCTGCTGCCGAAGCGGCCGCGATCAGCGTCTTCGCAGGCGCCGGCCAGGCGCTCATCCAGGTTTGCCGCGCGCTGGTGGCGGACGGGCACTTGGCGCTGGGCCTTGAGGACCCTGGCTCGCCTCGGTGCCGGCAGGCGGCACACACGGCCGGGATCCAGATAGCGGGCCTGCCGGTGGACGAGGAAGGCCTTGTCGTCTCGGCACTTGACGCCAGGCCGGATATCCGGGCGGTGTGCGTCGGCGTGGCCAGGCAGGTGGCATTTGGCATGCCGCTGGCTCCCCGCCGCAGGCAGGAACTGCTCGACTGGGCGCAGCGCACCGGCGGTCTTGTCATCGAGGATGACTACGAGTCCGAGTTCAGCTACGACCGGTCTGCGCCGCCGGTGCTGCAGGGCAGCGACTCCGGCCGGGTGGCGCTGATCGGCTCGATGAGCCAGGCGCTGAGCCCGACCGTCAGTATCGGCTGGGCCGTCGCGCCGCGCCGCCTGGTACATCCGGTGCGCGCCGAGGACGAGATCCAGCTGCTCCCGCCCGCCCTCAACCAGCTTGCGCTCGTCCACCTCATGCGCTCGGGCGGCTACGACAGGCACCTGCGCACGACACGGATGCAACTGCGCCGGCGGCGGACAGCGCTGGTGGAGGCTATCCGGCGGCAGCTGCCCGGCTACCGGGTCCACGGGTCAGGATCAGGCATGGAGCTCATGCTGGAGCTGCCGTCCGGCAGTGACGCGGACGCGATCATCGCCGCAGCTGCGCGCCGCGGCCTGCGCGTCGGCAGCCTGGACGAGCTGCGCATCAGCCCCGACCCGGATCGGCCTGGCCTGATGCTGGGCTACGGCAACCTGCACGACAGCGTCGTCGACGAGGCAGTGGCAGTGCTGGCCGAGGTCCTCGCCGCCCAGCCGAGTAACCGCGGCAGCGCTCAGTCGCCGAGCTCGGCGCGGCGGCGGGCCACGTAGTCCGCCAGCTCGGCCGCGATAGCGTCGTCCAGCGGGGGCTGTTCGTAGTTGGCCAGCGTCTTCGCACAGATCTCGGTGGCCCTGGCCGCCGCGTCCTTGCCGCCGAGCTTGAGCCAGCGCTCATAGTTCGCGGTCGAGGAAAGCAGCGGCCGGTAGAAGCACTCCCGGAACCGCTCCATGGTGTGCTGCGCGCCCAGGAAGTGCCCGCCGTGGCCGACCTCCTCGTGCGCGCCGAACGCCAGTGACGCCTCGTCGATCTCCAGCGGGGTGAACTCCACGCGCAGCATCCGCAGCAGCTCGATGTCCACGATGAACTTCTCGTAGCAGGACACCAGCCCGCCTTCCAGCCAGCCCGCCGCGTGCATGACCCAGTTCGTCCCGGCCAGGAACGTCGGCAGCAGCGTCATCAGCGACTCGTATGCGGCCTGCGCGTCGCAGGTCTGGCTCGAGTTCAGGCCGCCTCCGGTCCGGAACGGCAGCCCGAAGTGCCGGGCGAGCTGCCCCGTGCACAGCAGCCCGATGCCGGACTCCGGGGTGCCGAAGCTTGGCGATCCCGACTGCATGTCGATGTTCGAGAGGAACGACCCGAAGATCACCGGGCAGCGCGGCCGGATGAGCTGCGCCAGCGCGATCCCGGACAGTGCCTCGGCAAGCTGCTGGACAAGCGCCGCCGGGATCGTGACCGGAGACATCGCCCCCATCAGCAGGAACGGGGTGAGCACAACGGGCTGCGCGGCCGCGCAGTACTCGAACTGCGCGTCAAGCATCCGGTCATCCCAGCGCAGCGGGGAGTTGCAGTTGATCAGCGAGATGGTCGCCGGGACGGCCTCAATCGCCTCGCGGCCGCCGAAAAGTATCTCGGACATGGCGATGGTGTCGGCGGCATTGGGCCCGGACACCACGTTTCCCATATAGATCTTGTCGGTCAGGGTCTGCAGCGCGTAGATCATGTCCAGGTGACGCGAGTCCAGCGGCGCGTCATTGGGCTCGCAGATCACCCCGCCGGCGGAGTCAAGCTCGGCGAACGACTGAGACAGCATGCACAGCCGTCGGAAGTCGTCCAGCGTCGCGTCCCTGCGCACGTCGCCCTCGCGGATGAACGGCGAGCCGTAGACGGCGCCGAAGACCATGTCGTTGCCGCCGATGTGCACGCTGTGGGCCGGGTTGCGGGCCTGCACATCGAACTCCGCCGGGGCCAGCGCCACCTGCTCGAGCACGAAGTCCGGATCCAGGTAGACGACCTCACCGTCGACGCGCTGCCCGGCCCGCCGGAATAGCTCGACCGCCTCGGGCTTGGCGAACTGGACGCCAATCTCCGACACGATCCGGCGCCATCCCTTGTCCAGAACGGCGATCGCGTCCGGCGAGAGGATCTCGTACCTCGGCATGGAATTGCGGAACATTGCCACCTCGAATTGGCCTTGTCGGAATGGCGCAGCCTTGACCGGGCGCCTCACATCGTAAAACAATGTTCCGTAACATGGAACTACGGACGTAAGGCATTTGCGCCGATGAGCGTTCCCACCGGCACCCAGGCCGTTGACCGCGCGGCACGGCTGCTGATCCAGGTGGCCACCCAGCGTGAGCCGGTCACGTTCACCGAGCTGACCGCCGCCTGCGGGCTCGCCAAGAGCACCACCTCGCGGCTGCTGACCGCGCTGGAGCGCAACGGCCTGGTACGGCGCGACCCGGCAGGCCGGTTCTCTCCCGGTGAGGTGTTCGTCTCCTACGCCTGGCGCGGCGGGGCGGAGGCTGACCTGGTCAGCGTCGCGCAGCCAGTGCTGGCCGTGCTCGGCGAGCAGACCGGCGAGACGGTGAACCTGGGCGTGCCGCGCGAGGGCGGGCTGGTCGAGCAGATCGCGCAGGTCGACAGCAGGTACCTGATCGGCGGGACGAACTGGGTCGGGCTGACCGTGCCGCTGCACTGCGCCGCGCTCGGCAAGGTGCTGCTGGCCTTCGGCGCTGCCGAGCTGCCAGCGGGCAGGCTCGAGCAGCGCACCGACCGCACGATCACCAGCAGGACCGCGCTCGCCGCCGAGCTGGCGGCCGTGCGCCAGCGCGGCTACGCGGTCACGGTGGAGGAACTTGAGCCCGGCCTGGTCGCGGTCGCGGCGCCGGTATTCGCCGCCGGCGGCGCGGTAGTGGCCGCGCTGTCGGTCTCCGCGCCGGCCACCCGGCTGGACACCGCCGAGCTGCCCGGCGTCGCTACTAAGTGCAGCGCAGCGGCCCGCTCGCTGTCGGTCCTACTCGGCCACGTCAAGGAAGGTGCCCCGTGACACGAGACGAGCTGCTGCGTCAGCTGTACGACTACACCCTGGTCGGCAACGGCCCTGAGGTGCTGGACCTCACCCGCGCCGGGCTGGAGATGGGGCTCGGGCCGGAGACGCTGCTCTACGAGGCGCTGATCCCCTCGCTGGAGGAGGTGGGAGCCAGGTTCGAGCGCGGTGACTTCTTCGTGCCGGAGATGCTCATCGCCGGGAAGGCGATGGCCGGCGCGCTGGAGATACTGCGGCCGCTGCTGGCCGAGACCGGGGCACAGACCATCGGCAAGATCGTGATGGGCACCGTCAAGGGCGACGTGCACGACATCGGCAAGAACCTGGTCAACATCATGTTCGAGGGCGCCGGATTCGAGGTCATCGACCTGGGCGTGCAGGTGGCCCCGGAGAAGTTCCTGGACGCGATCAGGCAGCACCAGCCGGATATCGTCGGCTTCTCCGCGTTCCTCACCACGACCATGCCGATGTTCAAGGCCAACATCAACGCGCTGGAGAAGGCCGGCCTGCGCGACCAGGTCATCGTGATGGTCGGCGGGGCACCGGTGACCCAGGAGTATGCCGACGTGGTCGGCGCCGACGGTTACGCCGCCGATGCCTCCGCGGCCGTGGTACGGGCCAAGGAACTGCTGCAGCGGCGGCGCGCCGTCGCGGTGGCCTGAGGCAGCCGCAGATGGAGACCGTGCTGTCCTCCGCCACCAGGCAGATCACGATCGGCGGGGACAACCCGTTCTGCATCATCGGGGAGCGCATCAACCCCACCGGCCGCAAGGTGTTCCAGGAGCAGCTGCGCCGCGGGGACCTGTCCAGGGTGGAGATCGACGTGGCCGAGCAGGTGGCTGGCGGCGCCATGATGCTCGACGTCAACATGGGCGCGCCGCTGTGCGACGAGGCAGCGCTCATGACCCGCGCGGTGCATCTGATCCAGTCGCTCTGCGACCTGCCACTGTGCCTGGACTCCTCCATCATCGAGGTGCTTGAGGCGGGCCTGGCCGCATACCAGGGCAAGGCCCTGGTCAACTCGGTGACGGCCGAGGACGAGCGGCTCGAGGCGATCCTGCCGCTGGTGGCCAGGCACGGCGCCGCGGTGATCGCGCTGCCTAACGACGAGGAGGAGATCCCCGAGGAGCCGGCCCGCAGGCTGTAGCTCGCCCGCAAGATCGTCGACGTCGCGACCGGGAAGCACGGCATCCCCGTCGAGGACATCGTCTTCGACCCGCTCGCGATGCCGGTCGGCGCCGACACCACGCTCGTCCTGCGCACGCTGGAGACCATCGCGCTGATGCGCGAAGAGCTTGGCGTGAACATGACGCTGGGCGCGTCCAACGTGTCGTTCGGGATGCCGGACCGGCCGTCCATCGGCGCGGCGTTCCTGCCCATGGCGGTCGCCAGCGGCCTCACCAGCGCGATCATGGATGCGCGCTCGGTCCAGCTGGTGCAGGCCGTCAAGGCCGCCGACCTGCTCACGAACAGGGACCCGTGGGGCGCCGCGTGGATCGCGGCGCACCGGGCCAGGCAGGCCGCTGCCGCACAGGCCGGCGGCGGCGGCGCCCCGACCGGCGTGGCCGCGCCGTCACCGGCGCCGCGATGACCACCGCTGACGTCGGCCCCGCCGTGGCGCTGCCTGCCAGGGTCGACCTGCGGTTCCTGCCGGACGGCCCGCTCGTGCGGGTGCCGCCGGGGGTGACACTGTTCGACGCGGCCAGCTGGAATGGCGTGGCGATCGACTCCACCTGCGGCGGCCACGGCACCTGCAAGAAGTGCAAGGTCCGGATCGCCGGCGGCAGCGTGCCCGCGTCCGAGCTTGACGTCCGCGCGTTCTCCCCTGATGAGCTGCGCGGCGGCTGGCGGCTGGCCTGCCGCGCGCTGGCCGGCGGCGACCTGGAGATCGAGGTGCCGCCGCTGACCACCAGGCCCAAGGCCGCCACGGTGGGCGTCGGCCGGCAGGTCATCCTGCGGCCTGCCGCGCAGAAGCGGTACCTGGAGCTCGCTGAGCCGACCCTCAGCGACCAGCGCACCGACCTGGAACGGCTGCTGGCTGGCGTCGACGACCTGGAACTACAGGCCGACATCGGCGTGGTGCGCCGGCTCGGCCGGGTACTGCGCGCCGCCGACTTCAAGGTGACCGCCGTGATCGTCGATGACGTGCTCATCGACGTGCAGGCAGGCGACACGACCGGCAGCCTCTGCGGGATCGCGTTCGACCTCGGCACCACGACCGTGGTCGCGACGCTGCTGGACCTGACGACGGGAACGCCGCTCGCGGTGGCCTCCATGCTGAACCGCCAGCAGCCGTTCGGCGCGGACGTGATCACCAGGATCAGCGCGACGATGCTGGACCCGCTGGCCCTGCAGACCCTGGGACAGCTGGCCCGCGAGACGCTGGCCGCGCTGGCCGGCGAGGTCTGCGAGCAGGCAGGCGTGGACCCGGCGGACGTGGCCGAGGTCGCGCTTGCCGGGAACGCCACCATGACTCACATCGCGCTGGGCATCGACCCGGAACCGCTGGGCGTCGCGCCGTTCATCATGGCCGCCAGGCAGCTGCCGGTCGTGACCGCCGCCGAGATCGGCCTGCCGGTGCACACCGGCGCGCGAGTCTTCTCGTTTCCGGCCTTCGGGGCCTATGTCGGAGGTGACATCACCGCAGGCCTGCTCGCGTCGGGCATGAACCGGGACGCCAGGACGCGGCTGTTCATCGACATCGGCACCAACTGCGAGATCGTGCTAGGGAACCGTGACTGGCTGATCGCCACGGCCGCGCCGGCCGGGCCGGCATTCGAGGGCGCGGCGATCCGGTGCGGGATGCGGGCCTCCGACGGCGCGATCGAGGCCGTCTCTTTCGATGACGGCCAGCTCTCCCTGCGGGTCATCGGTGATGGCAAGCCAGCCGGCCTGTGCGGATCCGGCCTGGTCGACGCCGTGGCCGGGCTGGTCCGGGTCGGGCTGCTCGACCGCTCCGGCCGCTTGGTGCCGGACGAGCAGGCGGCCGCGATCGCGCCGTGGCTGGCACCGCGGCTGAGCATGCTCGGGCAGGAGCGGGTGTTCGTCCTGCACTGGCTAGGCGAGCCGGGCGACGCCGCGCGGTCGGTTTACCTGTCGCAGCGGGACGTCCGCGAGCTGCAGTTCGCCAAGGCCGCCATCGCGACGGGCTGGCGCGTCCTGCTTGACGAGGCCGGGCTCCGCCCCGGCGACGTCCAGCAGGTGCTGCTGGCCGGCTCGTTCGGCAGCTACCTGTCCCCGGCGAGCGCGGTCGCGCTCGGCCTGGTGCCGCGGCTGCCGGTGCTGCGGATCGTCAGCGCCGGCAATGTCGCCGGCGAGGGGGCGAAGATGGCCCTGCTGTCGGTCCGCGAGCGCGCGGCCGCGCTGGCCCTGCTGGAGGAGGTGAGGTATGTCGAGCTCTCCGACCGGGCTGACTTCAACGACGCGTTCGTCGACCAGCTCCAGTTCCCCGACTGACCCCGCCTCGCTGCGTGCCGGACCTCGGCCGGTGGCGGTGATCGCCTGCGGGGCGCTGGCCGGCCACGTCCGGCAGATTGCGGCGCGCCGCGGCTGGCGCGTCCAGGTCCACCCGCTGCCGGCCGGCCTGCACAACCGGCCAGACCGGATCGCGCCGCGGGCTGAGCGGCTCGCGCTGCGGCTGCAGGCGAGCGGGCTGCGGGTCGTGCTCGGTTACGCCGACTGCGGAAGCTACGGCGCGCTGGACGAGGTATGCGAGCGTCTCGGCCTGGATCGCCTGGCGGGTCTGCACTGCTACGACGTGCTCGGCGGCGAGGACCGGATCCGCGAACTGCTCGGGCGCGAGCCAGGCACCTACCTGCTGACCGACTACCTGGTGCGCACCTTCGATCGCACCGTGCTTTCCAGCCTCGGGCTCGACCGGCATCCGGAGCTGTGGCCCGACTACTTCGGCCACTACACGCGAGTGGTGTGGCTGGCGCAAGACCGGACCGCGCAGCTGACGGCGCAGGCAGAGGCCGTCGCAGCGCAGTTCGGGCTGCCGCTGCGCGTCATCGACGTGGGCACCGGTGGGCTAGAGCGGGAGCTTGAGCGGCTAGTCGCCTGAGGTGAGTACGATGATCATGCCAGTAACCATGATCATCGTACTCACCTCATCAGCCGCGTGCGGGCTCGCTGGTCTCCTGCGAGATGAGGAACCGGTAGCCGGCGATCTGCGCGTCGAATGCTGCCTCGCCCCACGGCCCCTGCCGCAGCGGCCTGGTCACGACTCCGGCTGCCGCGTGCCGCGCGTGCACCGCCGCGATGTCGACCTCGGCGGGCAGCCGGATGTAGACGGTGACCCCGGCGCCGCGGTGATCACGTGCCACCGCCGGAAGCCACTGCTCCTCCGCGGTGCCCAGCATCACCTCGGATCCGCCGAGGCTGACGCAGGCGAGCCTGTCGTCGGACTGCCTCGGCGTGGCGAACTCCAGCCGCCAGCCCAGCCTGTCGGTCAGCAGGGCCGCTGTCGCGTACGGATCGTCGCAGGCAAGGAACACCGAAAGCACGCACAGAACCTACCTGCAGGCGCGTAGTGACGCGACCGGCCTGCGCGACAGCCGTTCCCGATAGCAAAACATGTAACCCTGACGTTAAGGTTAGGTTCGGTTCCCAGCAGCATGGCACGACAAGGAGCGCGCATGGCGGTCGAGGAAAGCGTCGTCGTAGTACCTGCCGCAGACGGCCGGGGCAAGAACTACAAGTGGATCGCCCTGTCGAACACGACGCTCGGCATCCTGATGGTCACGATCAATCAGTCCATCTTGCTGATCTCGCTGCCCGCGCTGTTCCGCGGCATCAACCTGAACCCGCTAGACCCGTCGAACACCTCGTACTTCCTCTGGGTGTTCATGGGGTTCATGCTGGTGACCGCCGTGCTGGTGGTCAGCCTCGGCCGGGTAGGCGACATCTACGGCCGGGTCAGGATGTACAACCTGGGCTTCGCGGTCTTCACGGTGTTCTCGATCCTGCTCTCGATCACCTTCATGCAGGGGTCGGCGGGCGCCCTGTGGATCATCATCATGCGCGTGTTCCAGGGCGTCGGCGGCGCGCTGCTGTTCGCGAACTCCACGGCGATCCTGACCGATGCGTTCCCGGCGGACGAGCGCGGCAAGGCGATGGGAATCAACGGCATCGCGGCCGTCAGCGGCTCGTTCCTCGGGCTGATGCTCGGCGGCGTGCTCGCGCCGATCGAGTGGCGGCTGGTGTTCCTGGTCTCGGTCCCGTTCGGCGTGTTCGGCACCGTGTGGGCCTACCTCAAGCTCCAGGACAATGGCCTGCGCATCCCAGCCAAGATCGACTGGCTGGGCAACACGCTCTTCGCGGTCGGCCTGATCTCGCTGCTGACCGGGATCGTCTACTCGCTGCTGCCCTACGGCGGGCACCCCACTGGGTGGACCAACCCGAAGGTGCTGAGCGCGATCTTCGGCGGCATCGCGGTGCTCGTGATCTTCTCCTGGGTGGAGACCAAGGTCGCCGCTCCTATGTTCAAGCTGAACCTGTTCAAGATCAGGGCGTTCACGGCGGGGAACATCGCCGGCCTGCTCGGCGCGCTCGGCCGCGGCGGCATCCAGTTCATGCTGATCATCTGGCTGCAGGGGATCTGGCTGCCGCAGCATGGCAAGAGCTTCGCCGAGACGCCGCTGTGGGCGGGCATCTCGATGGTGCCCCTGTCGGTTGGCTTCCTCATCGTCGGGCCGCTGGCCGGCTGGATGTCCGACCGGCACGGAGCGCGGCTGTTCGCGACGACCGGCCTCGGTGTCTCGGCGGCGAGCTTCCTGCTGCTGGAGACCCTGCCGATCGACTTCAGCTACGTGTGGTTCGCGCTGCTGATCTTCCTGTTCGCGGTCGGCATGGGACTTTTCTTCTCGCCCAACCAGGCCTCGGTCATGAACAGCCTGCCGCCCGAGCAGCGCGGCGCGGGCGCGGGCATGCTCAACACATTCCAGAACTCCGCGACCGTGCTGTCGATGGGCCTGTTCTTCACGATCGTCACGCTGGGCCTGGCCTCGCGACTGCCCTCGCACCTGTACAGCGGGCTAGTCAAGGCGGGCGTTCCCGCTCCGGCCGCGCACCTGGTCGCCAGCGAGCCGCCAATCGGCAGCCTGTTCTCGGCCTTCCTCGGCTACAACCCGGTGAAGGAACTGCTTGGCCCGACGGGCGTGCTCGCTCGCATGTCTCCCAGCCAGGCCGCCTACGTCACGGGCCGGTCGTTCTTCCCGCACCTCATCGAGGAGCCATTCGCAGGCGGGCTGCACCTGGCCTTCCTGTTCGCCGCGGGCGCCACAGTCATCGCCATGATCGCCTCGGTCCTCCGCGGCAAGCGGTACATCCACGTTGCCGAGCCCGCGGTGGAAGCGGAGGCACCCGTGGACGCCATAGTTGGCGAGATGGTCGCGCTGCCTGCCGATGCGGAACTGGACGGAGCGAGCGGGGCGAACGGCCGGGCCAACGGATCTGGCAGCGCTGCCGCTTCCGGGCTGGCCGGGGAGGCCGGGATACTGGGCGAGGGCAGGTAGCCGGTGATGCAGCGCGCGGGAGCGTCGGCGGCAGCGGGCCTGGCACGGCTCGCCACCGCCGACGAGGCGCGCCCGGAAGACGCCGAGTTGCTTGGCATCGGCGCTGCTGCGCAGAAGGCCGGGGTGTCGCAGCGTGCGCTGCGGTATTACCAGCAGATCGGGCTGATCACGCCGTGCGGGTGCACGCCCGGCGGGATGCGCCGTTACTCGGCGGCAGACCTGGCCAGGGTTGCCCGTATCCGCCAGTTGCAGGCCCTGCTCGGCCTCAACCTGGACGAGATAGCCCTGGTGCTGCGCAGCGAGGACCGGATGGCGGAGATCAAGCGCGTCTACTTCGACGAGGGAACCGGTTGCGCCGAGCGCCGGGAGCTGGTCCGTGAGAGCCTTGAACTGCAGCAGGAGCTTCGTGCCGCGGTCGAGGCCAAGCGGGCTGGGATCGAGGGCTTCCTGGCCGACCTGGATGCGCGCATCGCCAAGACGCGCGGATTCCTGGATCAGACGGCAGGCTCTGCTGCGCCGTCCGCCACCTGAACGCCGGCGGGACGGCTGAGACCTTGTCTTGAGTGATGTGTGCCCACGAAGGAGCAAGCATGTTCATGCACCTGCGCGACCTTCCCGCCAGGGCTGCCGCCGGCGCCTACATCCTGCATGCGGGCCTGGAGAAGCGGAACGCTGAGGAGGAGCGGGCCAAGCGCCTGCACGACTTCGCCTCCGGCGCCTACCCGTTCCTGGCCGACGTGCCGCCATCGACCTTCGTCAAGGCGCTGTCCGCTGCTGAGATCGGTACTGGAGCGGCCTTGCTGCTGCCGTTCGTCAGCAACAAGATCGCCGGGGCAGCGCTGACGGCGTTCGCCGGCGGGCTGGTCACCCTCTACCTGCGAACTCCGGGCATGCGCAAGGAGGGCAGCATCTGGCCAAGCCAGGCGGGCACCGCGGTGAGCAAGGACATCTGGCTGCTTGGCATCGGCCTCGGGCTGCTTGCCGACGGACTCGCCAGCCAGGACAGCTAGATCAGGCCGAGGTCCACTGCCAGTCGACCGGGATCCCGTGCGGGCTCGCGCTGCCGAGGACCATGCGCTGACCGCCGGGCCAGGTCGTCAGGGTGACCGGGCAGCCGCCCGACCGCGTCTGCTCCAGGTACAGGTAGGCGAACCTGGCCTGCCTGGTGGCGGCCGCGGCGAGCCTGGCCACGCCGTCGGCAAGCTCCGATCGCTGGTCCTGATCCAGGTACTGGCGGAATATCGAGTGCCAGAGCACTGTCCAGGTGCCGTCAGCGAGCTCGGTGCGCGCGACCGTATCGGTAGCTGACTCGGCACGCAGGTCGGCCGGAACCTGCTCGGCCACGGCAAAGGCGCCGCGCAACCTGGCCAGCCTGTCGGCCTGGTCGGGCCAGACATAAGCGGTGAGGGTCAGCCTGCCCTCGGGCGTGACAGGGTCGAGCGGAGCAAGATCGCCGCCGGTGCGCTCGATCACCCGGACGACGCCATCGGGTGGCGCGCAACCCTGCCAGGCGTGCGTGAGGACGACGGGAGATAGCGGATCCCCGTAGCTCCCGCTGTCACCGAGGACGCAGAACAGGTCCGCGCGAAGGTTGAGGCCGGCACTCGCTCCGACCTCGACCAGCCGGACCGGCAGGCTGGCGTCGGCAACCAGGTACAGCAGGCCGCCGATGAGCGCGGCGGCCCGCCCCACCTCGTTGGTCTGCGGCGGCCGCTCCAGCCATGGCAGCAGCGCATCACGCTGCTCGGCAAGCGTCTGCCGGAGTGCCGCCCAGGCATGCGGGCTTCCTGGCTCGGCATCGACCTGGCCGCCGGCCGACGGATACCACGCCGCCAGACCGGGTGCCCGGCCAGATAGCGCCAGGGCGTGTGCCCCGCCGAGCATGCGCAGCGCGAGCACGCTGGACGGGCGGGCGTCGAAGTGACCGGCGAGCAAATCGGCAACGGGGCCGCCGTCGAGCAGGTCCTCCGCGGCCCAGGCCAGCAGGTCCCCGTACAGCGGGCTGCCGATGTCGCGACACGCGTCCCCCTGGCGACGCAGCAGCATGGCCAGACGCTCGGCAGGGGATGCGGCCAACTCCGAAGGTTCCACGGCCGCCACTATCGCAGGCCATGCTCCGCGACGCACGGCTTCCCCGCGCCGCAGGCGGGCTCGCTCTGCGCCGCACTCGCCGCCCGCGATACCCGCGCAGCGCTCGGTGTGGCGGTCGGCCTGGCCAGCGACGAGAAGCGCGATCCGGCGTCCGCGACCTACCTGATGGACGGGATGGCCGACGGTGGCCGGGCGCAGAAATGGTGCGAGGCCCCTCCACGTATGAGGTGCAGGGGCCTCGCGTGGCTACCAGTCGGGCAACCACCGATTGCTCGGCGACTACCGCTTCCGGTAACCGGTACCGCCTCGTCAGATCCTCCCCTGGCCGACGTTGCCGCCGTCCTGGCTGCGATCCCGGATTGCTCCCGGATCTCGGATCCGTTGTGGCCGTGGATGAATTTCTATCGCTCCCCGCATAGCCCGCGCAAGAGGTTTCCGCGAATATTTCAAGATTCTTTTCTGAGGGCTTGGTGGCGGCGGCACGGAAGGCGGACCGGTCCGTTTTCGGCGTTTTATCCGACGGCAGGCCGACGCCGGCGAACTGCTTTCTGATCAGCTGAGGAAAAGCCGGCAGCCGGGGCCGGTCATACATAAACGTAAGGCCCCCGCATGTATGAGATGCAGGGGCCTACGCTCGCCTCGCAACGCGATGACCTGCCGATTCCTCGACTGCCGCGCGGTACTTGGCTACCACTCGTGCGATGACTCTTGCCAAAGTTCCGGTTCCCCGGTCCTTCCGCGTTCCCTGAGGTTTACCCTCCGGGAGGTCTCCGCGGTGAGGTGGTGTCAGCATTTCTACTGCCCGCGCCGAGTCGCGCGCAAGAGGGTTCCGTTAATCTTTTCAAGATTCTTTTGTCATCCACAGCAGTGCGATTGTTATCCCCCGCCCCGGAGGATTGTCCACTGCTTATCCACAGCGCTGTGCACAACTTGATCAACAACGGCCGCGTGCCGACTGATCAACTCCGAGGCAGACCGCGACGCACTGGTCGTACTCGTCGTCCCCGCGCCTGACGCGGTGACGCCGGCTGAGGCTCGCCGCAGTCCGATCTGGCTGCACAAGCGGGCGCGAGCGCTGGCGGCCGCACGCGCTACCGCGGGCGTACCCGCCGACCTCAGCCATGACCCGCCCGGCCCGGCGGTCCTGTGCTTCCGCGACCCGGACAACGTAGTGCTGGAGTTCTTCGAGGAATCCTGACAGCGACGGCGCAGACCATGCGCCAGCCCCTGAGTCGCCCGGCATCGGAGTTCGCGGACGCCGCCGGCTGCATCAGCACGCAGGGATCCTCGGCCGGCGAAGGCTCCGCGACACTCCCACCGCACCGGCGCAGCTAGCTTACTTCTCCGATTAAAGGATCTACCAACCCTTTAAGATTGCTTTGTTTACCCAATACCATTGGTCACTATACGTTCACGGCAACACCACGCACGCGGGACGAAATGGCCTAAAAACGGTCCAGACGTATCTACACGGGCCACCGCCCCTGACGCGTCATGACCGTTTCCAGCCACTTTGGCCGCCCGCGGGCAGAGGACGGGCAAAGGAGACCGAATGATCCGTCGCTGGAGTATCCCCCTCGTAACCGTTGTCCTGGCGTTCGGCGTGATGGGACTGGCGGGCACCGCATCCGCCTCCACGTCGCACTCGAACGCCACCCACGTCAGTCCAGGCATCGCGGCCCTCCGTGGCATCAACATCGGCGGCCCCTTGCGCTCGCACGGGCTCTTGAGTTCCGGCGAGCACGGCATCCACGGCACGGAAGTCGAGAGCGAGAACTGGTCCGGCTACGCGGTGACGGGCGCCGACGGCGCCTACACCAGTGTGTCGTCCAGCTGGACGCAGCCGACTGCGACCTGCAGCAGCGGCCGGCACGGGCGCGGCGGCTCAGACACCTACGCGGCGTTCTGGGTCGGCCTCGACGGCTACAGCAGCGACTCCGTCGAGCAGACAGGGACGCTGATCGAGTGCGTAGGGTCGACTGCGTACTACTACGGCTGGTACGAGATGTACCCGTCCGCATTGGTCACCTACTCCAACACGGTAGAGCCGGGCGACTCCTTCACTGCCTCGGTCACCTTCTCCAGCCCCGACCAATACACGCTGACGCTGGAGGACGCCACCCGCGGCTGGACGCAGACGCAAGTCATCGACGAGTCCGGGCTCGACCGGTCCTCGGCCGAGGTGATCACTGAGGCGCCGTGCTGCACCAACAGCGGCGGCATCCTGCCGCTGGCCGACTTCGGCACGGTCACCTACAACGGCTCGGAGGCCAATGGGGCATCGCTCTCGTCCGAGAGCCCGACCGAGATCATCATCGTGAGCGCGAGCGGCCAGCAGGAGGACTCCACCAGCTCGTTCTCCAGCTCCGGCTCGTTCAGCAACACCTGGATCACGTCCTAGCCGAAACGGTGGCGCTGACCACCCCGACGTAGCAGTGATGGCCCGGCGGCTTACAGCCGCCGGGCCATCGTGGTCCGGCCGTGCTACGCCGACAGTCCTTGCCTGGCACGGATGGCCGTGACCAGCGCCGGGATCAGCTCGTGCAGGTCCGCGATTACCGCGTACTCCGCCCTGCCGACGATCGGCGCATCCGGATCGGTGTTGACCACGATGATGTGCCGGGCGCTCAGGCAGCCCGCCATGTGCTGGATGGCGCCACTGATGCCGCAGGCCAGGTACAGCTCGGGCGAGATCTTCGTGCCGGTCTGGCCGACCTGCTGCCGGTGCGGGCGCCAGCCAGCGCTGGTCACCACGCGGGACACCCCGACCACGCCGCCGAGTAGCAAGGCCAGCTCCTCCAGCGCCGCGAAGCCCTCCGGGCCGCCGACGCCCCGGCCACCGCCGACCACCACCCGCGCGGTCGCCAGGGACACCCCGGCGCTCAGCTCCTGCAACTCGGTTGCCTGCACCAGCAGATCGGCCGCGCCGAGGTCCGGCGTGAACGACGTGCGCCGCACCTCGCGCGGACCCGCCAGCCCATCACCAGCGGCCTGCGCGGCATCGGGTGCGACCGTCATCAGCGCCAGCGGCGCGTCCAGCACCGCGTCCTCCAGCACGCTCCCGGCCCAGCGCTGCCTGACCAGCTGCCACTGGCGCTGCTGCCCGTCAGCGACCTGGACCGGCTGCGCCTGCAGGCAGTTAGCCGCCACCGGCAGTCCGGTCAGTGCGCCCAGGTGCGCCAGCACCTCGGCGCCGCGATCGGTCGCCGCGGCAACGACCGCGACCGCCTGCCGCTCCGCGGCCAGCGCCTGCAGCGCCCTGGCCCACGCGGCGGGGGCATAGCCGGTCAGGCCAGCGGCCGACACCGCGCAGACCTCGGCAGCGCCCGCGTCAGCCAGCTCGGGTGCCGGCGCGTCGGGGCCGAAGACGATCGCAGTGACTTCTCCCTGGCCCGCTGCCAGCGACCGTGCGAACGAGATCGCCGCCAGGGACGCCGCCGCGATGCCATCGCCGTCCCGCTCGGCCAGGCACAGCACCGTCATCCGGCACCGCCCCGGCCCGCGGGCAGCACGCCGAGATCATCGAGCACGCCGATCAGGGCGGGCACCGCCGCCACGCCGTGACCGAGGATCTCGGCCCGCTGCCTGGGGGCGGCCGGCACCCGCAGCCGTTCCTTTCGCAGCCCCTCGGCCTGCCATTGCGGCTGCAGCACCGTCAGCTCGGCACGCTTGGCCCGCAGCCGACCCGGCAGCGACGGGTATCGCGGCAGGTTGATGCCTTCCCGCACCGTGACCACGGCCGGCAGGCCGAGCTCGAAGACCTCCCGCGCCCCGCGATACTCGCGCTCGGCGCGCAGCCCCCCGCCGGTGAGCTCGAGCCGCTTGATGCCAGTAGCGCACGGCCGGCCGAGCAGGTGAGCCACGCGGATGCCGACCTGGTAGCCGCCGGTATCCGCCGCCTCATTGCCAAGCAGTATGAGCGGAAACGGGCTGTCCCCCAGGCCGGTCACGGCCTGCGCGATCGCGGTAGCGGTGGCGATCGGACCCCATTCCCGGCCATCGGTCTCCAGCAGGACGCCGCGGTGCGCGCCGAGCGCCAGCATGTCGCGCAGCTGGTCGGCTGCCTCCGGCGGGCCTAGCGTGAGCACCGTCACCTGACCGCCCTCGCGCTCGCTGATCTGCACCGCCTCCTCGACGGCGCACTCCTCGTGCGGGCTGACGGTGAACCCGGACATCCGGGTGTCCACTTCCTGCCCGTCTGCGGTCAGCTGGACGAGGCCGCCGACCATCGGCACCCGCTTGACGCACACCAGGATGTCCACGGCGGTCAGCACCGGATCCGCTCGTTGCCAGGATCGAACAGCGGCGTCGAACCTGCTACCGCCACGGTCACCGGGTACAGCTCGCTCATGTACTCGACCGCCAGCTCGGTGCCGGTGACGGCCTGCTCTGGCGGGAGGTAGGACATCAGCAGATGGGCGCCGACCGACGGGCCCGACCCCGCGCTGGTGACGTAAGACCGGCGGCCGCGGGCATCGGTCAGCGGCTCGCCGTCCGGCGTGAGGACCGGCTCCCCGCCGAGCATGTAACGCAGGTCACCGGCCTGCGATACGTGGTCCTCCACGACCAGCGTGCAGAGCACCGCGGCGGGCTCGGCCTCTCGCTGGTGCAGGTAGGCAGCCTTGCCGACGAAGTCCTCCGCCTTGACCCTTGGCCTGGCCATCCCTGCTTCGACCAGGTTGTAGTGAGCGTCTAGCTCGGCGCCGAAGGCCCGGTAGCCCTTCTCCAGCCGGGCCGTCGTGCCGTACACGCCGATCCCGGCCGGGACCAGCCCGTGCGGCCTGCCTGCCTCGAACACCTCGTCCCACAGCCTGGCGCCCTGCTCGATCGGAACGTGCAGCTCCCAGCCCAGCTCGCCGACGTAGGAAATCCGCGAGGCCAGCACGGTCATCCCGGCGACCTCGATCTCGCGGCAGGTCGCGAACCCAAAGCCAGCGTTGCTCACGTCGTCGCTGGTCAGGGACTCCAGGATGTCCCTGGCCCGCGGTCCCCACAGGCCCAGCGTGGTCCAGGCCGAGGTCAGGTCGGCAACGTGCGCGCTGCCGTCGGGCGGCAGGTGATCAGTCAGCCACTTCAGGTCCATCATCCCGGTCGCGCCGCCGGTCACCACCCGGAACTGCCGTGGGCCGAGCCGCATGATGGTGAGGTCGGCCTTAAAGCCGCCCGCCTCGTCCAGCAGCGAGGTGTAGACGACGCGGCCGAACGGCACGTGCATCTGCGCCACCGCTACCTGCTGCACGGCGGCGAGCGCGCCGGGACCGGTCACGTCGAAGATGGCGAACGCCGACAGGTCGAACAGCCCGGCCGCGTCCCGCATCGCCAGGTGCTCGGCGTTGATGATCGGCGACCACCAGCGCGACTCCCACTCCGCACCGCGATCGACGAGCCTGCCCTCGTACTTCTCCAGCAGGCCGGAGTTGGATGCGTACCAGTGCGGGCGTTCCCATCCCGCGGTCTCGAAGAAGACAGCCCCCAGTTCCCGCTCGCGCTGGTAAGCGGGCGGCAGCCGGAGCGGCCTGCCGGACTCCCACTGCTCGGCCGGGTGCACGATCCCGTACATCTTGTTGAAGCCCTCGCGGGCCCGCGCGGTTACGTGCGCGGTGGTGCGCTGGTGCCCGTAGAACCGCGAGATGTCAGCCTCGTGCACGTCGATCTCCGGCGTTACGCCGCTCATCCAGTCGGCCACCGCGCGTCCGACCCCCGGCCCCTCCTTGATCCAGCTCGCGGCCGCCGACCACAGGCCCGCCACCTCCGGCGTCTCGCCGAGCACCGGGTGGCCGTCGGGCGTCATGGAGATCAGCCCGTTGATCGCGTACCGGATGCCGACCCGCTCGTCGCCCAGCAGGTCCGGCATCAGCTCCAGTGCCTTGGTCAGCTGCGGGTCGAAGTCATCGGAGGTGAACGGCATCTCCGTCGGGGACAGCACCGCGGCCTCGATCGACGGGATGTCGTCGGGCGAGACGACGATCGGGCGGTGCGCGTACGAGCCGACCTCGATGTCGCCGCCGTGCTGGCGCTCGTACATGTTCTCGTCGACGTCCCTGACGATCGGGTAGGCGATCTCGCCCTCGGTGTCGGCGAACAGCGGGATCGGGCCCACGCTGATCATCTGGTGCACGATCGGGGTCAGCGGGATCCGGGCTCCCGCCATCCGCGCCACCCGCGGGCTCCACACGCCACAGCAGATCACGCACGCATCCGCCGCAATCGTCCCCTTGCTGGTGCGCACTGCGCTGAACCGGCCGTCGTCGGACTTGTCGATGCCGAGCACCTCGGTGCCCGCCAGCACCGTCAGCGCGCCAAGCTGCTGTGCGCGCTCGCGCATGATCGTGCCGGCGCGTAGCGAGTCGACCACCCCGACGGTCGGGAAGTACGCAGCGCCGAGGATCACCGCGGGGTCCAGGTAGGGCACCAGCTTCGCCACGCCCTCGGGCGTCAGCAGCTCGGCCGGGATGCCCCAGGACTTCGCCTGCGAGCAGCGACGGCGCAGCTCGGTCATCCGCGCCTGGGTGCGGGCCACCTCGATGCCGCCGCTCTGCGTGAAGACGCCAAGCTCCTGGTACTGCTCGGTGCTGTCCCGAGTGAGCTCCATCATCATCTTGGAGTACTCGATCGGGAAGATGAAGTTCGACGCGTGCCCGGTGGAGCCGCCGGGATTCGGCATGGGCCCCTTGTCCACCAGCACGAGCTCGGTCCAGCCGAGCCGGGCTAGGTGGTAGGCGAGGCTGTTGCCCACGATGCCGGCGCCGATGATGACCGCGCTGGCCCGGTCCGGGGTGTCACTCATGCTCGCTGTCCGCCGATCTTTGATGCCAGTGTCTGCCGTTGTGCTCCCGCGAGGCCAGCCGGAGAACGCCGCCGGAGCGGGGAATGAGTCACGGACGACCTTCCCGTTTCCGGGAAAAATCGCCCGTGATCATTACACCGCGAATGCTTACTCGACCGGGATCTCCTTGTTGATCAGGCCAAGGTCGATTCCCTGCCGGCGGCGGACGATCCGCGCCACCACGTACACCACGATGGCCAGCACGTACAGGATCCCCATGAAGACCAGCGATCCCTTGTTGTTGACGCCATAGGCGTCGTTGGTGAGCCACTCGTACAGGTTGTAGCCGAGCAGGCCGATCGTCACTACCCCTGCGGCCGGCACGATCGGCACTCCCGCGATCTTGAAGCGGCTGGCCGGGGACGCGGCCCACAGTTCCGGCTTGCGCCACGGCAGGATCACCACGGCGATCGCGCTGAACAGGTACGTCACCGCGATCACGAGCGTCGCGTCCAGGGTGTAGGTCTCGAATTTCAGCGAGTAGGCATACACAGCGCTGAGCGCCACGGCCGGGAGCAGCATCAGGATCAGCGAGTAGAACGGGACGCTGCGCTTCTCGGAGACCTCGGCCGCGCGGTCGGGCAGCACGCGGTCGAAGGCGGCGGCGAAGATGACGCGGGTCGAGGACAGGAACAGCGTGCCGACCCAGCCGAAGAACCACACGCTCATCAGCAGGATCAGCACGGCCTGGAACGCAGCGTTGTGGATCAGCCAGCCGACGAACATCACCGGGTAGGGCCAGATCGGGATCGCCGCCGGGATCTTGCCGCCGTAATAGGCGCTCCAGTACAGCGCGTTGGCGTCGTTGTAGAACCCGTTGCCCATGGTCTTGGCCACGAGCAGCAGGAACACGATCGACAGGATGGCGGTGATCCACAGGCCGGAGAACATGCCGGTGAACACGCGCTTGAAGTCGCTCGCGCCGCGGATCTCGCCGTACAGCGTCGAGCCCCAGTTCGGCCACAGCAGGTAGAACATCATCATCGGGACCAGCAGCATGCTGGCGCCGAGCGGGCCGAACCCGAAGGCCGGCGACACGTAGCCGGACTTGGCCGCGCCCGATGTCGTCGCCGCGTAGGCGTTGCTCACGCCGAAGATCTTGTGCGCCTCGAGATTGAACGAGGAGATGAAGCCGGACTTGCTGCTGACCAGCAGGATGACGACGACTACCGCGAAGCCGACCAGGCCGGCGTAGAAGCACCACTTCTGGATGCGCGCGTACCCGGCCATGCCCAGCGACACAAGGACGCCGGCGATCGCGATGGTGATCAGGCAGATCACGAAGATGCCGGTCTTGGTGGCGAACCAGGTGGCTCCGCTGGGATCACCGAGCGTCGCCCACAACGGCTGGAACAACTCGACCGACAGGATGTTGCCGTAGATCGGGGCCCACAGCCAGAGGATGAACCACCACCCGGTGGCCGCCAGCACGAAGCCGACGCCGCTGCCGAGGATGCGGGTCTGCCAGACGTAATCGCCGCCTGCCCGCGGGATCGTCACGATCAGGCCTGCGTAGGCCACGACCAGGAACGACACCCAGACCGCCGAGATCAGCACCGACGTCAGCAGCTGGCCCTTGGGGATGAACGACTGGTAGGAGAACTCATAGATGCCAAGCGTCACCACGTTCGTGGAAAGGCATGCATAGATCATCGAGTCGCGCACCGACCAGCCGCGGACCAGGCCGGTGGCATTACGGAGAAACAGGGTTGGGGCACTACTTACGGATTCAGTTGCCATCTCCGCCTCTCAGTTCAAGGCGGCCAGCAGCCCGGCCGCCTGCTGTGGTCCCCGTGCGCCTGCCTGCCAGATCCCGGCCTCAGCCGTTCACCAGCAGGTACCTGCTGACCTTCGCCTTCTTCTTGTCAAGGTCGATCACGGCACCCTGCAGCACTCCGTCGCCGTACACGCTGCCGGGGTTGATCGCCATGGTCCGGCCAAGCCGCTTGATGGCCCGGCTCTCGTGAATGTGGCCGTGCACCGACAGCATCGGCTGATGCCTGAGAATCGCGTCCCTGACGGCCATCGACCCAACCGGCTTCATCACGGCGCCGCCATGCATCGGGCGGAGGTTCTCATCAAGCGCGGGCGCCTCGTCCAGGCCCGTTCCGTAGGGCGGCGCATGGAAGTTGAAGATGGCCCTGCCCATATCGGGAACCAGAGCGGCGACGGCCTCGATCTTGGCCGCCAGTTCCTCCTCGGGCGCCTCGCGGTAGGTGTTCCACGGCGTGGGGTTGGTCCACCCCATCGACACCAGCGAGAAGCCGTCCAGGTCCATCAGCTTGCCCTCGGCGAAGCTGACGCACGGCGACTGCTCGATGACGCTGTCGATCTCGAAGATGTCATCATTGCCGCCGTTGAGGATGCACGGAATCTGGCCGCCGTGCAGCTTGCCGTCGGCCATGTCCAGCCAGCGGTCAAGCGAGCTGATCATCTCCTGCTCGAAGCGCTGGCCGACTGCGCTCTGGTCCTGTCCCAGATGAGCGAGCTCGTCCGGGCTGACCAGCGCGGGATAGAAGCCGCTGTTGCGGATCCGGGCGATCATGTCGTCCAGTTCCTGCTTGGTATCCAGCTGCATGGTGGCACCGCGCCAGGTCAGCTGCCAGCGGCCGTTGTCGACTGTGATCGGCACCATGGCCTTGCCGGTGACATCGCCGCCCAGGACGACGAGGTCCGCCTTGTAGAAGGCGGCCGAGTTGAGGAACTTGCGCCAGCACACCTCGGAGCCGTGGATATCGGTGGCAAAGAAGATCTTCATATGACTACCGCGCCTTTTATCCGCCGCCTGTGCAACGGTCTAGCACCCGGCCTAACGGGGCGTCAAGATTGCTAACGCCTCAATGGTGATGCTCTCAGTTCACCGCTCGCCGCGTAATGGCCGCTAGCTGCGCCGCGGTTGGTCCGGCTACCTGACCTGGCGTGCTAGCGGGCGGTTAGTGGCCGACTTCCTCCGGCAGCTCGTACCAGCGGACGCGGTCACCGACGTTAGAGCGCACCTTCCACTTCATGCCCTTCGGCACCGACCTGGCCCGCTCTAGCAGCAGCGCGGCCTGCGCCAGCGGATCCTGCGGGGCGCCGGGCGGGATCAGCTCGGGCTTGTCGGCGGCGAGCGACGGCAGCTTCTCCAGGTTGCCGGTAACCGTCCGCCACCAGCCCCAGTCGCTGGCCATGATCTTCTCGAACCTGTCGGTGTCCAGCGCCGGGCCGTCCGCGGTGGCGGCCTGGCCAGCAAGCGGCACCCCGGCCAGTAGCTGCAGGCAGTCCCGCACGTCCTTCTCGTTCAGTTCGACGATCTGCAGCTTGGACAACAGGATGTCGATGGCGCTCAGCGTGAGCGGCAGCGTGCCGAACGACGGACGGAAATCCAGCACATGGCACATGGTCAGCCGGTCCACCATCACATCGACGGGCCGACCCGACGGACTGTTGAAATACATCTGCCGGTCGCCGTTGAGGTTGTTGAACCTCTTGTCGGGTATGCATCCCGCCCGCTCCAGGTAGGCGGCCACGTCCTTGCGGCCCCTGGACAGGCAGGCAAAATCCATGTCCTGGCCGGCGCGCTGCCGGGGCGGCAGCTCCGGGCAGATCACCCGCACTGCCAGGCCGCCCAGCAGCTTCAGGCCAAGCCCGGCGTCGGCAGCGCCCTGCGCGAGTGCGAGTGCCTCCGGCAGGGGATCGTCCGCTGCTGCCGCGGGCGGTGACTGGCTTGCCTGCTCTGCCACGGATGCTCCCTTAGCCGCCGCTGACGTTTGACTCGACGCACAGGCGTCAAGGGGCACGATACAGCGCGCGACTAAGGCTGTAACGCGCACGCGAGTAGCCGCTTTTCCGGCAAAATGGACCACCGTCCACCGGCCAGGACTGACACTGTGCGACTTGCAGTCATTGTGGCGCCGGTTATGTGATGGTTTGCGTTCCTGAAAGTCGCACAGTGTCGTCTCCGCAGCACCGGGCAGGCCCGCGCAGTGGCTAAGCGCAGCTTGCTTCCGGGGACGCGGTGGCTAAGCGCAGCTTGCTTCCGGGGATGAGGAGCGGCTCACGTCCTGTCGTCTCGCTGGCGGTTGGTTCCTGCTCCCGCCGCTGGCCAGTGGCGGCCCTGAGCTCCTCCTCGGACATCGAGGTCCGCTGTTCCGGGATCTCGCCGGGCTGCACCAGCCTGCCGTCAGGCCACGCGTTGCTGTCGCCGGGGATCGGCATGAGCTGGCGGCCCCCGTCCAGCGCCTGGAACGCGCCGCCGGCTACTTCGGTGCGCGGCAGGGTGCTCTGGTGCTTGTAGCGCGGGTGGGCATCAGCCCACAGGACGCAGCCGATCCATGCGAAGAGTGCGAGAAAAGCGACAATCGGAATTGCCCAGGCCGCGGCCACTGATCCTGTCATGGCTGTCCCCCCTTAGCACCTGGTTGTACCCGCGCGGCGGTCAGGCATGACCGCGAGTAGCACGGAAAGTGACTAGCCAAACACCGGGCGCTGTCGATGCCCGCCCGGCGAGGGGAAGGCGAACCCCTGCCTCACCACCTATTCGGCTCGTCTCTGGTCAAAACCCACTGATACCGGCACCCCCGGTCAGTACCTGGAAGGTCGCCAGGGCGGGGTCAGCGGCGTACGCGATCCGGCCGCCGTCAGCCGCCACCTCCCGCAGCGCCGTGATGGCCTCGGCCGTGATCAGCTCGCCCGGCGCGAGCACCGGAACGCCAGGCGGATAGGGGGCGATGAGTTCCGCGCTCACCCGGCCGACGGCGGCGTCGGCCGGCACCGTCTGGTGTGCGGCGAAGAACGCCTCGCGCGGCGCGAGCACAGTCTGCGGCCGCACCGTCCACGCGGCCGCGGGTACCGGCTGCCGCGGCTCGCCCCGGTGCCGCTCGATC
>DASPWG010000221.1:0-2608 GCA_035621915.1 Streptosporangiaceae bacterium
CCCCGACTGTATGGCGCATGAATCCCTCCAAGGGGCCAGGGCGCAACGCCAGGCCTTGTGAAATTCCTCTAATTCCGGGACAGCGTACTGGCTAGTAGCTGTGACGTCTACGCGCAATCTGGACACAGCTCCATAACGGGAGACGGGCTGGCGCAGTCGCGGATCATCCGCCCTAGCTGCGGCTGAGATGGTCGTAAACACGGCGCGGGCACCCGATTCCAGCACCCTGGATTCGCGCCCTAGCTGTAGTTGCAGCAGGACTGGTTCGTCGGCACCGGAGGCTGGCTCACCAGCGCAATGGCCGCGTACGAGACGCCGACTGCCACTGCCAGGCCCGCGATGATCGTGACCAAGACGAGCATGGGACGCGACACCAAGCGCCTCCTTGTAACGTGACCGCACTGCAGCGCACGATCACCCCGAATCCGTTGTGGTGCACCACAGTAGAAGACCAGCACTCCATAGCACAATATGTATGCGCAATAGTGACTTTCAGGAACCGCGGTCGGGGAGCCCAAGCAGCACGAGGTCCCTGCTGTCGACAAGGACGGCGGCGCCCGGCAGCCGCGCCCGCCGCGCCAGGCCCGGCACCGGTGACCCGAGCAGCGGCCCGCTGTCGATGATCACGTAGCTGACCCCGGCTGACTCCAGCCGCGCGGTCAGCGGGCCTGGCCTGGTCACGATCGCGTTCATCCGGATCGCCGCCGCGCTCTCCTGCGCCAGCCGCACCCTGCCCACCTGCAGTCCGTCGTTGAAGATCACCTCGCGGCTGAGTAGCCGCGACCACGGATCGAAGACGTTCTCGTCGTTCCACGCGTACTTGCGGTAGGTGCCCCACGGCAGCAGCAGGACAGTGCCAGGCCGCGGGCTGCCGTCGATGACCTGCCTGGCACGCAGCCAGTCCGCGGGGTACTGCACCGGGTGCAGCCGTCCGGCAAGGCCCCATGCCATGCCGGGCAGCAGGACGATCGGCGCCACCGCCGCGATCACCGCGAGCGGCATGGCGGCCCTGGCCGACGCCGCGCCGGTGCGCGTTCCCGACCGCTCCTGCCTTGGCAGGAAACGGGCTGTCGCATCCGCCGTGTCGTCCGGGCGGCCGGACGGCGACAGTAGCCAGGCAACCCCCGTTCCCATCCCGATCGCCTCGGTCAGCCCGAGCGGGCCGACGAACTGCTGGCCATCACGCAGGATGGCGAAACCCGGCCACGCCGTGACCAGGTCCGCCAGCGCGGTCCGGCCGGCCGGCATCACCCCGGCCGCCGCTACCGCCAGCCCGGCGATGCCCGCCCAGCCGACGCCGGCGGCGAGCCTGGCCGGGCGGGCCCGCAGCAGGTAGCAGGCGATCGCCACGAGCACGACCAGCAGCCAGGAGGCCGAGCCACCACCGCCGTACCCGGCAGGCACGGTCGAGGAGTTCCAGATCCCGGACAGCATGACCAGGCTGCCGAGCCCGCCGAACGGCGTGTCGGCCCTGGCGTGGAACACCTGGACGCCGGCCGGATCGGCATGCACTGGCACCAGCAACGACGGCACCGCCCATGGCAGGCTCGCCGCGGCGAGTACCACGACGACCGTGACCAGCCGCCACAGCCTGGCCCGGCCCTGACCGCGCGCCAGCGCGGCGGGCACGGCCGCGACGGCCGTGACTGCCATGGCCGCGAACCCGCCGACCGCCGCCGGGAGCACTGCCAGGCACAGCGGCCAGATCCTGATCCCTGCACCATCAGGGCCTGCCCGGTCGGTGCACAGCACGCGCAGCACCCAGGGCAGGCCCGCGTAGCCGAGCAGCAGCGCCCACTGCCCGATGAGCAGCCGCTCGGCCACATACGGGTTCCAGGTGTAGAAGACGCCCGCGGCCACGCTGGCGAGCAGCGGGGCTGGCTGGCCAGTCGCCAGCCGCCAGCCGTCACCCATTAGGCGCGCAGCGCCCGAGCAGGCAAGCGCGAAGATCGCTAGCAAGATGAGCTTCTGCACGATGTCAGCCGGGATTACCTGGGCCAGGACGGTCACCACGGCGTCGCTCGGCACTGCTCGCGCGGGGCCGCCCGTGGCCCCTAGCAGTGCCATGGAGAACGGCGGCCTCGGCACGAACACCATGTCGTAATCGAGCAGGAAGCCGCGCGCCAGCCCGGGCCCGAGCGCGAGCAGGCCGAGGACCAGGCCGATCAGCAGTGGCCAGCCGGGCCGGGGCCGATCGCGAAGCCATCGATCGCCCCGCAGGCCGTCTGCCCTGCGGTCCGCCGCGCTGCCGGCGGTGGTGTCCACCGGAACGGTCACGGCTTCCTGGCGCGCACCAGCAGGATGGACGCGGCGGACGGCCAGGCGCAGAACGCCCAGTCGAGCGGGCGCAGCGGAGCCGGTACATCGTGGTAGCGCGCCCCGCGGACCACGATGTCCCCGAAGCCCCTGGCGGCCAGCAGGCCCGTCAGTGCCCGCCGGGTGAACATGTGCAGGTGGCCGGCCACCTGCCTGCCAGGCCGGCCGTAGACAGCGCGCAGGCTGACTTCAGAGAAAACCGGCTGGATGCCGAGCGCAAGCAGACCGCGGTTGTACCAGGCCGCCAGGTTCGGCGTGGAGAGCAGCAGCCACCCGCCGGGCTTGAGTACCC
>DASPWG010000222.1:0-2245 GCA_035621915.1 Streptosporangiaceae bacterium
GGCGTGTCCCGCCAGACCGTGATCTCCATCGAGAGCGGGCGCTATCTGCCTTCGCTGCCGCTGGCGTTCCGGATCGCGCGGTTCTTCGATGTGCCGGTCGAGAAGATGTTCGACCCAGACGACGAGGAGGCAGGCACATGATGGGTTGGATTACGCCCCGGCTGCGCGTACCTGCGATTTGGGCAGCTGGCGGCACGATTTTCGCGGCAGCGTGGGCGATCCGCGGCGGGCCGCTTTGGTGGCTGTCTGTTTTCACCGAGGCTACGGTGCTTGCCAGGGTGCTCGGCGTCTACCTGTGGGGCAGGGAGGACACCGACGAGGGTGCGCTTGCTGCCTCCAGAGGCGATGAGCGTCAGCAGGAAATCGCGCAGCGTGCCTGGGCGCTGGCTGGCAAGGTCACCATGGCCGCCGCGCTGATCGGCGCGTCGGTCACGATCGCGCTACGGTCGCCTGCCGCCTGGCCAGTCGCCTTCGGGATCATGTTTGCGACCAGCACGCTGTCGTTCCTCTTCGGGCTGTCGGCCAACGGGAGCGCAAGCACCAGTGACGACGAGAACTCCGGCTACGTGGCGCAGTACCCGGTCAACCACTGACGCAGCGCAAGCTGCCTGCGCCTCCGCCTGCCCTGCCAGCACTCAGCGGGCAGGGCAGGCGGGCGCGTTCAGGCGCGCTGCAGCCAGAATTCCACCGCTGGATCGACGGCCGAGTGCCGGATGCCGCCCGCGTCCGCCGCGTCCGGCCGTAGCTGCGCAAGGTCGCTCGCCAGCACCTCGGCGGCAATCAGCGCGCCGTGCTCGGTCAGCGCGGCCGCGAGGTCCGGGTCGGCGGTCGTCCAGCGCAGCACGATCCGGTCGGTGAGGTTCAGCCCGTCGGACTTGCGCGCCTCCTGGATCAGCCGGATGACGTCGCGGGCAAGGCCCTCGCGGCGCAGTTCCGGCGTGATCGCGATCTGCAGCGCTACCGTCTCCCCGCCGTCAGCGGCAACAGTCCAGCCGGCCGCCGGTGTCTGGGTCACTATGACATCGTCTGGCCCGACGGTGACCGCCTGCCCGTCCGCCTGGACCAATGCCGAGCCAGCCGTGCGCAGCTCGGCGGCCAGCACGGCCGGGTCGGCTGCGAGGATCGCGGCGGCCACGGGCTGCGTGCCGCTGCCGAGCCGGCTGCCGAGCGTGCGGAAGTTAGGCCGGACTGCGTAACTGACGAGCTCGCCGGCGTCATCCATGGGCGACAGCGAGCGGACGTTGAGTTCGTCCGCGACCTGGGTGACCAGCTCGGCGGGCAGCGAGGCGAACCCTGGCGCGCTGACCAGTGCCTGGCTCAGCGGCTGGCGGACCTTCACCGACGCGGCCGAGCGGGCGGACCGGCCGAGTTCGACCAGGCGGCGGGCCAGCGCCATTTGCCCCGCCAGCGTGGCGTCGATGAGCGCGGGATCGAAGTCCGGCCATCGCGCCAGGTGCACCGAATCGGGTGCGTCGGCCGGGCGCAGCACGCTCCAGACGTAGTCGGGCAGGAACGGGGTGATCGGCGCCATGAGCCTGGTCAGCACGTCCAGCACGGTCTGCAGCGTGGCAAAGGCGGCAGCGCCCTCGGGCGATCCCGTTCCCGCCCAGAACCGGCGGCGCGAACGCCGCACATACCAATTCGACAGGTCGTCGATGAAGCCCGCGATCCGGCGCCCGGCCTGAGTCGAGTCGAACGCCTCGAGCGCGCCGGTCACGTCGCGCACCAGCGCGTGCAGCTCGCTGATCAGCCAGCGGTCGAGCACGGGCCGGTCGGCGACCGCCGCGGCAGGCGGCCCGGCGCCAAAGAGCGGATCGGAGTTGGCGTACATGACCAGGAAAGACACGGTGTTCCAGTAGGTCAGCAGGATCTTGCGGACGATCTCCTCCAGCACTCCGGCGTCGATCTTCCTGGTCGCCCACGGGGAGCCGGAGGCGGCGAAGAACCAGCGCAGCGCGTCGGCGCCGTAGGTGTCCATCAGCGAGATCGGCTCGAGCACGTTGCCCAGGTGCTTGCTCATCTTGCGGCCGCGGTCGTCGACGATCAGGCCGAGGCAGACCACGTTCTCGTAAGCCGACCGCTGAAAGAGCAGGGTGCCGATCGTCATCAGCGAGTAGAACCAGCCGCGGGTCTGGTCGATGGCTTCGCAGATGAACTGCGCCGGGTAGGAGCGCTCGAACTCGCCGGAGTTCCGCAGCGGGGCGCCGAACTGGGCAAACGGCATCGCGCCCGAGTCGTACCAGAC
>DASPWG010000223.1:0-8869 GCA_035621915.1 Streptosporangiaceae bacterium
GGCCTGCTGCTCTGGGACAAGATGCCGCAATGCCGCCATAACGTCCATGTGCGTGTCTGTCGTGCCGGCCGGATCGGACAGCGGTGACTGGCTCGCGGCGAGGCTATCGAGGATCTCCTCGTCGCCGGTGCCGGCCGTCGGCCTCGAGGACCGGCGGCGCATCCGGTCCAGGGCCGCGTTGACCACGATGCGGTGCAGCCATGTCGTCACGGCCGAGTCGCCGCGGAAGCTGCTCGCGCGCCGGAAGGCGGAGATCATCGCGTCCTGAAGCGCGTCAGCCGCCTCTTCCGGGTCGCCAAGAGTCCTGACCGCGACTGCCCACAGCCGGTCGCGATGCCGCTCGAAAAGCCTGCCAAAGGCCTCAGGATCGCCGTTGACGTGCTGTTGGAGCAGGTCAGCGTCGGAAGGCTCGACGGTCCGGTCCGCGGCATCGGCAGGAGAGCGCGGTTCGGGAAGGAAGCGTGCAGCACCCTCTTCGCGCTTCGTGCTGATCCCCTCCCCCCGGCAGGCGGCACCGCTCTGCGGCCGGGGCGGGCCGTCAGGCGGTACCGCGGATGATGATAGTCAGGACCTCAGCCTGGTACTTGCCCCGGGAGTGCGCCATCGGCGGCAGTTGAGTAAACCAGATCACCAGATAACGACCGGTAACGGGCTTGGCAATCGTGAAGGTCGTCGGTCCCGAGACGTCCGTGCCGCTGGCGATCGTGGCCATGGACTGCTCGTTCGCGGCGCTCCGCACGCTGGAGTCGCCGACCTTGAGCTCCACGTTAGCGCCTGGCGCGCTACCGAACGTAATCAGGACCGATGTAATCGTGACCGGCTTGCCCATATCCAGGATCAGGCCGCTGCCCGATTTGTAGCCGCCGAACTGGGGGCTGTCGTACCACTCCGTCGTCCAGCCGGCCGGGTTGTGATCGATCAGGTTGGCGGCCAGGCTGGAGTTCTCGTCGCTTGGGTCCTCGGCTGGCGTGCGCAGCGCATCAAAGCCCTGCGCCGCCACCGGCGCGAGCACCTGCGCCTGCACTGTGACGTGCGTGTGCCCAGAGCCGCCGTGCTGGCCTGTTTTAGCGGACCCGGGTGAGTGCCGCAGGGTAAATGCGGCAATTGCGACGCCAACCACCGCGACGGCGACGATGGCAGCGAGCGTCATCCGGCCAGCGCGGCGCCGCCTGGGCCCACGGGGCCCGTCCTGGGCAGCTGCCGGCCGGCGTGCCGCGGGGCCAGGGTCATAGCCGTAGCGCTGAGTGGAACGCTCCTCACGGCGGCCGTGCACGGTAGCCGGCGGTATCGGGACCGGCGGGATGGCCGCGGCCAGCGCCTGGGCGAGCTCGCGGGGCGAGCTGAACGGCTGCTCGTCGCCGCGGCCGAGGTCGAGCGCGCGGCTCGTGATCTCATCCAGCGACCCCGGCACTCCGGCCCTGACCTGGCGCGGCCGCCGAGGCTGCCCGTCGGTCATCGGCGCTGGCGGCAGGTCGGGATGGTCAGCACCTGGCCACAGGCCGGTCAGCACGGCGTACAGCAGGCAGCCGAGCCCTCGGGTATCGGCCAGCTCGGGATCCTCGGCGCTAATGCCCGCGAGGGCGGCGTCGATGCCAAGGCCGGTGATCTTAAGCTCGCCGCCGGCCGTCCAGCGCACCGCCTCGGGCTGCAGGCAGAGATGGGCGAGCCCGGCAGCATGCGCACCGGAGATCGCGGCAGCGGTCCCGGCTACGATCCTGGCGCCGGTCGACGGGTCAAGCGGGCCCTCCGCCAGCAGGTCGGCCAGCGTGTCGCCGACCGGCCACTCCAGGACGATGTAGGGCTGATCCCAGCCGTCCTCGACGTCGAACACCTGCGTGAGCCGGGTGTCGGTCAGCCGGCTGGCTGCGCGGGCGGCCGTCATGACCTGCTGCAGCCTGGGGAAGCCCGTCGCGAATGTGATGACGCTGACGGGCCGGGCGAGGATCTCGTCGATCGCTTTCCAGGCAGACCAGCCACCAGCGGCGGCGAGCCGGTCCTCAAGCCGGTACCGGCCGCCGAGCCTGGTGCCCGGTTCTGAAATGAACGTGCTCATAGCAACGATTCAAGGAGCGCCGACCCTCGAACCTCCCCTCGCTGGCCGTAGGTGATCAAGTCTCTCAGATACGACCATGATTCTCGCCTCCATGCTAGGGGGCGAGGACACCAGCCGACAGTCATGTCGGGCCGGCACCGCAAACAGTTACCGGCCCGAGGCCGCCGGGACGCCACTTCGTGGCACCCGGCGGTCATCGGCCCAGCCTGCGCATCAGCATCGAGGTCACGCTCGTCAGCTCGCCGATCCGCAGCGCGCGGGCGAACAGCAGGTAGACCAGCAGCGCGCCGCCGCCGCCCAGCACGATGCTGACGGCGGCCGCGCTGCGCGAGCCGGTGATGACGTTGCCGACGATCAGGGTGACCAGCAGGGCCAGCAGGGCGGCAGGCACCGCGGCCACGTGCATCCGGCCGACCGTGCTGCCGATGGACTGGCCACCCAGCCCGCCCAGCCGGCGGTCCAGGATCCGCCAGGCGATCGCCGTGCCGAGCAGGTTGGCCAGCCCGAATCCCACGCCCAGGCCCGCCACTAGGTCGCCCTTGCTCAGCACGTGCAGCGCGATCACGTTCGCCATGATGTTGAGCGTCATGGTGACCGCGCCGATCAGGGCCGGGGTCTTGCTGTCGTGCAGCGAGTAGAACACCCGCAGCTGGAGCTGGAAGACCATGTAAGGCAGTAGCCCGAGGCAGAACACGGCGAACACCACGCCCATGTAATGCGCGTCGGCCGGCGTGGTAGCGCCATGGGCAAGGAAGATCTCTGCCAGCGCCGGGCCGAGCACGGCCAGCACCAGGGAGCACGGCACCACGATGACTGAGGCCAGCCGGATGCCGGCCGAGAAGTCGTCCCGCACCAGGCTGAGCCTGCCTTCCGAGGCGTGCGCGCTCATCCGCGGCAGCAGGGCCGTGATCACCGAGATGCCGACCACCGCGTACGGCAGCTGGAACAGCAGCCAGGCGTAGTTGTAGTCGGTCACGCCTGAGCTGGTGTCGGTGGCGATCTTCGTGGTGACGAGGAAGGCGATCTGGGTCGCCGCGATGTAGCCGAACATCCAGCCCGCCATCCGGCCGATCTCGGTCACCTCGGCCCGGCGGAAGTCGGTTCGTGGCTGCCAGCGGAACCCGACCCGGCGCAGCGCGGGCAGCAGCGCCACGGTCTGGGCGACGATGCCCAGGGTCGTGCCGAGACCAAGCAGCTGCACCTCCGCACCGGAGATCGTGGCCGGGTCCCGGTGCAGGCCGGCGACAGCGACGTAGAGGGCGAGCACGCCGATGACGACGAAGTTGTTGATGATCGGCGTCCACATCGGTGCCGCGAAGCTGTTCCTGGTGTTCAGCACCGCCCCGATCAGGGAGCTCAGCCCGTAGAAGAAGATCTGCGGGATGAAGAAGTAAGCGAAGATCACCGCCAGGTGCAGCTCGGCGGGATGCCTGGTGACCGCGACTCCGCTGTAGACGAGCACGATCGGCACAGCCGCCGCGGTCGCCACCACGGTAACCCCGAGCAGGGCGGCGGTGACAAGCGTGAACATCCGCTGCTCGTAGGCGCCGCCGCTGCTCGGGTCCCGCTTCTTGGCGTTCACGATCAGCGGCACGATGACGCTGGTGAGGATCCCGCCCAGGGCCAGGTTGTAGACCACGTTGGGCAGCGTGTTGGACAGGTTGTAGGCCGTCGCGATGCCCAGCACGCCCAGCGCATAGGACTGGGCGATGGTGCGCAGGAAGCCCGTGACGCGCGAGCCGAGCGTGCCGATCGCCATCACGCCGCTGGAGCGGAGCACAGACGCCTGCCCGGTCTCCACTACCTCGACCGCGCCACCGGCCGGGGCTGCCTCAATCGACTCCGGCGGGGCGGGCAGCAGCGGCCTGGTCAGCTCCAGCCGCGGTGCAGGAGCCGACTGGCCATCGCGATCAGCCTCGGCGGCAAGGGCATGCGGATCGGCATACGCCGGCGGGCCGGCGTGCTGCGGGCTGCGGGGCTCGGGATAGGACCGGCCGGGCTCGGCATAAGGGCCGCCGGGCTCGGCATAAGGGTCGCCGGGCTCGGCATATGGCCCGCCGGGCTCGGGATAGGGCCCGCCGGGCTCGGGATAGGCACTGCCGGGCTCGGGGTAGCTGTACTCCGCGAGCGGGCTGGCCGGGTCTGAGTACTGAGCCGGGTCGGGGTACTTGGGCTGACCAGAGCGCGCGGGCCCGCCGGACTCGGGGTAGCTGTACTGGGCCAGCGGGCTGGCCGGGTCCGGCTGGCCGAAGCGCGACGGCCAGTTCGGATAGCCAGGCTCGCCGGGCGCAGGCTCAGGGCTGGCCGTGTTCGCGGGGCTCGCGGGCGCTACCGGGGGTGCGGGCTGGTATCCGTCCGATAGCTCGTCGGGCCTGGCATGTCTGGCGTGCCGCCCGGCGGGCCGGGCGGCTGGCGGCTGCTGGCGCGGGGTCAGCCAGTCGAAGCCAGAGTCGTCGGGAGCGAACCCGTTTCCGTCATGATGGCTTCGGTAGGGAAACGGGGTGTTGCCGGGCCTGTCCGGCCCTGCCGGCACGCCGCGCTCGGCGGCGTCGTCTGGATCCACGTCGGATAGATCGATGTGCCAGCCCGTGTCGTCGTAGAGCGGGCCGGTGTACCAGCCGGAGTCCGGGTCACGGCCATTCCAGCCTGCTCCGGGCGGCGGGGTGGTCAATCTGACTCCTTCATGACAGCCCGGACTTACCGGCTGTTCCTAGCTCACTGCGCTCAGGGATGACGGTATCCGGTTCTGGTCCCTCCTGGCTCCCCCGCTCGTCATCGAAGTCCCCAGTATCACCCGTGTGATCAGGTGGCGCGGGACCACCGCGGCGGATCGCCCGGACTGCGGAGGCGATCATGAACAGGCCGAGCGCGCCGGCCATGATGATCATGGCGAGCGTTCCGAACTGAGTCGCCTGGACCGTCACGCTCACCGGCGGCCTCGGCAGCGGCCCGTAGCGCCGGTTGAGCAGCCGCATGGTGATCGTGGTGGCGCCCACCTGCGTGGCCTCCACGCGGATGCGCACGGCCTGCTGGCTCCGGCCGGCCACCGTGATCACGCCCTGCGGCTGCTGCTCCACCCGGATCCCGCCGCCAGGCGGCTGGTGCCAGCTCAGCTGCAGCCGCACCGTGACCGGGTAACTGAGCTTGTTGTCGATGAGGACAGGGACGTTGCCCTTGAGCCCGCCGAGCGTCACCCGGTTGTCGGTGACGATCAGGACGTCGCGCTCCTGCTTGTAGAGAGCGTCTTCGAGCGTGGCCAGCCGGTTCAGCTGGAACGCACGCGACGAGCGGTCCCAGGCCGAGGACTCCAGCGCGGCCACCGCTTCGTAAAGGTCCGGGCTGTAGCTGGCGCGGATGCTGGCGACCTGGGCGACGCCCTGGTCGACTAGGTCCAGCTGGCGGAGGACCTTGTTGTTGAGCGAGCCGGCGTCGACCCCGTCCGGAAGCTGCAGTGTGTCGCTCCCGGTGAGGTGGCTCTCGAGGCTGGTCAGGGCGACGGGCTTGAGCCAGGGCGCGCTCGCGGTCGCCTTCAGCACCGCGTCAGCCAGGCCAGCCGGCGGCTGCCACCGCTGCGGCGGCGCGACCACGATGGGCTGGCCGGGGTCTTGCGCCGCCATGAGCGCCGTCCCTGCCAGGAACGCCTGGGCGGCCTCGAAGCCGGAACCAGGCGCGCTGGTCGCCGCGCCGAGGATCTTGGCCAGGGCATCGGAGTACAGCAGTACCCGCATATAGCCGCCCGCCTCGCCGTCCGCGACCAGGAACGCGCTGCCGGTCCCGCTGGTGACCTTGGCGCTGTCCAGCAGGACGGTCTGCACCCCGTCGGTGGCCAGGTTCTCCACCGTGGAGTAGCCGGCGCTGCCAGCCGGCGGCCAGGCAATGCCAGCCACCTGCGGGCCGCTCCCTGACGGGGTTACGTCACGCTGCAGGATGGCGTGCGCGGCCTGCCGGCCAAGCGTGAAGGCGCGGCCGACGTCGGCGGAGTGGCCCTGGATCAGCGCCAGGCTGACGTCCGCGTACGGGGTGACGAACAGCGGCTGGCCTGCGGTGACGGTCCGCAGCCTTGCCAGCCACGCCGCCGATGTCCTGGCCACACCAGGGGCCACGTCGGCGCAGGCAGACAGCGCGCTTGCATCGGTAAGCAGCGCGGGATCGATGGCCCAGGTCAGGCTGTCGGCCCTGGCGTAGGAGCTGCCCGCGGCCAGCAGGCCGTCCAGGCGGCCGCCAGGGGCCAGGCTGGCGTCCAGCTGGCTCACCTGCGAGCCCGCGCAGTCCCGCTGGCCGGGCAGCGCGGCCAGTGGAGTGTCGATCAGCGGCCAGACCCAGGCGACCTGCTCGGCGGCCGGGCGGGTCTTGGCAAAGCTCCCGTGGCCGGCCGGCAGGTAGGGCAGGAACGTGTTGGCGTAGCCCAGGGTGGTGCTGAAGGTGCCGCCGACTTCCGCGCCCACCTGCGCGGTCAGCGGGTAGACACCGAACGCCGTCATTCCGGCCGCGCGGGCGGGGAAGCTGATCGACCACGAGACCGCGCTGCCAGGCTGGAGCGGGCTCGCCAGGATCTGTGGCGGGCTAGTCAGGGCGGTGTCGGCAAGCGGGGCCTGACCGCTGAGCGAAGACTGCAGCTGGGTCACGCTGCCGACCGGCTGGCTCGAGGTGTACAGCTGGACCGCCAGGTCGCTGATCGGCTGCTTGGATTCGTTGGTGATGATGCCCTGCACCCTGATCGTCGCCGTGGGAGTAGCCCACTGCGGGGTCATGCCGGTGATGGCCAGGCTGACCGGCGATCCGCCCTGCTGGACGCTCGCCGCGCGCGCTGTGTTGTCTGTGCTCGCTGCACTCGCGGGGCTTCCGGGCAGCAGGCCGAGCAGGGCGGCGCTCGGCAGGGCGGCGGCGGCCAGCGCCAGCGCGGCCGTGAGCGCGGCCCGTGCCCGTCTCACCCCTGCCTCACCGCCGATCGAGTTCGCAGCCGCAGCGGGTGTGCAGCGAGCACCGCAAGCACAGTCGGCACAGTCGGCCGCGCCGGTGACCTGCCGGGGGCCGTCGCCGCAGGTCCGGGTCCTGCCGGGGGCGGGGACTCAGGCGGGCGCTGCATGCGCAGAATGCTAGTGCGGCCAGCCGAGTGCCGGGGCACGGCAGCATGTCGGGGCAGGCCTCAAGCGGGCCGGGCACCGGGAGCGCGCGGGCAGGCCAGGGCACACCAGGCCGGCGCACAGCGGGCCCGCGCGGAGCACGCCAACACTGCCGCCGTGGCCTGGCAGTATCCTGCGTGGGTCCCGCCGGTTCCCCCGGCATGTCCTCAGGTTACGCGCAGCACCTACCCTCGATGTCCTTGCCAGAGCCCGAACCCATGAACGAGCGCCAGCTGCACGCTGCGGCCGCGCTGCTGTCCGCTGCCTTTCCCAGGGCGACCGAGCTCGGTGATCTCTTCGCCGCGGCCGGGCACGAGCTTGCGCTCGTCGGCGGCCCGGTGCGGGACGTCTTCCTGGGCCGCCGCCCTGGCGACCTCGACCTGACGACGGACGCGCCGCCGGAGCGAGTGCTTGAGATCGTCGATGGCTGGGCCGACCAGGTGTGGACAATCGGCATCGAGTTCGGCACCGTCGGGGTGCGCAAAGGCCGCGCCGTGCTTGAGATCACCACGTACCGTTCCGAGCGGTACGACCGGGCGTCGCGCAAGCCGGTCGTGGCGTACGGCACGTCCCTGGAGGACGATCTGGGCAGGCGTGACTTCACCGTCAACGCCATGGCCGCCAGGCTGCCGGCTTACGAGCTTGTCGACCCGTTCGGCGGCCTCGCCGATATCCAGCACAAGCTGCTGCGGACGCCGGGCACACCGGAGTCCTCGTTCACCGACGACCCGCTCCGCATCCTTCGCGCCGCGAGGTTCACCGCTCAGCTCGGCTTCACCGTGACAGCCGAGACCCGCCAGGCGATGGCTGACCTGGCCGGGCTGCTCGCGCCCCCTAAGGTGTCGGCCGAGCGGATCTCCGCCGAGCTGTCCAAGCTGATGCTGTCGCCGCTGCCCGGCGGCCCTGCCAGCGGGATCGCGCTGATGGTGGACACGGGCGTGGCGGACGTGATCCTGCCGGAGGTGCCGAGGCTCAGGCTGGAGTCCGACGAGCACTACCGGCACAAGGACGTCTACCACCACACGCTGACCGTGCTGAACCAGGCCATCGAGCTCGAACCCAGGTACCAGCTCGAGCAGGACCTCATCCTGCGGCTGGCGGCGCTGCTCCATGACATCGGCAAGCCGCGGACCAGGTCGCGGCTGCCCGACGGCCGGGTTGCCTTCCACCACCACGAGGTGGTCGGCGCGAAGATGGCCAGGAAGCGGCTCTCGGAACTGCGCTTCAGCAAGGAAGTCGTGGCGGACGTGTCGAGGCTCGTCGAGCTGCACCTGCGCTTCCACGGCTACGGGGACGGCGAGTGGACCGACTCAGCGGTGCGGCGCTACGTCACCGACGCCGGCCCGCTGCTGACCAGGCTGCACGGGCTGACCAGGGCCGACTGCACCACCAGGAACATGGCCAAGGCACTGCGGCTGGAGCGCGCCTACGACGACCTGGAGCAGCGGATTGCCGAGCTGGGGAAGCAGGAGGAGCTGGCCAGGATACGGCCGGACCTGAACGGCGACGAGATCATGGCACTTCTCGGCATCCCGCCGGGACCGGTTGTCGGCAAGGCCTACCGGTTCCTGCTTGACCTGCGGATGGAGCACGGCCCGCTGGGCCATGACCGCGCAGTTCAGGAACTGCTGCGCTGGGGCACGTCGGAAGGGATCGAGCCGCCGACGCCCCGCCCGGCAGAATGACGCCCGGT
>DASPWG010000224.1:0-3399 GCA_035621915.1 Streptosporangiaceae bacterium
ATCGCCTCTCCGCCTGCGACCCCGACCGGCTCGATGCCGCTCGAGCTCGTGACGCCAGCAGGTCTGGCCATCACCAGCTCTGTCCAGAACTTCCACGACGGCTTCGGCCACGAGACAGTGGTCGCGCGGATCCTCGAGCTCAATGCCGCTTCCGGCAGGCTGGTGCGGGTGCTGTACACAAATGTCTTGCACCATGTCGCGTCCGGCAGCAACTTGGACATGCTGGACCAGGAGTGCAACGTCCTGTCGCTCGGGCCGACCGGGGTGAACGCGCTCGCCAGCTGCTGGCAATTCGGCCGGATCACTAGCGTCGGCTTCACTCCGCTGAGCGGCTTCCCCAGTTCATCCAGCAGCGGCATATCTGGCCAGAACGCCAGCGCCTGGTGACATCTGATCGCGGTGTTAGCGTCGGCGAGTGACTGAATCTGCCCCGTCGGCAATGTCCGGGTTCCCGCTCGGCGCGCGGCTTACGGTCGCTGAGCTAACCGAAGATCCGCATCCTGCTCTGGCGCAGCTGCGCGAGTCCGAGCCGGTCTCCTTCGTTCCGGCCCTCGGCGGCTGGCTGGTGACCCGGTTCGACCTGGCGGCGCGGGTGCTGCGCGACCCGCTGGCGTTCACCGTGGCCGACCCGCGGTTCACCACGGCGCGTGTGGTGGGACCCAGCATGCTGTCGCTGGACGGACCGGAGCACCGCTGGCACCGCGACCCGTTCGCCCGCGCGCTGCGCGATGTCCGGTCACCGCTGGCCGATGCCGCGGAGCGGCACGCGGCCGGGCTGGTGGCCCAACTGGCTCAGGCCGGGTCGGGTTCCGCCGAGTTGCGCCGCGGGCTGGCCGGCCCGCTCGCGGTAGCGGTGATGGCGGAGATGCTCGGGCTGGATGCCAGCGCCGATCAGCTGCTTGCCTGGTATGACGCCATCGTGGCCGCCGTTTCCGCCCTGTCGGGGAGCGCCAGTGCCGCAGTGCCCGAGGCGGCAGCGCGTGCCTTCGGCGAGCTCACCCAGCACGTGATGACGGCGCTGTCGGGTGGCCGGGAGTCGGTGCTCACGGTCGCGGCCGGAAGCCTGGAGACGGGCGAGGTTGTCTCCAACGCCGCCGTGCTGCTGTTCGGCGGCATCGAGACCACCGAGGGGCTGATCAGTAACGCGGTCTGGTACCTGCTCGGCGACCAGGCGGCCGCTAGCGAGGTCAGGGCCGATCCTCGTCTGACCGAGGCAGCGGTCGAGGAGGCGCTGCGGCTGGAGCCAGCGGCTGCGGTCGTCGACCGGTATGCGGCAGCGGACGTGGTGCTCGGCGCCGCTGCGATCCGCCGCGGCGACCTGGTGACAGTATCGCTGGCGGGCGCGAATCGGGACCCGTCAGACTTCCCCGATCCCGACCGGTTCGACCTGCACCGGGCCAACGCGCGGCAGCACCTGGCCTTCGCTCTCGGACCGCACTTCTGCGTGGGTGCCGACCTCGCCAGGGCGGAGGCTCGCGCGGCGCTCGGCGCACTGCTGGCGGCACTGCCCGGCCTGCGGCTTGACCCTGCCCACCCGAGCGCGCCGCGCGGCCTGGTGTTCCGCAAGCCGCCGGCGCTGCGCGTGCGCTGGGACGGGTAGGCCGGTCGTAGGCTGTCCCTAGCCGTAGGCCGGAAACACGGGGACAAGGATGGCCGCGAACGAGGCGTTCTGGCTGGACGAGAGCTTCGACCGCGAGCACGCGCCGGACGGGCTCAGCCGCTATGAGGCCGAGGTGCGCAGGCGGGTGGACGAGTTCGCCGACGCGTGGGGTGACATCGCCCCGGTGACGTTCGCGGTCGCGGCATGGCGGCTGGCGGCAGGGCTCTCACCTGGTTTCGTGCGCTGGCACCGCCGGATCCAGTCCGCGACCTGCCTGCGCAGCCCGTGGGATGGCAGCCTGATCTGCGACGTACGCCTGGTGTCGCCGTGGCCAGCCGAGCTGACCTGGACGCGGCAGTGGTGGCGAGATCGCGGCTGGCGCGGCTGGCCGCAGTTGTTCGGCCAGTACGTGCCGCCGTCCGAGGAGGACCTGACCCGCAGCCCGCACCTGCGCGCCTTGCTGCTGGTGCAGGCGCCGGTCCGGCTGCACGACCTTCCGCCGGCGCCCGACGGCCCGGACGCGGACGTGCCGCAAGCCGCGCGCGTCGCCGTCGGAGTCATCGTCCGCGAGTTGAACGACCTGCTGATCCCGATAATCGCCCAGCTTGAGGCAGGAGTACCGACCGACTAGACAACCGGCCCGCCGCACCCACCCGGCCGGCGTTTCTGCCTTCCGGCGGACTGCCGGCAGCCGCCGAACTGCTACGTTGGCCAGCCGGGGGAGCCATGAAAAGGATTAGCAGCCTCGGTGCTGCCGCCATTATCGGGCTTTGCGGGGCGACCGCGGCGACATTTATGGCCGGTGGCGCCGCGGGGGCGCAGAAGCCGTCAGCAATGGCCTGGGACCACCAGGCACAGCACATAGTGGCGATTGCCCGTCAGGTAATGCGCGCGCATGACCTCAAGGCTGTCATCATCAGCGTCCGCATCGGCAGTCGTAACGTTGTCACTAAGGCGCTTGGCGACTCGATGACAGGCGTGCCGGCAACCCCCGCCATGCACTTCCGCAATGGCTCGGTCGCCATCTCGTACCTGACCACGGTCCTGCTGGAACTGGTAGACCGCAAGGTGGTCAGGCTCGACGCCAGGCTGTCGCGCTGGCTTCCGTGGCTGCCGCACGCGGACAGCATCACGCTGGAGATGCTGGCCGCAAACAGGTCCGGTTATGCCGATTACGTCACGGACAAGGTTTTCGAGTCCGAGCAGTTGGCTAACGTCTTTCGCGCCTGGACTCGCGCCGAGCTCATCCACTTTGGCATATCAAAACCGCTGCTGTTCCGGCCGGGGACGAGCTTCGGCTATGCGCACACCAACTTCGTCATACTGGGCCAGGCGCTGGAGAAAATTACCGGGCAGCCTATCGCGCGGCTGATCCAGG
Source organism: Streptosporangiaceae bacterium (assembly GCA_035621915.1). Taxonomy (GTDB): domain Bacteria; phylum Actinomycetota; class Actinomycetes; order Streptosporangiales; family Streptosporangiaceae; genus JAJYUU01. The sequence continues at coordinate 2,979 of DASPWG010000224.1, forward strand.
AGTACATCTACCAGCCGCTCGGCTTGCAGAATACGGCCACCAATTGCACGGCCCAGATCCCGCAGCCGGTCCTGCACGCCTTTACCAGTGACCGCGGTGTCTACGAGGACTCGACCTACTGGAATCCGTCCTGGAGCATCGGCTGCGGCCTGGTCGAGACCACGGACGTTGCCGACCTGATCAAGTCGGCCGTGGCCATCGGCACCGGCTCGCTGCTGACCAGGCGATCGCACCTCCTGCAGGTCACGCCGCGGTCCAGGATCACGGTGCCCGGCAAGCCGACGGTCTACTACGGCCTTGGCATCTTCATTGCGGACGGCTGGCTCCTGCAGAACCCGCTGTTCGACGGGTACCAGGCGATCATGGCCTACCTGCCGTCGAAGCAGATCTCCATCGCGGTCACCACCACGGTTGGACCGAA
>DASPWG010000225.1:0-16235 GCA_035621915.1 Streptosporangiaceae bacterium
AGCACCTGTCCTCAGCGCCGCCGATGATCAGCAGGCGGCCCGGGGTAGCGCCGTAGTCCACGTCCTCGCCTCGTCCCGGATCTCTGGGATCCCCGTGGCGTTAGCTACCCCTCGTTACAGAACGTCAACCTCGGCCCTGGAGGCGACTACGGAGCGTAGTTGAGCGCGTTGTCCGGATCCGGACTGTGAGGCTGTGCACTTCGCGGTGGTGAGGCTGCGGAGATGGCGGTGGTGAGGCTGTGCCATGGCGGCCGAGACGCTGTGCCCTGGCGGTGGTGAGGCTGTGCCCTGGCGGCCGTGAGGCCCCCACTGCCCCGCATTAGCACAGTCAAGCCCGGCAAATGGGGCAAACCTATTTCCTATTAATCCTACTGTGTAGCTTCACCGGGGTCATAGCCCCGCTGAAGCTACACAGAATAATCGATCGAATTAGTTGGATTGATGATTTGATCTGATATGGGCTATCTGCTTGCCGCTGATGGAGCAGCGGTCGCCGGGGGCGGTGGCGGTCGCCGCGGCAGGTGGGCTAGCGGGCGCCGCGGGGGGGTGGGCTAGCGGGCTGGCCGGGTGTCGGGGCCGGCCGCGGACGCCACCTCGGCTGTAGCCATTGCGACCATCAGAAGGCACGGGACTAGGGCAATAGTAATGAATTGCCAGATTTGCCTGGTCTACTGCGCGCCGAAGGACTGGCGCGCCGCCCGCCGGGGACCAGAGCGCGGCCGGGAGAGCTCGTCCGGTAGCTGCAGCAGCGGGTTGCTGGCGCTGGCGACCACGTCGCCCGCTATGTCGATCACCTTCCGGCCCCTGCTCCTGGCCGCCGCCCGCAGCTGCTCGAAGGCCTGCCGCGGCTTGATCCGGTGCCGCTCGGCCAGCACGCCGATGGCCTGCTCAACCCGGATCCTGGTAAGCAGCGCATGCTCCAGCTGCCCCACCGTCGTGCGCAGCCTGCCGGCCTCGCTGGCCGCGGCCGGATCGCCGCCGGGCTTGGCGGGCGTCTCCTCCGCCATGCCATTCTCCGCCGCCAGCAGGTCTGCGAGGATCATGGCGCAGGTGAGATCGGGCAGGTCGTCGCTGCCGACCCGCCAGCCGTCCTTGGTCCTGCGCACCACGGCATTTTCGAGGGCGGCACTCAGCACGTCAGGCTGCGGCTCTTCGCTGTGGCCGAGCTGCTGACCTGCTGAAACTGCCGCAGCACCGAGGTCGGCCTGGCGCTTAGCGGGTCGCACTGCGGCCTCGGCCCGGCCCGCGCCAGCGGTGCTGGCGCCGCCATCGGCGAACTCGCCGGCCGTGGCCGGGAGCCCGGTCTCCAGCGCCGGATCGGCGGCGGCTGCGGTCCGGGCGGCCTTGCGGGCGCGCTTGCCGGTCACGGGATGCCTGCCAGTTCGCCCAGGCGCTGCACGACGGCCCTGGCCGAGGGGTTCGTCATGGCACTGCCGTCGGGGAATACCACCGTCGGCACGGTCTGGTTGCCGCCGTTGACGGACATGACGAAGTCGGCTGCTGCCGGGTCTTCCTCGATGTTGATCTCGGTGACCTCTACGCCCTCCGCCGCCAGCTGACTCTTGAGCCTGCGACAAAAGGCGCACCACGTCGTGGTGTACATGGTCAGCGGCTGCGCCACCCTGAATCTCCCTATCCGCCTGGCCGTTGCTATCCAATTTAACCAACGTTTGGCGCTGACGTGCTCTTCCCGCTGTTAGGGCACTGCATGGGTCGGCGGACGTCGGTCCCATGCGGGAGTATGGCCTGCGGCAGGGTAGCCGACCGAAGGGCACCGGGATCAGCAGTGCGTACCGCGCAGAGCCACGAGCAGGGCAAGGCCATCCCAGCGCCGCAGGATGCGGCGGCACCGCCGCTGGCGGCGAACGGGACGGGCCCCGAGGCGGTGCTGGCTGCCCTCGATCCCGAGCAGCGCGAGGTTGCGCTGGCAGGCCGCGGTCCGGTCTGCGTCCTGGCCGGCGCCGGCACCGGCAAGACCCGGGCAGTCGCGCACCGGATCGCCTACCTGGCCGCGGCCGGCCAGATCCACCCAGCCCGCGTGCTGGCCGTGACATTCACCACCAGGGCAGCGGGCGAGCTGCGCGGCCGGCTCCGCCAGCTCGCGCTGCTTGCCCCCGGCGCCGGGCTCGAGCAGGTCCAGGCACGTACCTTCCACTCCGCGGCGCTGCGTCAGCTGACCCACTTCTGGCCGTCGACGGTCGGCGGCCCGGCGCCGCGCGTGCTCGAATCCAAGATCAGCCTGCTGGCCGAGGCCACCCGCAGTCTCCGCGTCCGGGCGGGCCTGACCGAGCTGCGCGACGCGGCTGCCGAGATCGAGTGGGCAAAGGTCACGCAGGTCAGGCCGGATGACTACGAGGCCGCTAGCGCGCAGGCCGGCCGGTCGGGTCCCTTCGACGCGAGCGTGCTGGCCGGCGTCTACGCGGCCTACGAGGCACTGCGGGCCGAGCACCACCTGGTGGACTTCGAGTCGGTCCTTGAGCTGACGGCGGCGATGCTGGCCGACCACCCCGCCGCCGCGCGCTCGGTCTGGGACCGGTACGCCTTCTTCTTCGTCGACGAGTACCAGGACGTGAACCCGCTGCAGAAGCTGGTCCTGGACATGTGGCTAGGCGGGCGCGACGAGCTGTGCGTGGTCGGTGACCCGCGGCAGACTATCTACTCCTTCACCGGGGCCACGCCGGCCTACCTGACCGGCTTCCCGGCCGAGTTCCCTGGTGCCCCCGTGATCCGGCTGGTGCGTAACTACCGGTCGACCCCCGAGGTGCTGAACTTGGCTAACAGGCTCGTCGCCGGCCCCGCGCGAGCCGGTGCCGGGACCGGCAGCGCGGCGGGACCCGTACTGCTGGCAGGCCCGGCGCCCGCTGACCTGGTGGCGCAGCGGCCCGCGGGGCTGCCCCCGCAACTGACGGAGTACCCGGACGAGCCGGCCGAGGCGGCCGCGGTGGCCCGGCAGGCTGCCACGCTCATCCAGTCCGGCGTTCCGGCCAGCGAGATCGCCGTCCTGGTGCGCACGAACGCGCAGACCCAGGCGCTGGAGCAGGCTCTTGCCCAGGCGGGCGTGCCATTCCAGGTACGCGGCGCGGAGCGCTTCTTCGACCGCGCGGAGGTCCGCCAGGCGGTGGGGCTGGTGCGGGCGGCGGCCAGGTCCGCGTCGGCGGCCGACGATCCGGCTGCCGAGGTCAGGCCGATCCTGGCCAGCATCGGCCTGACTCCGCAGGCGCCAGGCGGGCGTGGCAGTGCCCGCGAGCGCTGGGAGTCGCTGGAGGCGCTAGCGCAGCTTGCTGCGGACTTCTTCGCCGCCAGCCCGCAGGCCTCGCTTGCCGACCTGGCCGCCGAGCTGGCGGTACGCAGTGCGATCGGCCATGCCCCGGCCGCTGCCGGGATTACGGTCGCGTCGCTGCACGCGGCGAAGGGGCTGGAGTGGGACACCGTGTTCCTGGCCGGCCTGACCGACGGAACGCTCCCGATCATCTACGCGCAGTCCGACGAGGCCATCGAGGAGGAGCGGCGGCTGCTATACGTGGGCGTGACGCGCGCCAGGGAGCGTCTGTTCCTGTCCTGGGCACTGGCCAGGTCGGAGGGCGGGAGGCGGACCCGCAGCCCGTCGAGGTTCCTGGACGGGCTGCTAGGCGAGCGGCCGCGTGGCGGCCGCGGCGGTGCCGGCGCCAAGGGCGGCCGCGACCGCCGCAAGCCGGCCGCCGGGGCCGACCCGGACGACCCGGTATTCGTGCGGCTGCGGGCCTGGCGGCTGGTCACCGCCAGGGAGCAGAGCGTGCCCGCCTACGTGGTGTTCTCTGACGCCACGCTGCAGGCCATCGCGGCCCGCAGGCCGGCCACCATGGCCCAGCTTGCCGGCGTCCCCGGTGTCGGCGCGGTCAAGCTGGACCGATACGGTGCGGCCGTGCTTGAACTATGCGCGGATGCGGGACCGGTAGCGGAAGCCGGGCCTCAGCCGCGTCCGCAGAGCGCCGGCGGCAAAGGTGGCTCTGGCGGCGGCGGTAGCGCGGGCAGTGCCGGCAGCTCCGGATGACCAAGGCACTGGACGCCGTGGTCAGCCTGCTCGACCTGGAGCAGGTCGAGCTGGACATCTTCCGCGGCCGCAGCCCGGAAGGCGAACGGCGGCAGCGTGTCTTCGGCGGACAGGTCGCGGGCCAGGCACTGGTGGCGGCGGGCCGCACGGTGCCCGAGGACCGGCCCGTGCACTCGCTGCATGCCTACTTCATCCGGCCGGGCGACCCGACGGTGCCGCTGGTCTACCTGGTCGAGCGGGTACGCGACGGCCGGTCCTTCACCACCCGGCGGGTCACGGTCGTCCAGCACGGCAAGACGATCTTCACGCTGTCCGCGTCGTTTCACCGGCCTGAGCCAGGGGGCTTCGAGCACTACGCGGCGATGCCGCCGGTGCCGGATCCGGAGCAGATCGAGCCGACCTGGGTCAGGATGCGGCGGCTGTTCGGCCCCGCGGTCGAGGAGTACACCAGGGATAACCCGATCGACATACGACACGTCGGCCCGCTCGCTGTCGAGGTGGAGCGGGACCCGTCGCTCGGCCCGGCCAGCAACGTGGTGTGGCTGAAGGCCGACGGCGAGCTGCCCGACGACCCGCTGCTACACGTGTGCCTGATGACCTACGCCTCGGACATGACGCTGCTGGACACCGTCCTGGTGACGCACGGCACTTCCTGGTCGGGCGGCATCATCGCCGGCGCCAGCCTGGATCACGCGATGTGGTTCCACCGGCCTTTCCGCGCTGACCAGTGGCTGCTGTACGTGCAGGACTCGCCGTCCGCGACCGGCGGCCTGGGACTGGCCCGCGGCGAGGTCTACGCACGGGACGGCGAGCTCGTGGTGTCGGTGGTTCAGGAGGGCCTGCTGCGCAGGCGCACGGTACGGTAACGGGAAAGACGCGAGTCCGGCACGAAAGAAGTCGCGGGCAGAAAAAGAGTTGCCCGGCCCAGGCGTGCCTGCATAGGCTTCTGCCATGTCCGCACGCTGACCCACTACGCCCCTGAGGAGGTGCCCAGGATGCTGACCACTAACCAGCCGCTTCAGGCTGCTACCCGGCCGCTCGCCGGTTACGGCGCGGGCGCCTTGCTGTGCGGGGGCGTTCGGGCCGGATCCGTCGCTGGCGGCACAGCCGCGATGCGCGTCCGGCCACGCCTGCCTTGGGCTGGCAGCGCTATCGCGGGCGCGGGCAGCGCGTCCCCGCGCGGCGGCTACAAGTCGGCCATCCGTACGCAGTTCGAGCACACGACCCAGTTCATCGACCCGGTTGCCCCGGGTGGATTGGGTCCGCATCCGGTGAGGGAACCGGAACCGGCCTAGCACAGGCCGGCCAGATCCCCTCCAGGCCGCGGACCCGAGACAGGGTCCGCGGCCTTAGGTATTTCTGGGCCCAGTTTTGTCAGAGCCATGAGAGAAGCTGGACGAGTGGTGGAAGGGGATGACACCGATGCAGTGGGCCGGCTCAGCAGCGGTGCTGGACGGACTGGCGGGCGTACCTGGCGACATTGACTTGCCGTGCAGGTACAACCCGGAACTGTTCTTCGCGGAGTCGCCGGAGGACGTGGAGAGCGCTAAGTCGCTGTGCGGGGACTGCGCGGCGAGGCTGGTGTGCCTCGCGGGCGCGATCGACCGCGCGGAGCCATGGGGCGTCTGGGGCGGTGAGCTGTTCCTGCGGGGCGAGATTGTCCCGCGGAAGCGGCCGCGCGGACGGCCACGAAAGGACGCGGTGGCAGCCTGAGCAGGCTGCGGCCGCGCAAGCAGGGGAAACGGGAGCGCATAGGAGACTGCAATGAAGCATGTGCAACTAGAGCTCGCCCGAGATCAGCAGCGATCGCTGCGGGCCGCGGCCGTGTCGGAACGCGAGGGCCGTCAGGCCCGGCTGCACAACCGGCTTGTCCGGCAAGCAGCGCGGGCCGAGCGGAGGCGGCTTAGCCACGCTGATGAGTCAGGTCGGCTGCGGGCGCTGATCGCTGACATGGAGGCCGGGCGGTAGTTCGGCGCAGCAGAAGACGAGACGGGCCAGGGAAGCCAGCGGGCTTTCCTGGCCCGTCCACGTCACCGCCTTACTGCGCTGCGATCTGGCTGGCCGGCGCTCTCGCTCTCGCCGGGATCGGCTGGCTGCGCCGGACCGTAGCCGGGAACCCACCGCAGCACCTCGCCGCGGAACGGCCCCTTGCACTCAAGCTGGCACAGCACCCCGATGCCGGCGGTGGACACCCGGTGGATCAGCACGTAGGAGGGCGGCAGGTTGAGGCGCCTGGCCACGTTGGCTGGCCGCACGTCGGTCATACGCACCGCCTCGCCTCGCATCCACTCGCGGCTGAAGGCGAAGGTGTCGGTGCTCGATGGCTCGGCCAGCGGCGCCAGGAACGCGTGCAGTTGATCCAGGTCGACGCTGATGCCCTCGCGCAGGAAGCCATGCTCGCGCAGGTCCCGCTCCACCTCGGCGATGTCGCCCTCGTGGTGCATCAGCCACAGCAGCTTCCCGAACAGCGGCGGCAGCCCGTCAGGCAGCCGGTCGACCGCGCCGAAGTCAAGGACTCCAAGGCGGCCGTCTGGCAGCAGCCGGAAGTTGCCGGGATGCGGGTCGGCATGCAGCAGGCCGGCCCTGGCCGGACCGGAGAACAGGAACCTGACCAGCAGCAGGCCGGCCCGGTTGCGCTGCTCCTGGGTGCCGGAGGCGATGATCTCGGCGAGCGGCGTGCCGCCCATCCACTCGCTGACCAGGACGTGATCGGTCGCGGCGATGACCCGCGGCACGTAGAAGTCGGAGTCGTCTGCGTAGGCGTCGGCGAAGGCCTGCTGCGAGGTCGCCTCCATCCGGTAGTCGAGTTCCTCGACCACGCGGGCCCGCAACTCGTCGAGCAGCGGCCTGGTCTCCAGCCCTGGCATGAGCACGCCGAAAAGCATGCCGATCCGGCTGAGCTGAGTGAAGTCGCTGCTCAGCGCCTTGCCCGCACCGGGATACTGGATCTTGACCGCGACCTCGGTGCCATCCAGCCAGGTCGCACGATGTACCTGCCCGATGGACGCCGCGGCGGCCTGGCCGTCGTCGAACTCGGCGAACTGAGCCCGCCAGTCCGGCCCGAGATCGGCCGCAAGCACGCGGTGCACGGTGGCGGCCGGCAGCGGCGGTGCCGACTCCTGCAGCCTGGTCAGGGTCGCGCGGTACGGTCCGGCGATCTCCGGCGGCAGGGCGGCCTCGAAGATGGAGAGGGCCTGGCCGAGCTTCAGCGCCCCGCCCTTCAGTTCGCCGAGCACGCGGAAGATCTGCTCCGCCGTCCGATGCTGGATCTCCTCCGCGACGATCTCCGCTGGCCGCCCGCCGATCCGCTTGCCGAGGCCAAGAGCGGTCCTTCCGGCAAGCCCGACCGGGAGTGTCGCCAGCTTGACCGTCCGGGTTACCGCTCGCCGCGGCATATCGCTCATGGCACCTATTGTCAGCCACGCCCGGGCAGGCCGGCTACTAGCGCGGCGGGTGTTGCCTGGGGGCTGAACCTTGCGGCTGGAGCAGGCGTTGTGACTGCATAGAGGCTCGCCGCGCGGAGGAGGCTGGACGTGCTCAGGACCCTGCTGGTGGTCCTCGGGGCGCTGGTGACGGTCGCCGGGGCGGTGTTTGCACTGCAGGGCTTCGGGGTGCTCAGCGGCAGCGTCATGTCCGGAAGCAACTTCTGGGCCGCAGCGGGCCCGGTCATCGCGCTAGCGGGCCTGGTGATGCTGACTGCCGGGCTGCGCCGTCGGCGAGCACGATAGCCCGCCGCCTGCCAGCAGGAGGGTCATGAAGGTGCTGGTCGGGCTCGCTGGATAGGCACCGAACGGCGCGCACTCGGTGAACCCCGCGCTTGCGTACAGGGCCCTGGCAGGCGCGAATGCGGCCATCGACCCGGTCTCCAGGCTGATCCGGTCGTACCCGCGATCCCTGCCCACCCCGATCAGGTGACCGATCATGGCCCGGCCGATCCCGCGCCCGCGAGCAGCCAGGGCCGTGTGCATTGACTTCACCTCGCCGTGCCGGGCATCGATGTGCTTCAGCGCGCCGACCGCGAGCAGGTCGCCGGCCCGCCGCGCGCTGAAGAACGTCACGGCGGGATCGAGCAGCGCCTCGACGTCGAGCGCGTGGACGTGACCGGGCGGGGTGTATGTGCTGGCGAACTCCAGGTGCCGCCGCAGGAGCGCGCGGACATCGTCGGCCCGCGGATCGTCCGGCGCTATCAGCGTGTCAGTCACGGCCGCTCACGCTACGCCGCGCTCGTTACGGCGGTGTTGCCGCCTTGTGGCGGCCGCGCAACGCGACAGCCCTGATCAAGGACTGGGCTCAGCGGGCGCGGATCAGCTTCACTGTGCTGTACTCGATCCAGCCCCTCATCGGCGGCGGAGAGCCAGTCGTCGCCGGCCGCGACCCTAGCCAGCCGACCCCGGCAGCTGCGTGCTGAGCTGGCTGGCACGGGGGAGTCCGGAACCCTGAGGTGCCCATCTGACTGACCGGGACGCGACCAATGACCGACTGGATCTTCCAGGGCAACGGCAAGCGGTATGACCTGGATGCCGCGATAGCCGCGTCGCGACTGCGCTCGTGGCGGACGCCGAGGTACCGGGACCTGGCCGCTGCCGGGGATCGCGTCTGGCTCCAGGTGGTGGGGCGAAGCGACCCAGGCATTTACTACGTGGCGGCGATCACGGCTGCTACCTACGAGGACCCCGAGTGGCATGCCGGAGACTCGCCGTACGCGCGGTGGCGGACCGACGTCAGGTTTGATTACCGCATCGATCCGCCCTTGCTGAGAGTCGAACTGCTCGCGACCGCCGCGCTGAGCTCGTTCCGGCCATTCCGCGGGTTCCAGGGCTCGACAGTGCCGTTGCCACCTGACGTCGCCGCCGCGTTGCGGGAGCGCGCTGCGCCACGCCTGGAGGCACTCGGGCCAGGGGACGAGCCCTGACGCCCCGACGCTCCCCGGCTGCTCCCTGAGTGGGCATGACGGGTCCTCGAGCAGGTGCCGCGCCGGCCGCCAGCCCGACTTTGTTCGCGGTCCCTGGCGACTGGCTGGTGGCGCGGAGGCGGCCGGCCCGATAATTGTCCTGTTTCCAACAGGACATAGTGCCGGGCAGGTTAAATCGTGGGAGAGCTACGTCGGGGCGACCCCCAGCAGGTCGGGTCGTACCGCCTGCTTGGCCGGCTCGGCAGGGGCGGCATGGGCCAGGTGTTCCTTGGCCGGTCTCCCGGCGGCCGACTGGTAGCGGTGAAGGTCATCCGCCCTGAGCTTGCTGACAGTCCCGATTTCCGTCGCAGGTTCGCCCGCGAAGTCGCCGCTGCCCGCCGGGTGAGCGCCATCTTTACGGCTCCGGTGGTGGATGCTGATCCCGAGGCTCCGCAGCCGTGGCTGGTAACGGCGTACGTGGACGGGCCATCCCTGGCTGAGGATGTCGAGCGAAACGGCGCCATGTCAGAAAGCGACACCATCAGGCTGGGCTGCGCCCTTGCCGAGGGCCTTGCTGCCATTCATGCCGCTGGCATCGTGCACCGTGATCTCAAGCCATCTAACGTGCTGCTGGCCAGCGACGGCCCGAGGATCATCGACTTCGGCATATCACGCGCAGCTGAGTCGACCTCGCTGACGCAGACGGGCCTGGTAGTGGGATCTCCTGGCTTCATGTCGCCGGAGCAGGCGCAGGGCCTGCAGGTCAGCGCTGCCAGCGATGTGTTCAGTCTGGGCGCCGTACTGGCGTTCGCCGCGACTGGCACGGACCCGTTCGGGATCGGCGCCGCGTCAGCACTGCTCTACAGGGTCGTGCACGCGGAGCCTGCGCTGGACGGCATCCCCGCCGGGCTGCGCTACGTGATCAGCGCCTGCCTGAGCAAGAACCCCGCGGAGCGACCGGCGCCAGCGGTCCTGCTGACCATGATGGCGGCGGTAGGTAACGGGCAGCCCGTGCCCGCCGTGAGCGTCGTGCGGGCAGCCAGCCCAGCGGCCGCGGCCGGTGCGCGTTACTCGGCGACGGAGCCGCCAGGTCAGCGAGCGGCGCTACCGGACCGCGGCCTGGCCGCCACGGCCGTCACGGGGATGGCCGATCCTGTCCGGACCGCTGATGCCGCTGAGCGCCGTTCTCGCTGGCCATGGATCACGCTGGCCGCTGCGATCGCGCTGGTCGCCGGCAGCGCAGCCGCGCTGGCTTCCTACAACGCGATGCACAAGCCCCCGGCGGCACAGTCGCCGGGCCCGACTCAGGTAACGCTTGAGGGACGGAAGCCTCGCGCGGTCGTTGAGGCTTACTTCGCCGCGATCAACGCGCATGACTGGCGCAGGGTCTGGCTGCTCGGCGGCAAGAACCTCAGCCCTTCCTATGCCAGCATGGTCACCGGCTTCCAGGACACCAGGCGTGATGTCATCACCCGCATGTCCGCCAGCGGTGACGCAGTCACCGTCCGGATCCGCGCCTACGAGACAACCGGCGCAGTGCAGGTCTACGTGCTCAGCTACACGGTCACAGGTGGCGTCATCGGCAGCGGACATCAGACGCTTATCTCGACCCAGACGCCGTGACCTTGGCGCGGCGTCGGTACCCGGGCCGGCAGCGGACTCGGCCGGGCGCGACCGGGCTGGTCCGCGCGGCAGCCGGACAAACGCACTAAGCTGCCGCGCAACTAACCAAGCCGAATAGTCATCACGAAGGGCTGGAAATGGTCGGCGAGACACCGCTGAGGCAGGCTGAAGCCCCGACCTTCGACACGGGCGTCGCGCACATCGCTCGCGTGTACAACTACTGGCTGGGAGGAAAGGACAACTACGCAGCCGACCGCGCCGCCGGAGATCGGACCATAGCCGAGTTCCCCGGCATCGTGGCGTCGGCGCGTGCGAACCGCGCGTTCCTGCGCCGGGCGGTCCGCTTCCTGGTGACCGAGGCGGGCATCTCGCAGTTCCTCGACATCGGCACCGGCATTCCGACCTCTGACAACACCCACGAGGTCGCGCAAGCGCTGGTGCCGCAAAGCCGCATCGTCTACGTGGACAATGACCCGGTGGTGCTCGCGCACGCGCGGGCGCTGCTCACTAGCACAGCAGGGGGAGTTACCGCCTACCTTGATGCCGACCTGAGAAAGCCCGGGCCGATCCTGGCGCAGGCCGCGCAGACACTGGACTTCTCCCGGCCGGTCGCCATCATGCTGTTCGCGGTCCTGCAGCTGCTCGGCGAGGACGACGATCCGTACCAGGTCGTCGCCGATCTGCTCGCCGCTGTCCCGTCCGGCAGCTTCCTGGCCCTATCGCATCCCACGTCTGACGTGCAGCAGGACCAGGTCACCGCGATGGTCGCGCAGCTCAATCATCTCGTCGCTGAGAAGGTCACCACTCGCGACCGGGATCAGGTCGCACGTTTCTTTACCGGGCTGGAACTGGTTGAGCCGGGGCTGGTCAACGTGTCCGACTGGCGGCCCGACGGCTCCGCGCCGGCCGACGGGCCGGCGGCTCTCTGGGTATGCGTCGCGCGCAAGCCCTAACCGGCTGCGCCCCGCCACATCGACGGCCAGCTGCCAGCGAGAGAGCTGGCAGCCAGCCCGCCGGTCGGCCCGGTCATGCCGGGCAGCTCTCATGCGCCCAGCTTCCGCTGGCGCGCCTGCGGGCGTCCTGACCTGGCGCGATGAGCATGCCGCAGCGTTCGCAAAGCTCGCCGGCAGCGCCGGCGCCGATGCTGTCCGGTACCGGACGGGCAGGTTCGGCCTGGCTGAGCCCGGCAGGACGGAGCGTCGTTACCGGGAGCCCGAGTCCTCCGGGGCAGAAGTGGTCCAGGTGCGCAGCGCGCACCCGCGCCCCGATGCCGCGTTCTCGTGCCACTCCACGACAGTAGCCCGCGTCGGCCACATCATCGAATGCTCACAGGCGCTCGCGGAACCAGTCCAGGATCAGGTTGGCGCGCATGATCCTGTGCCCCGGCGACCCGCCGCGACTGAGCTCGTGATTCTCGGCCGGGAACCTCACCATCACCGGTTCGCGGCCCAGCAGCCGCAGGGCTACGAAGAGTTCCTCTGCCTGGGCGATCGGGCAGCGCAGATCATCCTCCGAGTGAAGGATCAGCAGCGGCGTCGTCATGTCCTTGACGTAGGTGACCGGCGAGTGCCTGGCGTAGGCCTCGGGATCCGTCAGATGATCGCGCCCGACATAGCTGCGCAGGAACCCGGAGATGTCGGCGCTGTGCTCCATCGTGGTCAGGTTGTTGCAGGCCCGTTCTGAGCATGCCGCCTTGAACCTGTCGGTATGTCCGACGGCCCAGGAGGTCATGTACCCGCCGTAGGAGCCACCGAGGATGCCCAGGCGGTCAGGGTCGATCCAGTCGAAGCGCTCGCAGGCGGTGTCGACGCAGGCCATCACGTCCTCGAAGTCGACGCTGCCCCATCCGGTGCCAGGGTCGCTCTCGCACTCGGGCCAGCGCACCGCCCGTCCCCACTGCTCGCTGTATCCGGAGCTTCCGCGCGGGTTGGAGTACAGGACCCCGAAGCCTGCGGCGGCCTCGAGCTGGAACTCATCCATGAACCGGTTGCCGTACTGAGTGAACGGTCCGCCGTGAACGTTCAGCAGCGTCGGGTATTTCTCGCCAGGGCGTGCTCCGGCAGGCGGGATCGCCCAGCACTCCACCTCACTGCCGTCACCGGACCGGGCGATGAAGCGCTGCGGGGAGCCCAGGCTGACCGATTCGGCGAATGGCTGCGTGAGCCTGGTGAGCGCGCGCTCCTCGCTCTCCCCGTTTCCGGCGTTATCCTCGCTAAGGCCCTTGACGAGCAGCTCGCCGGTACTGGCAGGGGTGGCCGCAACGAAGGCCAGCGTTCCGGCTGCCCAGCTCCATTCAGACACCCAGCGGTCGCCGCCGACGATGATCTGCGGCTTCTCGGTTCCGTCAGCCTTTGCCTGATAGAGGTGGACGTTGCCGCTGTCCTCGGCGGCGAAGAGCAGGTGATCCCCGATCCAGCACGGGCTGACGAGCAGGCCGAGCAGCTGGCAGTTCCGGTCCAGGCTGGCGGTCAGGACCTGCTGCTGTCGCGAACTCAGGTCGAGCACGCCGACCTGACGGTGGCGGGGATTCTCCAGCGGCGTGCGGTTGAAGTAGTAGGCGAGCCGCCGCCCGTCCGGCGACCACGACGGGCGCGCGTACACTGAGCCGCCGTCGGTCAGTCGCGCTGGCTCAGCAGTCCCGTCGACCTCCGCAATCCACAGATCGTTGGCGAGGTCGAGGTCCCAGGTGTCGTGGCGCGCAGATGCGAAAGCGATCTTGCTGCTGTCCGGTGACCAGGCCAGGCCATCCGCCTGAAACGGCCCCGGCGTCACGGTGCGCGGCGCGGAGGAGCCGTCAGCTGCCACTACGAAGACCCGGCTCGGGCGGTCCAGTGTCCAGCCCGCCGCGTTAAGGCGATAGATCAGGCGCGTAACCCGGCGCGGCGGCATGTCCTTGCCCTCTTGTGGCTGCCCTGGCTGGCCGTACTGCTCGACCGCAGGATCGCGGGCCACGAATGCGAGCCGGCTGCCGTCCGGCGACCAGGCCAGCTCGGTGACCGGGCTGTGCCAGGAGCACACCACCACGCGCTCGCCCCCGGCGGCGACAGGGAGGATGCAGATCTCCTGCGGGCCGTTACCCGGCGGCGCGGAGACGAAGGCAAGCCGGCGACCGTCAGGGGACCAGCGGGGCAGGACCTCGTGCCCTTGGCCGGTGAAGGGGTATGGCTGGCCGTCCGCTGAGTCGGCCGGGGTCAGCCAGATCTGGCGCCGGTAATTGTTGGACTCCACGTCGGGGTCGCTGACGGTGAATGCGACAGCCGATCCCGTTGGCGACACCTGCGGGTCCGCTAGCTGGCGAAGTCTGGCGATGTCCTCGGCAACCATGAATGCTGGCGCGCTTGCCGTCTCTGTCATGTGCCGCCTCTCGCCTTAGCCAAACTCAGGGCCGCGCAGCCCCGCCACCATGACGAGCATTAGCCATGAGCCCAGATATCTACTCATATGAACATAGACCTCATGCTCGACGTGCTGGCCATGAGGGCTCCGGCTCCTGTCGCAAGACGGGTAAGGATCGGACTAGCTGGGTCCGACCTGCGGCGAATGCGGTCGAGGGCCCGATGACGTCAGTGACACAATCACGGCGTGCCCAGGAAGCGCAGAGCGCCACCGAGCCGGGTGACCGGCGTCGTGCGATGGTTCGATTCCGACGAGGGCTGGGGCGTGATCGACGCCCCTGAAGTCCCGGGCGGCTGCTTTGTGCACTTCTCAGTCATCCAGGCCAATGGCTTCATAGAGCTCCGCGCCAGCCAGCGAGTCGAGTTCAGATACGAGGAACCTGGCTTCCTCCAGGACGGCTGCCGGTTCCGCGCCCTTGCCGTATGGCCCCGCGACTAGAGTCGGCGCACGCAGTTCTAGATGCGAGCAGACAGGCGGTCACGGATCTCGGCCGCAAGGTGCTGCAATAGCTCCGGTGGCAAGAGCCTCTGCTCATGGCCGAAGGCACTGCCCCAGTGGTCGTCCTCGAACCGGAGGCCACGCCACTGTCTCGCGGTGGCGTAGCGAGGAATGACATGCAGATGGACCTGGGCATCTAGGTTCATTAGAAACGCGAAGTTGAACTGGTCGGGCACGAAGAGGTCGGTGAGCGCGGGAACGAGCCGCTGAAGTTCGGCGTGCAGTGCTGACCACTCCGCCGGACCGATGTCGACGACCGCTTCGCACGGGCGATTCAGTATGACCATCGTCTTTCCGATGAGACCCTGATTGCGATTCACGGCGACGGTCCAAAGAGGACCCTCGTCCACGACTGTTCCAGGAACCAGATTCAGCGAGGACATGCCACCCATCATCGGCCGTCACGGTATCGCCGGCCGAGGCTGGTAACGAGCACCGCTGCTTGCGCTTTGGCTCAGCCTGGCGACCAGTGCGGGTCGAGGCTCTTGCCGTGCTGCTGCGGGCACCGGCCGTATCCGGTGTCCGACAGGTGCCAGTGCCGGGAGCAGTAGGCGGCGTCGCATTGCTCGCAGAATCCCGCGTCATCGTAAAGGCCAGCGGCGTGCACCTGCTCGAAGCGATACGGCCGCGCGAACGCGTGAATGAGAACCTGCGCGCGGTCAGCGCTGATCGGATCACCGACCCAGCCGTTGCCACCACCGATGCCCGCGAATAGCAGGTACCACTGTGCGGGGTCGCGGTGCTGCTGGAAGGACTGGCGGTGCTTGCGGCTCCACCGCCGCCAGCGGGCGGGAAGCTGGCCGGGCGGCACGACCTCGATGCGCGCCGCAACCTGGCCGCAGGTCGCGCACAGCGGCTCTGCCAGGATCCCGGTGGCCATGAGCCCGATTATCGCCGGCCGCAGGCGCATGGACCTATCGCCGCCCGCGCCGCCAGGCTCAGACCGCCCGCCGGTCAGTATGCCTTGCTGAAGTCCGCGGTCTGCCAGTGCTCGGGAGCCATCCGGATCACCACGTCGTCAACATCGGGGTTAGCGGCGATGTAAGCATCGCCGCCTTCGGTCCCGAGGTAGCGGCGAGCGAGAGCCGTCCGCTCGGCCAGCTCGGCTGGCTCAATGACTGCCGGGCCTTCAACCGTCACGTACTTGTACGGCGGCGCCTCATCCTGCGCGCACAGGCTGAACCGGCCTGCCGCCGCGATCGCCCTCGCCTTCCGGCTGGTGCTGCCGGTGATCAGACTGACCAGGCCGCCCGGGCTGTAGCTGTACCACACCGGGGTCGCCAGCGGCCCATTATCGTGCTGGCTCACCACGGCGAGCACGCCGACGTGCACGCCGGCCAAGAACGTTTCCCGCTCTGCCTGGCTCATAGTGACCGACACCGCATCTCCCTCCACTGGGCGGTACTGGCGGGGACAGTCTCGCATCAGCAGGTGCCTGGAGCCTGGCCGGATCGGCGATAGGGGCTGCCTGGCCGCATAGCGGGCCGCCGGCAGGCGGCCACGTGCGGATAACTGGAGCCGGGCGGGCATGGCGCCATTTAGCTGGCTGGGGCGATAATCCCGGTGTTATCTGCTAACCCAGCGAGGGGTTTTTGCCTTTGGCCCTCACAGCTCAATCGCGGAAAGAAGGAAACGCCAATGGGTACAGAGCGACAAGTGATGCAGGAGTACCTCGACGCGCTCGTTAAGCGTGCGGACTTCTCCCGTTACTTTACTGACGACGTCGTCGCCACCTTCGAGGGAACCGACCAGCGGGCCGATGGGCGCCAGGCCGCCGAGCAGCTAATACGGTACGTG
>DASPWG010000226.1:0-14777 GCA_035621915.1 Streptosporangiaceae bacterium
CCAGATCGACGAGTACCTGGAGTTCTACGGCGGTCCGGGCGTCCAGCACATCGCCCTCGCCACCGACGACATTGTCGGCGCGGTCCGCGGCATGCGGGACCAGGGCGTCCAGTTCCTCGACACCCCGGACAGCTATTACGAAACCCTCGGCGAGTGGGTGGGCAGCACCCGGGTGGCGATAGACGAGCTGCACGAGCTCAAGATTCTGGCCGACCGGGACGAGGACGGTTACCTGCTGCAGATCTTCACCAAGCCCGTGCAGGACCGCCCGACAGTGTTCTTCGAGCTCATCGAGCGGCACGGCTCGCAGGGCTTCGGCAAGGGCAACTTCAAGGCCCTGTTCGAGGCGATCGAGCGCGAGCAGGAGCGCCGCGGCAACCTCTGAAGCTCCCGCTGGGGACCACGGGCTGCTCGGTTACGGCCGGGCAACGGAAACACGCTCATGCCCGGGCCGCGCGTACTGTTGTGGTGAGCAATTGCCGCCAGGCAGCACGGCCATCGGGAAACAGGAACATGACCCAGCAGGACGATATGACCAGCCAGGACCCGGCTGCGGGCCACGCCGGTCCCGGCGCTGGCCAGGCTGCGCCCGCCGCCCCGTCAGTCGCCCAGCCTGCGGAGCCTGCGCCATTCTGGCCGTCACCGTACCTGTCCGAGGGGCAGGCCATGCCCGAGGCCTACCCGGCGCCGCCGAAGCCTGGTCAGCCCAAGTACGCGACGGCGGGCTCGCCCTACCAGGCGCCTGCGCAGCCCGGATATGGCCAGCCCGGCTACGGCCAGCCGGGGGGCGGCCAGCCAGGCTATGGCCAGCCGGGGTACGGCCAGCCGGGGTACGGGCCGCCTGGCTACGGGCAGCGGCCCTACCCGCAAGGCCGGTTCGGCCAGATGGCCGGGCGCCCTGGTTACGGCGGCCGTATCCCGCAGCGCGACCCGTCCCTGGCCGGCGCGTGGGAACGGCTCCTGGCCGCGACCATCGACTGGGTCCTGATCTTCGTCGTTTCCGTGCTGGCGCTGCACACCCAGATGACCCGCTTCTACCATCAGGCCCAGTCGGTGCTGACCGCCAGCCAGGGCCTGAGCCAGTCGGCCGCATCGGCAACCCTCACCCACTTCATGCAGTCGTCAGCGACGATCAGCACGCTGGTGAGCTTCTTCTTGCTGGTCTTCGGGCTCGCGCTGGTCTACTACTGGGCCTTGCATGTCGCCGGCGGCGCGACGCTGGGCAAGCGGGCACTGGGGCTGCGCGTGGTGACCGCCTCGGATCGGTCAGGCGTTGGCGTCCGGGCCGCGGGGATCCGGGCTGTGGTCTACCTCGTCGGCCCGGCGGCCTTCCTGTTCGCCCCCAAGATCGGGTTCGTCGGCAGCAGCGCTATCAGCGCGCTTGGCGGGCTGCTCTGGCTGGCCGACAGCCTGATGGCGGCCGTGGACATCCAGCGCCGCTCGCTGCATGACCGGGCTGCGGGCACCCTGGTCGTGCGGAAGGCGTCGCTGGAGCGCCAGCAGCCGGAGCAGCCGTCGCCCTGGTGAGAACTCAGCTGAACAGCAGCGTGTAGCCGGCCTTCCGCAGCTGAGTGATGACGGACTCGCAGTGCTCGGGTCCCCGCGTTTCCAGGTGCAGGTTCACCTCGGCTTCGTCCACCCTGAGGTCAGCGGTGACACGCTCGTGCATCACGTCGAGCACGTTCGCGCCCAGCACCGCTAGCTCGCTCAGCAGCGTGGCCAGCGCGCCAGGGCGGTCCGGCAGCCTGCACCGGAAAGCGAGGTAACGCCCCGCCGCCGATAGGCCGTGCCGCAGCACCTTGGATAGCAACAGAGGGTCGATGTTGCCGCCGGACAAGATCACGACGACCGGCGGCTCGAACAGCTGCGCCGGATGCTCGAGGATCGCCGCGACCCCGGCCGCGCCGGCCGGCTCCACGAGCTGCTTGGCGCGCTCGAGGCACAGCAGCAGCGCCCGGGATAGGTTCTCCTCGGTCACTGTGACGGCCCTGGCGCCGAGAGTGGCCAGCAGGCTGGTCGCCAGCACGCCGGGCGTCGCGACGGCGATGCCGTCCGCCATCGTCGCGCTGGGGGTCACCGACACCGGATGGCCGGCGGCGATGGACGCCGGGACCGGCGCCACCGCCTCCGCCTGCACCCCAATCAACCGAGCTCTGGGCAGTTCCGCGCTGAGCGCCACGGCCACGCCAGCGGCCAGGCCGCCGCCGCCGACGGGCACCACGACGGTTCTGGCATGCGGGCACTGCTCGGCGATCTCCAGGCCGACCGTGCCCTGGCCGGCGATCACGTCCGGGTGCTCGAAGGGGTGGATGAAGATGGACCCGGTCTGCTCGGCCAGTTCCCTTGCCATCGCGAGGGCGTCTTCCACCGCCGCCCCGTGCAGGATCACCTCGGCGCCATAGGACCGGGTCGCGGCCACCTTGGGCAGCGGCGCGGCGGCGGGCATCACCACCGTGGCGTGCGTGCCGAGTGCCGCCGCAGCCAGGGCAACGCCCTGCGCGTGGTTGCCGGCGCTGGCCGCCACGACGCCGCGTGCGCGCTCAGCCTCGGTGAGCCGGGCGATCCGCAGGTAAGCGCCGCGAACCTTGAACGAGCCCGCGCGCTGCAGGTTCTCGCACTTGAGGTACGCCGGACCGCCGACCAGGGCAGACAGGGCGTTGGACTCGAGCAGCGGAGTCTGCCTGATCATCGGCCGCAGCGCCTCGCGAGCCGCGAGCACGTCGCCCGGTCCGACCTGCAAGGGTGTCGCTGTCACGCCTGGATTGTTGCATTTCCTGCTGGCCGCCGGGCCAGCCAGGGCACGAGACGCGAATCCTCAGTCGGCGGTCCAGTAGCGGTCCGCAGCGAAGATCAGCGCCGCGGCACCGACCAGGCCGGCGCTCTGGCCGAGCGCTGCCGGAACCACGCTGACCTGGCGGGTGAAGTCCAGCCGGGCATGCGCGCGCAGCGCTTCCTCAAGCGGATCGAACAGCAGCGGGCCCGCCTGCGAAAGCCCGCCCCCGACCGAGACCACCTCCAGGTCGCATAGCGCCGTCGCGGACGCGATCGCGATGCCGAGCGCGCGGCCTGCCCGCCGCATGGCCGCTAGTCCGACTGGGTGACCCTGTGCTCCGTCATCGGCAAGCTCCTTGGCCGTCGCGTCTTTCTGGTCAGGTCGCCAGCCCTCGCCCTGGGCCCATATGACCAGCGCCGGGCCGCGCGCAATCGCCTCCAGGCAGCCACGACCGCCGCAGGCGCACTCAGGACCGGTGTCCGGGTCGACCACGACATGCCCGATGTGCCCCGCGTTTCCCGAAGCACCCTCGATCAGCCGCCCGTCCAGCACGAGCCCGCCGCCGACGCCGGTGGACACCACCATGCCCAGCACGTTGTCCCTGCCACGGCCCGCCCCGCGCCAGTGCTCGGCCGCCACGATGCAGATTGCATCGTTATGGACCCTTACCGGGATGCCGGGCATCCGCTCGGCCAGCCGGCTGCGGAGCGGGAACGACCGCCAGCCGGGAATGTTGAGCGGCGACACCACGCCCGACGGCCACTCCATCGGGCCGCCGCAGCCGCATCCGCAGCCCGCCAGCTCCTCCGAGCTAATGATCCCGGCGCCATCCAGGATCTTCGTGATGAGCGCGTCGAGCGTGCGCCACAGCTGCTCAGCGTCCAGGCCAGTCGGGGTGGGCACCTGGGACCAGGTGAGGACGCGACCCGCCGGCTCTACCAGCCCGGCGGCGAATTTGGTACCTCCGATGTCGATGGCGAGTACCGGCCGGGGATCCTGCATTCACGCCTCCCAGGATGCGAACACAACCTGCATCGACATAGTGTCGAATGGTGCAGCCAACTACGAGGCATGAACCAGCATTCGGCCAGCCGCCTGTATCCTCGCCGCCGCCAGCGCGCACGCTGGCGGAGCTGAAGGCCAGCGGCCACGAGTACCGCACCGTCAAGGAGGAACTCAGGCACAACCTGCTCGAGTGCCTGCGCACTGGGCAGGACCCGTTCCCCGGCATTGTCGGATTTAGCCATACGGTGCTCCCGCACCTGGAGCGCGCCATCATCGCCGGCCACGACGTGATCCTTCTCGGCGAGCGCGGCCAGGGCAAGACCAGGCTGATCCGCACGCTCACCGGCCTGCTGGACGAGTGGACGCCGGCGATCGACGGCTGCGAGATCAATGACCACCCGTACGCACCGGCCTGCGCCCGGTGCAAGCGGCTCGCTGCGGAGCTGGGCGACGAGCTGCCGGTGACCTGGCGATCGCGTGACGACAGGTACGGAGAGAAGCTCGCCACTCCAGACACCAGCGTCGGCGACCTCATCGGCGACATCGACCCGGTGAAGGTGGCCGAGGGCCGCACCCTCGGCGATCCCGAGACCATCCACTACGGGCTGGTGCCGCGCACCAACCGCGGCGTCTTCTCCCTCAACGAGCTGCCCGATCTCGCCGAGCGGATCCAGGTGGCGCTGCTCAACGTGCTCGAGGAGCGTGACATCGGCGTCCGCGGCTACTCGCTGCGGCTTCCACTCGACATCGTCCTGGTGGCGAGCGCGAATCCGGAGGACTACACCAACCGCGGCCGCATCATCACCCCGCTGAAGGACCGGTTCGGCGCGGAGATCCGCACCCACTACCCGGCCAGCCTTGAGGCCGAGCTCGAGCTGATCAACCAGGAGGCGCAGCTGGCCTGGCAGGATACTGATCCCGGCGCGGTGCTGCCCACGCACCTGGTGCAGGTGATCGCCAGGTTTACCCGGCTGGTGCGCGCCTCGCCCGCGGTCGACGCCCGGTCCGGGGTCTCGGCCAGGTTCGCCATCGCGGCGGCGGAGGCGGTCGCGGCATCGGCGGTCCGGCGGGCGGCCATCACCGGCGAGGAGCAGCCGGTCGCGCGCGTGTGCGACCTGCCGGCCGTGGTCTCCACGCTGCGCGGCAAGGTCGAGTTCGAGGTCAGCGAGGAGGGCCGGGAGCAGGAGGTGCTAGACCACCTGCTGCGCCGCGCCACCAGCGACACCTTCCGCGCCGCGCTCGGCAACGCCGACCTCAGCGGCCTGCTGGCCAGGTTCAACGACGAGGGCATCGTCGAGACTGGCGACCTCGTGCCGGCCGCCGAGCTGCTGCACAGGATCGGCGAAGTGCCGGGCCTGGCGAAGATCATGGAGCGGCTGCAGATGAGCGGGGCCGAGTCCTTCGGCCAGGCGGCCGCGGCGCTGGAGTTCGCGCTCGAGGGCCTCTACCTGATGCGGAGGCTGTCGAAGGAATCGGTCGATGGCGGAGCGGTCTACCGGACCTGAACCCGCCCGGCACCACAGGTGCCGGGCGGCGGGCCGGCAGCACCGGTGCCAGCAGGCACCCCGAGACCACGGTGACGGAGGGGAGCACGGCAGATGACGGGCTACCGCTACGGGCCCTATCGCGACGGCCCCGACCCGCTGGAGCCGCCCTACGACGTGCTGGGTGCCGTCGATGCCCTCGGCGAGTCCGTACTGGACGGCGCCGATCCGGCAAGCGCGCTGCGTGATCTGCTGCGCCGCGGCATGTCCGGTCACCGCGGGCTTGACGACCTGCTGCGCAGGGTGCGGGAACGGCAGCGCGAGATCCGCGGCCGCGGCCGCCTCGACGGCATCCTGGAGCAGGTGCGCGCCCTGCTGGATACCGCGATCGGCCAGGAGCGGGCCGAGCTGTTCCCCGACCCGAGCGACGAGGCAAGGCTGCGCGAAGACGAGCTAGACGCGTTGCCCGCGGACACAGCGCAGGCCATCAGGCAGCTTGCAGATTACGACTGGCGCTCCCCGGCGGCGCGGGAAACGTTCGAGGAGCTCAAGTCGCTGCTGCGACGCGAGGTACTCGACAGCCAGTTCCGCGGCATGAAGCAAACCCTGTCCGACACCGATCCGCAGGCGCTGCAGCGCGTCAAGGACATGATGTCGGAGCTGACCGACATGCTCGAGGCCGACGCGCGCGGTGAGCACACCCAGCAGGACTTCGACCGTTTCATGGAGCGCTACGGCGACATGTTCCCCGACTCCCCGGCCAACCTCGAGGAACTCGTGGACAGCCTGGTGCGCAGGATGTCGGCGGCGCAGCGGGTGCTGAACTCGCTGACCGACGCGCAGCGGGACGAGCTTGCCGGGCTGATGGCGCAGGCACTCGAGGATGCCGGCCTCGCGGCCGAGATGAGCAGGCTCGCCGATGCGCTGCGCTCCAGGCGGCCTGACATGGACGATGCCTACCCGCAGCCGCGGATGACCGGAGGCGAGCCGCTGGGACTCAGCGACGCCACGTCGGCGCTCGCCGAACTGGCCGACCTCGCCGATCTGGAGGACGCGCTGCGCCAGGACTACCCGGGCGCGCGGATGGACGACGTCGACGAGGACGCGATCCGGCGTGCGCTCGGCCGCCAGGCGGTCGACGACATGGAGGCACTGCGCCAGATCGAGCGGGAACTCGAGCGCCAGGGCTACCTGCAGCGCACCGACGGCAAGCTCGAGCTCACTCCCAAGGCCGTGCGCAGGCTGGGCCAGACCGCGCTGAAGAAGGTGTTCGCCCAGCTTCCCGAGGGCGGCAACGGAGATCACGATCAGCACGACGTGGGCCAGGCCGGCGAGTTCACCGGCAGTACCAGGCCATGGCGCTTCGGCGACGAGCAGGCCATCGACGCTGCCGCGACCGTCAGGAACGCGCTGTTCCACCAGGCGGGCATCGGGTCAGGCACCGCGCAGGACCATCCGCGCGTGCGGCTGTCGGTCCGCGATTTCGAGGTGTCCGAGACAGAGCGGCGCGCCTCGGCCGCCGTATGCCTGCTGGTCGACCTGTCGTACTCGATGGCGCTGCGCGGCACCTGGGGTGCGGCCAAGCAGACCGCGCTTGCGCTGCACGCCCTGGTCAGGACCCAGTACCCGCAAGATGCCATCCAGGTCATCGGCTTCTCCAACTACGCGCGGGAACTGCGCGAGACTGAGCTGGCCGGCCTGAGCTGGGACATGGTCCAGGGCACCAACCTGCATCACGCGCTGGTCCTGGCGGGCCGGTTCCTCGACCGCAGGCCCGAGCACAACCCTGTCGTGATGATCATCACCGACGGGGAGCCGACGGCGCACCTGCGCAGGGACGGCCGGTTCTGGTTCGACTGGCCGCCGTCGCCGGAGACGCTGGAGCTGACGCTCGCCGAGGTCGACAAGATGACCAGGCGCCGTGCCACGCTGAACGTGTTCATGCTCGCCGACGACGAGCGGCTGACCGCGTTCGTGGACGAGGTGGCACGGCGCAACGGCGGCCGCGTGCTCCGCGCCATGCCCGACAGCCTCGGCGAGTACGTGGTGAAGGACTTCCTGCGATCCCGGCGCGAGCGCGCCCGCTAGGACGGCGCTGGGCGCCGATCCGCGCTGCGCAAGATTGGCCCGCCGCGCCCGGGCCGACGGGGACGAGTAGCGCCACGGACCTGGCCGGGGTGCATATACGAGGCAAGTCCCGACCGGCGGTTTTAGTATCGGCACATGTCTTTCGCTGACCAGCTTGTGCTGTGGCTCCACATCGGATTCGCGATCTTCACGGTCGGGCCGGTCACGCTGGCGATCTCCTCGACGCCGCGGTACATCAGGAAGCGCGATGTGGCCATCCTGCGCTACCTGGCCAGGATCACGATCATCTTCACGACCGGCCTGCTCGTGGTGCTGGTGCTCGGAATCGTGCTTGGCCAGCTTCAGCACGAG
This sequence comes from Streptosporangiaceae bacterium, assembly GCA_035621915.1. Lineage (GTDB taxonomy): Bacteria > Actinomycetota > Actinomycetes > Streptosporangiales > Streptosporangiaceae > JAJYUU01. Next base: position 7,702 of record DASPWG010000226.1, read on the forward strand.
CTCTCCAAGCCGTGGCTGACATCGGCGATGACGCTGTTCGTCGTCGCGCTCGTGCTACTGGTGCTGATCATCCGCGACCAGCGCAAGGCGATCAGGGCGCTGGACGAGGCGGCGAGGAGCGCCGCGGCTCAAGCCGCGGTGGCCGCGCCTGCCGATGCCACCGAGGTCGGCGCAGAGACCGCGGGCGTGCAGCTAGCCGCCGGCGACGCCGGCTTGCCGGGCACCGGGACAGCGACGCCGGCGGCCGGCACGGCAGTGCAGCCAGCCGCGGCGCAGCCCGGTGCTGATGATGCAGTGCAGCGGCCTGCCGATCTTGCCGGGTCGATTCACCTGGCCTCGGTCGAGCGCGGCCGGATTGTCGCCATGGGCGGCGTAGTCAACCTGATCTGGCTGGCGGTCCTGGCCCTCATGGTCTGGCAGCCCTAGGGCCGCCGATCTGGCAGTCTTAGCGCTGCACCGCTCGCCAGCGGCCGGCCGGCACCCCGTCCGACCGTAGCCAGGCACCGCGAACCGCCGGGATGCGGCCCGCGGATCGCCGGCAGGCACCCTCGTCACGGCCAGCCAAGATTTTACTTTTATTCTCTTTGTGCCTTATCCTTGCTCGCCGCGCCAGCGGTACTGTTCCGCTGGTACATCATTCGCCGGTCACCGGCCTCCGCGGTTAGACGGAGGCATCCGGCTCCCCAAGGAGGATCAAGTGAGTTCTGCAAGCGTTTCCGGGTCCGGCGCATCCGGCAGGCGCCCGCTGGTCGTCACGCTGGCGGTCATCGGCGCTCTGGCTGTCGTGTACGCGGTGCTGTGCCTGGCCGTCAAGGGCCTGCCGAGCTTCCTGACGCTCTACACCACCGCCAAGGGCCACGACAAGACGCACCCGTTCCACGCCGTGGTCGCGCTGGTGATTGCGGTCGCCCTCTTCGTCGGCGCCTGGTTCGCCAACAAGAAGGACAGCGTCCGCAGCTGACTCGGGAACCGGTCGGTTCACCTGTCAGCCGGCGACTAGAAATCTAGGCACCCAAGCTTGACCGTGCCGGGTCGTACCCGCAGTGGCCATCTGGCCGGCCGGGTGCGGTCCGGCACTTTCATGTCCGCACCGAACCGCGCCGCGATGCGTCAGGCTGCGGACTCAGCCACGCACCGTCCTAGTCCAGTGCCTCGCGCAGGTCCTCGATCAGGTCGTCGCAGGTCTCGATGCCGACCGACAGCCGCACCAGGTCGGCGGGTACCTCCAGCGGCGAGCCGGCCACGGACGCGTGCGTCATGGACGCCGGGTACTCGATCAGCGACTCGACACCGCCCAGCGACTCCCCCAGCGTGAACAGCCGCGTCCGGCCGCAGATCTGAAGCGCTGCCTGCGGGCCGCCGCTGGCACGGAACGACACCATCCCGCCGAAGCCGCGCATCTGCTTGGCAGCAACCTCGTGCCCCGGATGTGACGGCAGGCCGGGGTAGAAGACCCGCGACACGCCTGGATGGCTGAGCAGCATCTCAGCGATCCGCTGGGCGTTCTCGCAGTGCCGGTCCATCCGCACGCCGAGGGTCTTGGCCCCGCGCAGGGTCAGCCACGCATCGAACGCGCCGGGAACCCCGCCGGTGGCGTTCTGCAGGAAGGCCAGCCGCGCGCCAAGCTCCGGGTCGGCCACCATGACCGCGCCGCCCACCACGTCGGAGTGCCCGCCGATGTACTTGGTTGTCGAGTGCACGACCGCGTCCGCCCCGAGCGCGATCGGCTGCTGCAGGTAGGGCGAGGCGAACGTGTTGTCCACCACCAGCAGTGCGCCTGCCTCGTGCGCGACCTCGGCGAGCGCGAGCAGGTCGGCTATGTCGAGCAGCGGGTTGGTGGGGGACTCGACCCAGATCAGCCGCGCCTGCCGGTCGGCCAGCGCCGCCCTGACGGCGCCCACATCCGCCATCGACACGGGGCGGTAGCTCACGTTCCAGCCCGCGAGCACCTTGTCGAAGAGACGGAACGTGCCCCCGTAGGCGTCCGTCGGGATCAGCACGTGATCGCCCGGCTGGCACAGCGCCCGGACCAGGCAGTCCGTCGCGGCCATGCCCGAGGCGAACGCCAGGCACCGCGCGCCGCCTTCGAGCGCGAGCAGGCATTCCTCCAGCGCCCCGCGGGTCGGGTTCGCGGTGCGCGAGTACTCATACCCCTCGATCCACCGCGCCGCCTCGCCAAGCTCCTTGCCGCGCAGGCCGCCGACGCCGTCCTGCTTGTACGTCGTGACCTGATAGATCGCCGGCACCACCGCGCCGGTGACCGGATCTGGCTCCTGGCCGGCGTGGATGGCAAGCGTCTCGAATCCGTGCATATCGTCAGCGCCCCTTTGCGCGAGTCTCTTCGCTGCGACCGTCCGCTCGTAAGGCGGCCCATTTTATTGGGAACGGGATGCTCCCGCCCCACCCCGGCCCGCAAGCTCGGCCTGGTCCGGCCCACTCTAAGCCGGGGCTATCGTCGGCGTATGCGGGAACTGACCGACTCAGCCGCACTGCGCGCCGATCCGGCGCGGCTGCGCGCCAGGCTTGCGGCGGACGGCTACCTGTTCCTGCGCGGGCTGCTGCCCGCGGCCGACGTGCGCACGGCACATGACGACGTGCTCGCGGCCCTGCGCGACGGCGGCTGGGCGGACCGCAGCGGCCGGCCGGCCGACCCGGACCGGACCGTCAACTTCAGGCAGGCGCTGGCCGATCCCGTGTTCCGCGCCGCGCTCATCACCCGCGGCCTCAACCGGCTGCCGTACCTGCCATCGCTGCGCCAGCTGGTCCGGTCGATACTCGGGCCTGCCGCGTTCAGCTACCCGGTCAAGGTGCTGCGCACCGTGTACCCGGAGCGGCCGCACCAGCCCGTCACCCTCGGCCGCTACGTCCACCAGGACTATCAGAACTCCGGCGTGCAGGACATGCTCACGACCTGGCTGCCGCTCATGGAGATCCCGGCGGCCCTCGGCGGGCTCGCGGTGCTGCCTGGCAGTCATCTCGGCGCGCCGGTCAGGCCGCGGCTGCTGCAGCCGGCCGAGCCGGGCTGGCTCAGCGCTGACTACCAGCCGGGAGACGTGCTGCTGTTTCACTGCATGACCGCGCACGCCGCGCTCCCGAACGGCGCGCAGAAGATCCGGCTGTCCACCGACTGCCGCTGGCAGCGGCCCGACCAGCCCGCGCCGGCCGAGATGGTGCTTGGCCCCGCGCGTCGCGGCCAGCTCGGGCAGCCGGTCGAGCTCTACAGCAGGCTGCTGCGCCGCGAGCGGTGGTGGGAGCCGGTGCCCGCGGGCCTTGCCCTGCAGCCACGCGAGCGGCTCGCCGCCGCCGCAGCCCCGCCTGCTCCGTCCAGGCTGTTCGCGGTTCATCCGGGCTGGCAGTACTGGCGCCCGCCCGGCGGCCCCATGCGGTAGGGCCGGGCGCCAGGCCGCCGTAGGCTCGCCTGTATGGCGGAGCCGGACCTGATGCAGTGGTCGGCCGCTGCCGCGCGGGTCCCTGACGATGCATGGACCGGGCTGAGGCTGCTCGGCATTGACATCGGCGGGACCAGGAGCCGGGCCCGCCTGTGGGCGGGAGGGCAGGTCGCGGCCGAGAGCCAGGCCGCCAGCGCGAGCCTGCCGGCCGCCGGCCTGGAGGGCGCGCGGGCCGCCCTGGACGCACTGCTCACGGACGTGCACGCGGACCAGGCAGAGCCCCTCGACGCGATCTGCGTCGGCTCGGCCGGGCTCAGCGTGCCAGGCACCAGGGAGTTCCTGCACGCTCGGCTGACCCCGCTGGCTTGGCCGGGCAGGGTCGTGATCGTCAGCGATGTCATGCTCATCCTGCCTGCCGCCCGATACGACGCCGGGGTCGCGGTGGTGTGCGGCACCGGCTCGGTAGCGGTCGGCTGCCTCGCGGGCCGGGTCATCCAGGCAGGCGGCTGGGGCTACCTGCTCGGCGACGAGGGCGGCGGCTACTGGATCGTGCGCGAGGCGCTGCGGGTACTGCTCGGCCGCCGCGATCAGGACGAGCCGCTCGGCGAACTCGCAGCCGTGCTGCTGGCAGCGACGGGCTGCGAAAACCTTTCCTCGCTGCACCGCAGGTACTACGAAAAGCCGCACCGTCCCAGCGACTGGGCGCGCCACGCCGAGCCGGTCCTGGACAGCCGGGACCCAGCCGCTACTGTGATCGCCGGGCGCGCGGCGGACGCCGTGGCGGCGCTGGCGAGCGCAGCTGTCAGCGAGCTGACCGAAGTGCCCGCGATCGCGCGCGGGGACGGACGGCCGGCCCGGGAGCCGGCCGGGCGCTGCGGCCCCGGCTCGCCGGCCAGTCTTCCCGTAGTTCTGGCCGGCGGCCTGCTCGGCAGCGCGGTCTACCGAGACGCTGCGGCTAATGCCGTTGCCTTGGCACTGCCGGGCGCCGACGTGAGCGTGCTGGCCGACGTACCCGTGGCCGGCGCGGTGCGGCTGGCCGGGCTGGCCGCGACAGCCCGGGGCTCGCCGGCCCAGGGCTCGCAGCCACGGCCGGCAGCAAGGGAAAACTAGCGGACGTTGCGGGAGCGGGCAGATGAGCCGATCGCGGGCCGGGGGCGTTGAACCGTCCGGCGGGAGCGCCGGGGACGACGCCGCTGATCCTCGGCATGGTGATCTGGAGACGAGCGGCCAGCCAGGCACAGGCGGCGATGTCATCGTGCGGATCCGCTCGCTGCTGCCGTCGCTACCGCCAGCCGAGCAGCGGGTCGGCCTGGCCGTGACCAGCGATCCCGAACGGGCAGCCCGGCTCACGATTAGCGAGCTGGCGCGACTGGCGAAAACCTCGGAGGCCACGGTGGTGCGGTTCTGCCGCAGCATCGAGGTTGCCAGTTACCCGGACCTGCGGATCGCAATAGCGACCTGGGCCGGCCGCGCGGACGCGGACCGTGACCTGCCGCTGTCGCTGGACATTCATGCGGACGACGGGCTGGCCGAGGTGGTGGCCAAGATCGCGGGGTCAGATGCCAGGGCGGTCCGCGATACCGCGGCTGCGCTCGACCTCCAGCAGCTCGGCCGGGCCATCGACGCCGTCGTGGCGGCCCGGCAGGTGGACATCTACGGCGTCGGGGCCAGCGGGTTCGTGGCCCTGGACCTGCAGCAGAAGCTGCACCGGATCGGCCTCGCGGTCTTCGCCTGGACGGACCCGCACATGGCGATCACCTCCGCGGCGAACCTGCGGCGCGGCGATGTCGCCATCGGGCTGAGCCACACCGGCACCACCATCGACACCATCGACGCGCTGAGCCAGGCGCGGCTCAGCGGCGCGGAGACGATCGCGGTGACCAACTTCGCGAACTCGCCGATCACTGGCTGCGCCGACGTGCTGCTGTGCACCTCGGTGCAGGAAACGACGTTCCGCGCCGGGGCCATGGCCAGCCGGATCGCCGCGCTGACGGTCGTCGACTGCCTGTTCGTCGGGGTGGCGCAGCGCAATCACGCCAGTGCCGCGGCCGCCCTGGCCCGCACCCACGGAGCAGTGCAGGGGCGCCGCCGGCCGAGCAGGTGAGGAACGCCGGAGCGGTCAGTCCGGCGAGCGGAGCTCGCGAACCAGGTCGATGGCGTTGCGGACGACTCCGTCGGCCGCGGACAGGGCCTGTCGCGCCGTCGCGCTGTCAGCTCCGGACACCAGCGCGACCAGCGCGACGCTGACGTCCCCGCCGGCTGCCGACAAGGCCGCAGCGCAGGCGTCCTCGCCGGCTCCCGAGGCCTGGCTGAGCAGCCGGACCTGGCGCGCCCTCAGCTTGGCGTTCACCGGGCTGAGCCGCACCATCAGGTTCGAGTACGTCCGGCCGCACCGCACCATCAGCGCGGTCGAGAACGAGTTGAGCAGCATCTTCTCGGCGGTACCGGCCTTCAGCCTGGTCGAGCCCGTGATTGCCTCGGGCCCGGTGTCGGTGCAGACGACCACGTCAGCGAGCGAGGCGATCGGTGCCTGCGGGTTTGCCGTGAACAGGGCGGTGAACGCGCCGGCGTGGCGGGCGCCCGTCAGCGCGCCCGCCACGTAGGCAGCCGACCCGGATGCGGTCAGCCCGATCGCGACGTCGGCCGTCTCCACCTCCGCCGCGTCGGCCGCACCGCTGGCCTCATCGTCTTCCGCGTTCTCGGCCGACTGGGTGAGCGCCGGCTCCCCGCCGGCGATGTGCGCGACCACGATGCCTGCCGGCAGGTCGAACGTAGGACCTAGCTCGGCGCAGTCCAGGAACGCCAGCCGCCCCGACGTCCCGGCTCCGAAGTAGTGCACCCGCCCGCCTGCGCGCAGTGCCCGGTCCGCGGCATCGACCACGACCGCCAGGTCTGGCAGCGCGCGGCGGACCGCCCCGGCAACCGTGGCGTCCTCATCGTTGAGTCGCTCGAGCATGGCCAGCGTCGGCAATGCGTCGATGTCGAGTGTCCTGTCGTTTCGCATTTCGGTAGGCGAAGCGACAAGACGGCCGCTGGCGGGCATCCCCTCCGTGCCCGCCAGCGCAGGGTCGACTGCCATCAGGGCTGATCGTGCGCCTGCTCGGCCGTGCCGCCGGCAGCCTGCTCGTCGAACACCCTGGTCGCCTTGTCCAGCCATCCGGTTCGCCCGGTCGCGACCATGTAGACCGTGGCGATGATGCCGATGGCGGCCCAGCAGCCGGCCAGCGGCAGCGCGATGTTGATCGGGTACGGCGGCACCGGAATCACGTTGTGGTAGAGCACGAAGCCCACCGCCACCGCGGCCACGAGCGGTATCACCACATGCATCAGAACGTTGAATGCCCGCCGCTGCTCGGTGAGGAAGAACCTCACGACACCCAGGCAGGCGAGGATGTAGAGCAGGGCCAGGCCGACGGTGATGGCCACGCCGATCATCAGGAACTCGTTGAACGGGCCCATCGCGAACCCGAGGCCGAGGCCGAGCGCGGCAGTCAGGACCGTCTGGGCGATGATCGCGTTGCGCGGCGTGCCGTACCGGCGGTCGATCTGGCCGAACCAGGCCGGCAGCGCTCCGGTCCGGCCCATGGCGTAGATGACCCTTGTCGAGGAGTTCGTCGTGGCCACCGAGACTGACAGCAGCGAGTTCACGATCGCCAGCAGGAGCAGCACCCAGGCCGGTCCCCACAG
>DASPWG010000227.1:0-18273 GCA_035621915.1 Streptosporangiaceae bacterium
CGACGATATCGGCGCTAGATGACCGTAATTCAGACCCTTGGCCTGCGGGATCCGATCGCGAATCAAATGCGGCTTGACGGATCTTCTGAGTGTTAGGGCAGCTGAGCTGGGGTATTCACAACGCGAACACGATGTGGCATCGTGTACTTACTAAGAGTCATAGCAGTAGTGGCCGCCCGGACTGATGTACGGGCTTTTTTGGTCACACTGAGCCCGGGCCCAAAAGGCCTCGGAGGAGCCGCTTGGCGGCTCGCGGCTCGCCACAGTGTTCCGGCGGTTCTCGGGGGCCCGCCGGAATCGGGGCGGTCGCAAAGGGTGGGGGGAAGCGCGCTCCCGGCCGGTACCGGCCGGGAGCGCGCTTTAATGTGCACCAGCAAAAGTCTCCGGCCGGAAAACGCCCGTACCTCGCTAAGCTGTCGAGCTAGGCATAAATAACTCGATATCCTTACCCGCGGCCCGGTTTGCGGCCGAGGCGGGAGAGGTGAGCCGTGTACGACTACATCATCGTCGGCGCAGGCAGCGCCGGATGCGTGCTGGCCTCGCGGCTGAGCGAGAACCCGGATGCGCGGGTGCTGCTGCTGGAAGCCGGCCCTCCCGATACGGCGGCCGAGATCCACATCCCGGCGGCCGTGAACCTGCTGTTCAAGAGCGCCTACGACTGGGACTACCAGACCACGCCCCAGGACCGCGTGGGCGGCCGGTCGATCTACTGGCCGCGGGGCAGGGTGCTCGGCGGCTCGTCCTCGATCAACGCCATGATCTATATCCGCGGCAGTCGTTACGACTACGACACCTGGCGAGACGATTACGGCTGCGAGGGCTGGGGTTACACCGACCTGCTGCCCTACTTCCTGCGGGCCGAGTGCAATTCCAGGGGGGCGTCGGCCTATCACGGCGCGTCTGGCCCGCTGAGCGTGCAGGACCTGCGCTACAAGAGCGACCTGACCGGGGCGTTCATCAGCGCCGCCAGGGCGTGCGGGCAGCCGGCCAACGACGACTTCAACGGGCCGACCCAGGACGGGGTGGGCTACTACCAGGTCACCCAGCGGGGAGGACGGCGCTGGTCTGCGGCGGACGCCTACCTGCACCCGGCCATGGACAGGCAGAACCTCACCGTGCAGACCGATGCCCTGGTCACCGGCGTGATCATCGAGGCTGGCCGGGCCGTCGGGGTCCGCTACCTGCGCCGCGGGGTGGAGGAGACGGCCAGGGCCGAGGCCGAGGTCATCGTGTCGTCCGGCGCGATCGGGAGCCCGCAACTGCTCATGCTGTCCGGCATCGGCCCGGCGGCCCAGCTGCGCGAGCACGGCATCCCGGTGCTGGCCGAGAACGCCGGCGTCGGCGGTAACCTCTCCGATCATCCGGTCGTCACCGCGATGTGGAGCGCGCCCAAGTCGCGGAGCCTGTGGGAGGTGGCCGGACCGCGCAACCTCGCCCGCTGGCAGATGACGCACACCGGCCCGATGACGACCAACATCGCCGAGGCGGGCGGCTTCGTGCGCACCGATCCGGCGCTGCCTGCGCCGGACATCCAGTGGCACGTGCTCCCGGTGCCGTTCGTCAACGGCGGGCTCGCCGACCCGGCTAGCCGCGCCCTGTCGGTGCTGGTGACGCTGGTCAGCGTGAGCAGCCGCGGCCGGATCCGGCTGCGCTCCGCCGACCCGCGGCACAAGCCCGCGATCGATCCGTCCTACCTGTCCGATAGCTCCGACATCGACCCGCTGGTCAGGGGCGTCACCATGGCGCGCGAGTTCGCCGCGGCCAAGCCGCTGGCCAGGATCGCCAGGCCCGAGCTCGCGCCCGGCCCGGCCCTGCGCACCGACGCCGAGGTGCGCGAGTGGATCCGCGGCGACCTGGGCACCCTGTACCACCCGGTGGGCACCTGCGCCATGGGCGGTGACGGCCGCGTCGCGGCGAGCAAGCTCAACAGCGTGGTGGATACCGCGTTGCGGGTGCGCGGCGTCGAGGGACTTCGCGTCGTGGACGCCTCGGTGATGCCGACGGTGCCGCGGGGGAACACCAATGCACCGACTATCGCGATTGCCGAGCGCGCCGCGGACCTGATCCAGGGCCGCGCCCCGCTAGCCGCCGTCGACCCGGCCGACATGGCCCTGACGGCGTCCGCGTAGGCCTCCCGCCCGTTCCCGTCATGGGAGGGAAACGGGCGGCAGGGCGCGGCTACTTGTACCGCCTGCCGTGCAGGAACGTGGCGACGGTCAGGAGCTTGTTCAGGTCCGCGTCGGTCCGGTCGAACGAGGTGAGATTCACCGGCGCCTTGCGCCATTGCCGCGCAATCGCCTTCGGCCGGGCGAACTCGCGCAGGCCATCGGCACCGTGGATGCGGCCGAAGCCCGAGTCGCCGGACCCGCCGAACGGCAGCGAAGGCACGGCGGCGAACGAGATGACCGAGTTGATGGCGGTCATCCCGCTGCGCAGCGAGCGAGCGGCGGCCATCGCGGCCTTGCGGTTCTTGGCGAAGACCGTGCCGCCGAGGCCGTAGCGGCTGGCGTTGGCCCGCTCGACGCCCTCGGCCAGGTCGGCGACCTTGGCTACAGTGATGGTCGGCCCGAAGGTCTCGTCGGTGACGGCCTTGCTCTCCTCCGGCACGTCGGCCAGGATCACCGGGCCGACGTACGGCCGCCTGATGCTGGCGATGCCGCCGACGACAGGCCGCCCGCCGCGGGCCAGAGCGTCCGCGATGTGCTTCTCGATCACCTCGGCCTGGCCGGGCAGCGTCATCGGGCCGTAGTCGGCCTCGCGATCCTCGCCGGGCCTGACCTTGGTCACCCGGTCAGTGAGCTTCTCCAGGAACGTGTGGTAGACGTCCTGGGCCACGTATACCCGCTCGACGCCGACGCAGGTCTGGCCGGCGTTGGACAGCGCGCCCCAGGCGCAGGCGTCGGCTGCCGCGTCCAGGTCGGCGTCCGCGCCGACGATGAACGCGTCCTTGCCGCCGCACTCGGCCACCAGCGGCGTGAGGTTGGTCGCGCACGCCGCCATCACTTTCCTGGCGGTCGCGGCCGAGCCGGTGAAGGCGATCTTGTTGACCGGGCTGCGAGCCAGGTAATCGCCGGTCTGGCCAAGGCCCGTCACCAGCTGCAGGACGGGCTGCTCCGGCACGACCTCGGCGAACGAGCTGACCAGCCAGCCGCCCACCGCGGGGGTCAGCTCGCTGGGCTTGAAGACGACGGCGTTCCCGGCGGCCAGGGCGTAGGCGATGGACCCCATCGGCGTGAAGACCGGGTAATTCCACGGGCCGATCACGCCGACCACGCCGAGCGGCTGGTACTCCAGCGTTGCCACCTGGTTCAGGGCCACCAGGCCGCTGCGGACCCGGCGCGGGCGCAGCACCTTCCTGGCGTGCCTGGCCGCCCAGTCGATGTGCACGATGGCCAGCAGGATCTCCAGCTGGGCGTCGCCCAGCGGTTTGCCGGTCTCGGTGTGCACGAGCTCAGCCAGCCTGCCGATGTAGCGGGTGAGGTAGGACTTCCAGGCAAGGAGCCGCTGCTCGCGGCCCTTCCAGCCGAGCTCGGCCCACCAGGCGGCCGCCACGTGCGCCCGCTCCACGGCGTCGTTGACGTCGTGCTCGCCGTAGACACCGAAGGTGGCGATCACCTCCGAGGTTGCCGGATTGAGCGTGTCGAAGGTCTCGGTCGACCTGAGGTGGCCGTGGAACCCGAGCGTGGCCGTCATCCTGCACCGCCGTTCTGCCAGATTTGCTGCGATTGTATGCCGGAGTGCCGCCGTCCGCGGGTTGCTGTACCCGAGCCAGTAAATCACCGGCTGGCCTGCGGGTATTCCGTCAGGTAGGTTGATCCCGCCGTTCTGACCGCAGGAGTGTCCTGATGGCCCAGCCGCCACCCGCAGAGGTCGACCGTCACTGGCTGCTCGAGGCCATCGAGCTGTCAAGGCGGTGCCCGCCGTCGCCGTCCGCCTTCTCCGTGGGTGCCGTGCTGGTGGCGGCCGACGGGAGTGTGCTCGGCTACGGCTACTCCAGGGAGCGTGACCCGGCCGACCACGCCGAGGAGGTGGCTCTCGCCAGGGCCGCCGAGGCGGGCGCGGCGAGGCTTGCCGGCGCGACCATGTACAGCTCGCTCGAACCCTGCGCGGCGCGGGCGTCACGGCCGGTGCCGTGCGCGGACCTGATCATCTCCAGCGGCATCGACCGGGTCGTGATCGCCTGGCGCGAGCCGCCGATCTTCGTGCCAGGCGGCGGCGCGGTGCGGCTGCGGAAGGCGGGCCTGTCCGTTGCGGTCGTTCCCGAACTTGCGGCGGCGGCCAGGGCGGTCAACGCGCACCTGCTGGCGGGATTAAGCCCGGCCGCCTGACGCCGCGGCCCGGCCCGGCCGGCTGGCTGGCGCATCGCTACCGCGCGCGCGGTCCAGATGGTAGGCCACGTGCGGCCGCACCGGGCTGCCCTCCGGCACGCGGGGATGCTCGAAGAAGGCGTGCTGCGTCATGCCCAGCCTGCGCATCACCGCCTGCGACGGCTCGTTCAGGACGGCGGTCATCGACCAGATCTCATCGAGGCCGACGCCGTCGAAGGCCACTCCGAGTGCCGCCCTGGCGGCCTCCGTCGCGTAGCCGTGGTGCCACGCCTGCCTGGCGAGGCGCCAGCCGACCTCCATGCCGCCGGCGCCCGGCACTCCCTCCGGCATTGGATTCAGTCCGGTGAAGCCGATGAACTCGCCGGTCCCGGCGAGTTCCAGCGCCCACAGGCCGAAGCCCTGCTCGTTGAAGCGGTCCTCGATCCGGTCGACGACGGCGTCGCTCTCGGCGCGGTCCAGAGTCGAGGGAAAGTAGCGCATGGTCTCGGGGTCGCCGTTCAGCGCCGCGAACGGCTCGCGGTCTGCCTCGCGCCAGCGCCGCATGACGAGCCGCTCGGTGCGGATGGTGTCGAACCGGGCTGTCATGGCGCCTCCTTGCGCTCGCGGGTGATCGTGCGGGCGTGCGGTAGCGGCTCAGAAAAGCCGCAGCGCGCCGTCGTCGGCGCCGCGCATGGTGTCGTAGTCGAGCGTCACGCAGCGGATGCCGCGGTCCTCGGCCAGCACCCTGGCCTGCGGCTTGATCTCCTGCGCGGCGAACAGGCCGCGCACCGGCGCGAGCAGCGGATCACGGTTGAGCAGATCCAGGTAGCGGGTCAGCTGCTCGACGCCGTCGATCTCGCCGCGCCGTTTCACTTCCACCGCTACGCTCACCCCGGCTGCGTCACGGCACATGAGGTCCACCGGGCCGATCGCCGTCGGATACTCGCGCCTGACCAGCCGCCAGCCATCCCCGAGCACGTGCAGCTGGGCTGCCAGCAGTTCCTGCAGGTGCGATTCCACGCCGTCCTTCACCAGGCCAGGATCGACGCCAAGGTCATAGCCGGAGTCGGTGACGATCTCCTCGATGCTGATGGTCAGCGTCTCGCCCGACTTGCCGGTGACGACCCACTGCCCGGCTGACTCGGTCAGCCTGCACGGCGGCGACATCCAGTTCAGCGGCTTGTAGGACCCGGTATCGCTATGAATGGAGACGCTGCCGTCGGCCTTGATCATGATGAGGCGGGTGGCCAGCGGGAGGTGCGCGGACAGCCGCCCGGCGTAGTCCACGCTGCACCGGGCGATCACGAGACGCACGGGCCCAACTCTAACTTGCGCCGTGGGTAGCCAGCGCGCGGTACAGGCGCTGTCGTGACCGCGATCAGATGGGCTCGTCGCGGTCGCGGAGCGCGTTGCGGACGGCGCGCGGGACGCGCACGCGCTCGTCGCCGGCCAGCACCTGCCGCAGTTCGGCGAAGGCCGTGTCCGGGTCCTGCGTGAGGCTGGCCAGGCGGTCGAACAGGCCGGCCAGGTCCGCGCTGATCGCATCCGCCGGCCCTGGCATAGCGCCCCAGCAGTCCCATGGCAGTAGCTCGACGTTGCGCAGCGCCGCAGCGTCGCGCACGAGGTTAGCGGCAATCCACCAGTCGCCGGACTCGCCTATCAGGCTCAGCCCGTAGCGAGCCGGGTCCGCGGCGCCCGATCGGCACTGTGCCCACGCCTGGCCGGCGACCACGAACCGGTCGCGCGGGACGTCGGTGAGGTCGAAGTCGATGTCGAACCAGCCGCGCTGGCGGTCGTCGATCTGCGCGTCGGCCAGCCGCCAGCGCTCACGGGCGCTGTCCCAGTACTCGCAGACCCAGTGGTCCTCGAACATGCCCGTCGCGAAGTAGCCGCCGAATCCGCAGCGGGCGCGAGCGGGCGTGCCCTGGGCGCGCAGCATGGCCGTCATCAGCACGGTGAAGTGCCGGCAGTTGCCGGGCAGCCGCTGCGCGGGAACGCGCGCCTGCGTGAGCGGCCTGTCGTCGCGCGCGATGATCTGCTCGAGCAGGCCGGCCACCGGCCGGACGTGCACGCTGGCACGGTCAGCCTCCGCCAGCGGCACGCCATAGGCCGCCGCCATGTGCTCGTGGATCAGCAGGCCCTGGGCGATGGCCGCGAGGGCGGGGACTTCCCGCGGCAGGTCCTTCAGCAGCGGGCCGTAGGCACCAGGCGACGTCATCGCGGCCGGCTCTGTGTAGAAGGCAAGCACGGTGCCGGCGGTCGGCACGGAGTCGGCGGTCACGGTGTCGGCGGACGAGTGATCTGGCTGCATGAGTCTCCTCGGGACTGGCGGCGGCGAACACGGCCGGCGGCGGTGCCCGTCACTGACGTTACGCCAGCATTGCTGACACCCCATGGCAGCGATAGCGAGCTAGCCTGCTGTTGTGCGCGCCGACCGGCTCATCTCGCTTGTCCTGCTACTGCAGGCGCGCGGGCGCATGACGGCCAGGGACCTCGCCGGTGAACTTGGGGTGTCGGTTCGGACCGTCTACCGCGACCTCGCCGGACTGAGCGCGGCAGGGGTGCCGGTGTATGCCGAGTCAGGACCGGGCGGCGGCTGCCAGTTGCTTGACGGCTACCGGTTCCCGTTGCGCGCGCTGCGCCAGGAGGAGGCAGAGGCGCTGCTCATCATGGGCGTTCCCGGCGCCCTGACCGAACTCGGCCTGGGCGGGGTTATTAGCTCGGCTCATCGCCAGATCAGGGTGACTGCCGGACTCGACGGCGACGCCGGCGCCGCGCGGCCAGCGCTGGTGCACCTCGACATGCCGCGCTGGTTCCAGGGCCAGGAACAAGTGCCGTTCCTGCGCCCGCTTGCGGAGGCTCTGCGGCAGGGACGGTGCCTGGACATCGGCTATCCCGGCAAGGCAGGAGATGAGACAGCGCGGACTGTCGCGCCGCTCGGCCTGGTGAACAAGGCAGGGACCTGGTACCTGGTGGCTGTGACCCGGAGCGGCCGCACCGCCGTGTTCCGCGTCGGGCGGATTACCGCGGCGCGCATCCTGGCCGAGCCCGCTGACCGGCCGGCCGGCTTTGACCTGGCTGAATACTGGGAGCGGTGGTCACGGGAGTTCGCGGCGAGCACGCCGCGGGTGCAGGTGCGGCTGCGCGCCTCGCCCGGAGCGCTGCACGCGTTCGGGGAAGTGTTCGGCGACGGCGGAAACGACGCCGTCAGTGCGGCAGGTCCGCCGGATGAGCGCGGCTGGCGGGAGCTGACCCTCGCCTTCGAGCATCCGCGGGCCGCTGCCCACCGCCTGGCGGGCTTCGGCGCGGAAGTACAGGTCCTGTCTCCGCGCGCAGTGCGTGAGCATCTGCTCGCTGCCGCCCGCGGCATCCTGGACAGCTACGGCAGCTGACGCAGAAGGTCACGCGCCCAGCGCATGCGCTCGCACGCGCTTTCCGGGTGGTCGCCGAATTCCTGCGCCACCTGACCAGCGCAGCCTTCAGGCCCGAGTCGGCTGACGGCGCTGATGATCGCCGCCTCGACCGCATCCGCGGTGAGGGTGTCTGATCGCTGCAGCGCTGAGGCGAACAGCGCCGCGCAGCGCGCGTCGGCCACGTTCAGCCCGGCCATGACAAGCCTCCTGAGATGGGGGGACCCGCTTAGCGGGTTACAGCGCGGGAACGCAGCCTGGCTGCCGGTTGAGCCGTCGGCCGTCCCGAGCCGTCGGGGGGGAAGTTACTTCTCCGTACGACGCAGGGCGACACGACCACGTTGCGTGATCTGTGTCACTTAGTGTGTTCACGCTGTGACAACCAGCGCTCGCGGCCGGCAGTCCGCCACTGAGCCTCGCGACATATCCCGCTTTACGTAGGGGTATAACGCCCAAATCGGGTCAGCAAAGTGCACCAAATGCAGGATAAGTACGTCGAGGCTGCTGCCGAGCGTGTCGGTCAGGCAACCCCGGTCACATTTCCGTCCGCGTCGGTCTGATAGGTGCCTTTGGTGCTGTCAAGCAGGACCAGCACGTTGCCGAACGGGTCTTCGACAACGACGACCTGCCCGATCGGGATCTGGTCGGGACCAGCGACGACTCGCCCGCCGTTGGCCACGAACACTGCCGCAGCTTCCGCTGCTGAGCGCACCTTCCAGTTGGGCTCATAGGAAAGAGCAGTTGTGAGCACTACCTCGGTAGCGGAGTCCGGGGTGCGCAAACCCGCCTGGCCCTCGGCGTCGTTTCGCCAGATCAGGTCATGTCCCAGCCGGTCACGGTAGAAGGCAAGGCCGGCGTCCAGGTCAGGTACCTGGAAGGTCACGGCATCGACGTACCGAAGCAATCCCGTCATGGCCCAAGGATCCCAGACGCGGCGTCGGGTGGCTCCGTTGTAATGGCTCAGTCGTTTCCGCCACTGCCGCTTGCTCCCGGCCGACGGGCGCCGCGGTGGTGGCGGGGTAGAGGCTGTCAGGCGGGCTCGCCGGGCATCAGGCCGGCGGACGGGTCCAGGTGGCTGATCGCGGCACGGACCGCAGCTGCGAGGTCGACCGCGGAACGGCGGTTATAGACCGGACCGGCTGCGTCGGCGAGCAGGTGGCTGGCCATCGCAACGCCGCTGGCCGGCACCGGCAGCCTGGCACGCAGCGCGTGCTCCATGGCACGAATGTCCGGCTCGGCCGCGAGGATCCGGTCGCGGCACAGCGGCACGCGCGGCGTGCCGGACGGCCGCTGCCTGGCCGTCCGCAGCAGCAGGGCCCAGTTGCGCGCGAGCCGCTCGCGCCTGCCGGGGGAGACCAGCATCCGGGCCCGCACGGCCAGCAGCCGCGTCGCTTCCGGCGGCACTCCCGCGGCCAGCTGCGCGTCCAGCGAGAAGCCACGCCAGCGCGCCAGCAGCCGGTCCAGACGGCGCAGCCGTTGCTCGCGCAGCACCGGCAGCTGGCCGTCGAGGATGAGCACGGTGGGCTCTGCGGGACGCGGCGGCCGCGCCGACCGGGTGGGCTGCCTGGTGTAGGTAGACATACATCAATGCTCACTCTGGCGGCACACTGCGGGGAGTGGCACTATTGACAGTGTGCACAACAAAACGGCCAACTCGCGGGCCGGTCAGCTGAGAGCGGCCGGCGGGACGCACTTGCAGAGCCTGGCGGGCATGTCCCGCCGCGGCCGGCGCGTGGCGCTCGTGGTCTACGACGGTCTCGCGATGTTCGAGTTCGGCGTTGCCTGTGACGTATTCGGCACCGACTGGTCGCGCGATGTCGGCGTGCCCTGGTACCAGTTCGCGGTGTGCGCGGCCGGGTCGGCCGCGGTGACCGTGGAGGGCGGCTACCAGCTGCAGGTCCAGGCTGGCCTCGGGGCGCTGCGCCGTGCCGACACGATCCTGGTGCCGCCGACCGCCGACGTCGACCGGGTGCCGATCGAGGTCGTCTACGCCCTGCGGCAGGCACACGGCCGCGGAGCGCGCATCGTCTCGCTGTGCACCGGGGCGTTCGTGCTCGCCGCAGCCGGGCTGCTGGCCGGGCGGCGCGCAACGACGCACTGGTCGGAGTGCGAGGACCTCGCTCGCCAGTATCCCGACGTTCTGGTCGACCCGGCTGTGCTGTACGTCGACAACGGGGACATCATGACGTCCGCGGGCAGCGCCGCGGGCATCGACCTCTGCCTGCACCTGGTCCGGCTGGACTACGGTGCGGAGGTCGCCGCGCGGCTGGCCCGCCAGCTCGTCGTGCCGCCCTACCGCGACGGCGGCCAGGCGCAGTTCATCGACGCGCCACTGCCCGCCGTCGACGGCGCTGACCTGTTCACCGACACGCTGGCCTGGATGCAGGAGCACCTCGACCTGCCGCTGACCGTCGACGACCTCGCCAGCAGGTCAGCCATGAGCAGGCGCACGTTCGCCCGCCGGTTCGCGGCCGCTACTGGCACCACGCCCTACCAGTGGCTGCTGCGCCAGCGGCTTCAGCTCGCCCAGCGGCTGCTCGAGACCAGCGACATCCCGGTCGACTCGATCGCGCGGAAGACTGGCTTCTCGACCGCCGCCAACCTGCGCAAGCACTTCGGGCGGCTGGTGCGCACCAGCCCGCAGGCCTACCGGCACAGCTTCCGCGCGCGTGATGCCGGTCAGGCGCAGGTGAGCGTGTGAGCCCCGCAGACTAGTCGTGGTGCAGTCGCGGGAACGCGTCAGCGCCCATGTCGCTGATAAGCGCGACGCCCTCGGCCCGCGTGAGGTCCTCGTCGGCCGACAGCTGCGGGCTGTCCTTGCCCATGTGCTCCGCAAGCGCCAGGCAGCTGTGCACGGCGGCCTTGCACAGCCCGCGCAGCGCCGAGCCAGGGGCGGGCACGGTGCCCTCGAACGGCGGCACCGGCCGGGGCGTGACCGACGGCCAGTCCGCCGGGTCGCGCGGCGCGTCCAGGCTCAGCACCGGCGTGAGGTCGGCGGCCACCGCGTCACGGCCGGTCAGCGGGCTGCCGAGCTGCCAGCGCTCGCGCAGCGTCGCGATGACGGACGTGCTGCGGTACTCATCGGTGATGACGGTCTGCGCGCCGATCCACGGTGAGATCGCGATGGTCGGCACCCGGATCCCTGACCGGTCGAAGCCGAACCCGAACTGGCGGAACGGGGCGGCCTGATTGGGCGGCGGCGCGAGCGGCGGCGGCACGTGGTCGTAGGTGCCGCCGTGCTCGTCGAAGGTGATCAGCAGCAGCGTGTTCCACGCGTTTGAGCCGCCGTCCGACGCCGACGACCGGACAGCGTCGTAAATCTGCGCCAGCAGCGCCTCCCCGCCGAGCAGCGACGAAGGCGGGTCGATCTGGGCGTCCGGGAACAGCGCGTCGAACGCCGGGTGCATGTCGTTGTGCCCGTACAGCAGGTTCGGCTCGATGAAGGAGTACGTCGGCAGGTTGCCGTCGGCCGCATCCAGCAGGAACTGGTCGGTCGTCACGAACTTGGTGGCGAAGTGCGGCCACAGGCGCGGCGCGTGGATGATGCCGGTCAGCGACAGGTGGCTGGGCGGGTCGCAATACACCTTCCAGCTCAGCCCCTGCTGATCCAGCCGCTCGAAGATCGTCTCCGCGGTGTTGTGGACGGGAAACGAGGCGGCTGGCGTCAGGTTGTCCACGTACCCGGACGAGCTCGCGGCGTGGAAGAACGACCGGTTCGCGAACGTCTGCGACGGCACCTCGCAGAACCAGTGGTCGAAGGTCGCGAAGCCGCGCGCCAGCGCTGACAGCACCGGCATCTGCTCGGGCGTGTATCCCGTCATGATCTGGGCGTACTCGTCATAGCTTGGCGGCCTTTGCATCTCCGCCGTGAACGCGCTGATGTAGTCGGTGACGAAGCCGTCCATTGCCGGCCGCTGCCCGTGGTCGGGCGGCGCGTTGTACGGCGCGGTCATCTTCTGCGCCAGCACGCCGCGGTTGGACGGCGGGTCGATGATGCTGAATAGCTGCGTGTTGACGTGCTCGTACTCTTCGCCAGGATCCGGGTTCGGCGTGTTCATGTTCGTCGCGACACCGTACGGCACGACAGTGGGCCCGCCCTGGACAGCCGCCCAGTCCGGGACCGGGCAGGCCAGGTCAAGGCCCGTTACGCCGTCAAATGCCGGTACCTCGCCAGGCTGGTAGAGCCGGCCGAGCAGGTTGTCGAAGGAGCGGTTCTCGAACATGAGCACCACGACGTGGTCGAGCGCGCAGCTGCGATCGGGACGCGGCATGGGCAGGCCTCTCGCTGGCGTGAATGGACAGGAAACTCAGTATCGCGCTGCCAGCCCGGCGCCGTGAGCGCGGCCGGCCGACTCGCCGGGTGGCTGCGGACGGTCCGGGGTGGCTAGGTAATGTCGCCGCCATGGAGATACGCGAGGTAGCGGTCGTCGGCCTCGGCACCATGGGGGCCGGCATAGCGGAGGTGTTCGCCAGGGCAGGGATCGGCGTCGTGGCGATCGAGGCCGACCAGGACGCGCTGCGCCGCGGCCTCGGCACGCTCGATGGCTCGCTAGCCAGGGCGGTCAGCCGCGGTCGGCTGACGCAGGACGAGCAGGAGCAGGTCCGCGGCCGGATCCGGGCTGCGTCCGGCTTCGGCGAGGCCGCAGCAGCGGATCTCGCCGTCGAGGTCGTGCCGGAACGGATGGAGATCAAGCGGCAGGTCTTCGCCGAACTCGACCGGGTCTGCAGCCCAGAGGCCGTGCTGGCTACCAACACCTCCTCGCTGTCGGTCACCGCGATCGCGGCGGCCAGCAGGCACCCGGGCCGCGTCATCGGGATGCACTTCTTCAACCCGGCGCCGGTCATGCGGCTGGTCGAGGTGGTTTCCACCGTTCTGACCAGTGACGGGCTGGCCGCGGCGGTCGCGGACCTCGCCCGCCACCTCGGCAAGACGCCGGTGCAGGTCACCGACCGCGCCGGTTTCGTGGCCAATGCACTGCTGTTGCCCTACCTCAACCACGCCGTCCGGCTGCTCGAGACCGGCTACGCCACCCGCGAGGACATCGACCTGGCCGCGACCGCCGGGATCGGCCTGCCGATGGGACCGCTCGCGCTGCTCGACCTGATCGGCCTGGATACCTCGCTGTCGATCCTGGACGTGCTGCGCGCGGAACTGGGCGGCCCGCGGTACGCCGCGGCCCCGCTGCTGCGCCGCCTGACCGACGCCGGCCGCACGGGCCGCAAGGCAGGCCGCGGGATCTACGACTACGCGGCCGGTGCGCAGGCCAGCCCTGCGGACGGAAACGGGATTGGCCCGGCGGGGCCCTCCACCGTCACGCTGATCGGCTCCGGCGGGACTGCGGACGCCGAGCTTGCCAGCGCCGCGGCTGCGGCGGGCATCAACGTGACCCGCAATCCCGCTCATGCCAGCGACCTGGTCGTTATCGCGGCATCGCCCGCAGAGCCGGTGCTGCCGGCCGCGCTGGCGTCCGGCCGGGCGGGGCAGGCTGTCGGGATGCACCTGGCTGCGGCCGGGCTGGCGGAGGTCGTGCGCACGGTGGCGACGCAGGAGAGCACGGCCGCCGCCGCGGGCGCGCTCGCGGACAGGCTCGGCCTGCGGGCGCTGCACTCGCCGGACCGGCCCGGCTTCCTGGTCGGCGCGCTGCTGTATCCGCACCTGGCCGACGCGGTCACGATGGTGCAGGACTGCTACGCCACCGCCGCCGACGTGGACGCGGCAATGACGCTGGGCTGCGGCTACCCGCAGGGCCCGTTCGCGCTGCTTGACAAGATCGGCTCGCAGGCCGTGCTTGACGGGCTGCGAGCCATGCACGCCGGGTACGGCGATCCGGCGTTCGCGGTCCCGCCGCTGCTGGCCGAGCACGCCGCGGCCGGGCTGGGCTTTCTCGGCTAAGCGGGTGTCCCCGCGACGGGTGCAGCGGCGGGCCGCCGACGAGCCGGGCAAGCCGCGGCGGGCACGGCGGAAAGGCGCGGCTCCGGCTGCCGCGCAGGAGGAGTCGGAGGCGCGGCTGGGACCGCCGCAGACGCAGGAGTGGCCGGACGGGGACTGGATCGTCCGCCAGGTGCCGGGCGCGGCGGCTACCAAGATGTACCGCTGTCCTGGCTGCGACCAGGAGCTGCGGCCGGGTACCGCGCACGTCGTGGTGTGGCCGGCCGACGCCGCCGGCGCGGAGGGCCGGCGGCACTGGCACAATGCCTGCTGGCAGCGCCGGCCGCGACGGCCCGGGCCCCGGCTGCAGCGCTGACGAGCCGCTAACGCCGGCCAGCGCGCTACCCCGAGGAGCCGATGTCCGAGATAACCGCCAGCACGGTCCTGCCGGCCAGGCGCGAGCCGGTCAGGCTGCTGACAGCCGACGGCCTGACCCTTGTCGGCGAGCTGGCCCTGCCCGCTGACCATCCGCCGGTGGCGACGCTGATCTGCCTGCACCCGCTGCCGACCCACGGCGGCATGATGGACAGCCATGTGCTGCGCAAGGCCTCGTTCCGGCTCCCGGCGCTGGCCAGCCTTGCCGTGTTCCGGTTCAACACCCGCGGCACGACCTCGCCGCACGGCTCCAGCGAGGGCGAGTTCGGCGCGGGCGAGACCGAGCGGCATGACGTCGCCGCCGCGATCGGCTACTGCGCCGACCGTGACCTGCCGCAGCTGTGGCTGCTCGGCTGGTCCTTCGGCACCGAGCTGGCGCTGCGGTGGGGGAACGATCCGGACGTTGCGGGCGCGATTTTGCTGTCGCCGCCGCTGAAGCGCGCCGGCGAGAAGGACCTCGACGCCTGGGCCCGGTCCGGCAAGCCATTGCTCGCGCTGGTGCCGGGCCGCGATGATTACCTGCAGCCCGACGAGGCGCGGGCGAGGTTCGCGCGGGTGCCCCAGGCAGAGGTGATCGGCGTGCCCGACGCCGGGCACCTGTGGGTGGGGGAGCGGTCCGTGCGCATCGCGCTCAACGAGATCGTCCGCAGGGTCAACCCGGCCGCCTGGCCGCTGCCTACCGAATGGAAGGAATGACCGTGAGTTTGTTCGACCTGACCGGCAGGAACGCGTTCGTCACCGGCGCGTCGCGCGGCATCGGCAAGGTGATCGCGGTGGCACTCGCGGAGGCCGGCGCGGACGTGGCGCTCGTCGCGCGAAGCGCCGACGGCCTGGCGCAGACCGCCGACGCCATCGATGCCCTGGGCCGCAAGCACTGCGTGATCGCGACCGACGTGACCAGCTACGACGCGGTGGCCGAGGCGGCGAGCACGGCGATCGACCAGCTCGGCTACGTGGACATCGTGGTCAACAACGCCGGCGGATCCAACTTCATGGTGCCGTTCAGCGACCTGCGGTTGTCCGGCTGGGACAAGCTCATCCAGCTCAACCTGAGCTCGGCCGTCTACGTCTGCCACGCCTTCGCCGCTCACCTGCTGGACCGCGGCAGGGGCTCGGTGATCAACGTCGCGTCGGTGGCGGGCCTGGCGGCCGCGCCGCTGATGGGCCCGTACGGCGCGTCGAAGGCCGGGCTCATCTCGCTGACTAAGACGCTGGCGGCCGAGTGGGGCAAGGCCGGCATCCGGGTCAACGCGCTGTGCCCCGGCTGGACGGCGACCGAGCTGAACCGGCAGCTGTGGGAGGACCCGGTCGTCGGGCCCGCCACGGTGGAGTCATCGGCGATGAAGCGCTGGGCGAGCGCGGAGGAGATGGCGGGCCCGGCGGTGTTCCTGGCCAGCGACGCCTCGTCCTTCATGACCGGCCAGACCCTGATCGTGGACGGCGGCCAGACAGTCAGTCTTTAGAAGCGCAGGGCTCCGCCCGCGCTGTAGAACCCCGAGGGGCGCCGCCCGCAGTCGCGGGCGGCGCCCCTCGGCATATCTAAGCGGGCGGACCTACTCGGTCCACCACTCGTCGTCGCCTTCGCCCTGCTTGCCCTCCGGGGCCGGCTGCTTGGCGCCGCCGTTGGCGGGTGCCGAGTGCCGGGCCGCGGTAGCGGCGGGCTCAGGAGCGGGCGGACCGGACGTGACGGCCTTCGGCGCCGGGGCGGCCACCGCGGCCTGCTGCGGCTGCGGCGACGGGGACTTGAGCACGTCGACCAGGCCCGGCATCTGTGCGCCGAGCAGCTGGCTGATCTGGGCCAGGTGCGCGCCCACGCTCTCCTTCTGCTTGTTCAGCTCGTCCACCTGACGCTGGGCCGCGGTGCGGATCCGGTCCGACTCGGACTTGGTGTCGGCCAGCAGCTGGTCGGCCTGCGCCTTGGCCTGCGCGACGATGCCGTCGGCGTTCTTCTTGGCGTTGCTGACGAGCTGCGCCGCGTGCTGGTCGGCCTCGCGGCGGGTGGCCTCAGCCTGGATGCTGGCCTTGCTGGCCCGCTCCTCGGCGGTGGCGGCCCGCTGCTCAGCTTCCGACACCATCTTCTGGGTGGCTGTCTGCGCGGCCGCGAGGCGCTCGGCCTCCTGCCGCTCGGACTCCTCGCGCCGCGCCGCGAGCTGGATCTCGAACTCGGCCTCGGCCTGAGCGCGCTGCGCCTCGCTGTCCTCGAACGCCCGCTGCGCCTGGCTGCGCATCTCGTCGGCCTGCCGCTTGGAGGTCGTCAGGATCTCGTCGCGGTCCCGCTTGGCCGACGCGCGCAGCTGAGCGACCTCGCGCTCGGCCGTCGTGCGCATCTTGGCGATCTCGCGCTCGTTCCCTGCGCGCTTCTCGGCGACCTCGTGGTCGGCCGCGGCCCTCAGCTTGGCCACCTCGCGGTCGGTCGTCGCCTTGAGCTCGTCGGCCTCGCGGCCTGCCTTGGTCCTGATGGAGTCCGCCTCGCGCTCGGCAGAGGAGCGCTGGTCGTCGGTCTCCCGCTTGGCCACCGCGCGGAGCTCGGCGGCCTCGTTCTCGGCGGAGGCCCTGGCCTCGGCCGAGGAAACCTTGGCGGCTGCCGTCAGCTCGTTGGCGCTGGCCCTCGCTTCCTGGACGATCTCGGTAGCCTGCTCCTCTGCCAGCCGGAGCAGCTGCTCGATACGCGAGCCGAGGCCGGAGTAGGTCGGCCGCTCCTGTTCCTGGAGCTGCCGGTGCGCCTCGGCCAGCTCGCGCTGCAGGGCCTGGGCGTTCTCCTGGTGCTTGCGTACCTCGCTGTCAAGCTTCTCCAGGTGAGAAGTCACCTGCTGTGGGTCGTAGCCCCGCATGACCCTGGAGAAGTCGGGTACGTCGACGAAGAAATTGCTGAGCTGAGCATCGATGTCGGGCTGCATGTGGCCTAATCCTGTGTAGACGGGAGGGTGAGGTCCTCGCACCGGGGGTGAGAGCCGCCTGAAGCTGGCAGGGGCCGGGCTCGGCAGCGCTGCAGTTGCTGTCATTTCGCCCGGAGCAGACGACCCCACTCGCCCGGTGCTGGCAGCGTACTCTCCCACTGGCCCGTTGGCGGCCTGTTCGCGGCCGCTAGTGCCAGAGATACCGTTTTTTCTTTTATAAGCAACTTACGCTACTTCGGCGCAGCGGCCCGGAGGGTTCCGCCGAAGCGCTCAGTGGCCTGTCTGCGCCGCATCCGGGGCCTGCACCAACTCGGTGAGGACACCGCCTAGATCGGCCGGATGCAGGAACGCGATCGAGGCACCCATGGAGCCGTGCCGCGGCCGCTCGTCGATGAGCCGGATGCCGGTGGCGCCGATGGCCGCGAGCGCGGCTGTGATGTTCGCCACGCCGTAGCCCACGTGATGAACGCCCTCGCCCCGCCGCTCCAGGAACCTGCCCACCGGAGTGTCCGGCCCGGTCGGCTCGAGCAACTGGATGTACGAGGCACCGGCCGGCCCATCCGCGACGTGCAGCATCGCCTCCCTGACCCCCTGCGCCTCGTTGACCTCGATGCTCGCCACCGTCAGGCCGAATGCCGACTCGTAGAACGCGATCTTGGCGTCCAGGTCGCCGCAGGCGATACCCACGTGATCGATTCGGGTCAGCACGGCTTCCACCCTTCTGGCCACTGGATTCGGCACAGGTATCGTTTCAGGTATGCGTGATCCAGTGATCGTAGGCGGTGCTCGTACGCCGGTAGGACGCCTGCTCGGCTCGCTGAGCGGATTCAGCGGAGCCCAGCTCGGCGGCATTGCAATCAAGGCCGCCCTGGAGCGGGCCGGCCTGCCCGCCGACCGCGTTGACTACGTCATCATGGGCCAGGTGCTGCAGGCGGGCGCCGGCCAGATCCCGGCGCGCCAGGCCGCCGTGGCGGCGGGCATTCCGATGACAGTCCCGGCGCTATCGGTCAACAAGGTGTGCCTGTCAGGCCTGGACGCCATCGCGCTGGCCGCACAGCTGATCAGGCTCGGCGAGTTCGACGTCGTGGTCGCCGGCGGGATGGAGTCGATGTCGCAGGCCCCGCACCTGCTGCCGACCTCGCGCACGGGCGTCAAGTACGGCGACACCACGCTGGTCGACTCGATGGCCCGCGATGGACTGACCGACGCCTTCGACCAGGTGTCGATGGGGGAATCGACCGAGCGCCACAACGCCGGGCTGCACATCACGCGGCAGGAGCAGGATGAGTTCTCCGCGCGCTCGCATCAGCTCGCGGCCGCGGCCACCAAGGATGGCCTGCTCGCGCCGGAGATCG